>NZ_JAVAYO010000065.1:0-279 GCF_054863005.1 Bradyrhizobium sp. 25ACV
GCCGATCAGCCGCGCAACCGAGTGCTTCTCCATATATTCCGACATGTCGATGCGCACCATCGCGTGCTCGTCGTCGAACAGAAAGGCAGCGAGCGCCTTAGTGAGCTCGGTCTTGCCGACACCCGTGGGCCCCAGGAACATGAAGGAGCCGATCGGACGGTTGGGATCCTGAAGACCGGCACGGGCGCGCCTGACTGCCGTCGCGACGGCCTTCACCGCCTCCGACTGGCCGACCACGCGCTTGCCTAAGCCTTCTTCCATCTTGAGCAGCTTGTCGCG
>NZ_JAVAYO010000066.1:0-279 GCF_054863005.1 Bradyrhizobium sp. 25ACV
TGGGCTTGAGAAAGTGGTGCATCACTTGCAAGCGAATGAATATAATATTCGATTCCCGCAGCAAACGACGCTGCTTTACGGATCACAGGTGATTTCTGATCACAGTAAGCTTTCCAAACCGTTAAAGCGCCATCTGTGAGGCTTTGGTCACCGTGCTCTTTCATGCCATCTTCAATCAGTTTGGCTGTTTCCAGCTGAACATCACTTGCCCAGTTCATACGGTCTGCTGATAGTCCTGTACCGCCTTCTGTTGGAACAGACGCTTCCGTTTCTTCTACT
>NZ_JAVAYO010000067.1:0-279 GCF_054863005.1 Bradyrhizobium sp. 25ACV
GTGGGCGTCCTCATGAATGGCCGCCCCGTCGAGCTGGTGGTGCCCGCCAGCCGGCGTATCAATCTCGACCTGGTTCGTGAGGTGCTCGGCGCCCGCGAACTGAGACTGGCCACCGAGGACGAACTGCAGCGCTTCTTCACCGGATGCGAGACGGGCGCGATTCCAGCGCTGCGTCACTGGCAGGGCATTGAGGTGGTGATGGACGGCAACCTGCACGTCGATGATGACATCCTCATCCAGGGCGGCACGCACCGCGACGCCGTTCGGATGCGCTTCGAC
>NZ_JAVAYO010000068.1:0-279 GCF_054863005.1 Bradyrhizobium sp. 25ACV
TGAGCTCGAAATCGGTTATCGACCAATGCTGACCGTTCTCCCGAGCTCAGTCGGCCGACACTCATCGAGTTTTGTCCAAGTGAACTGTTCACCTTGTCGCATAAATTGGCGAACTTTCCGGCCAAGAATCCGGTCTATTTCGTAGGGGAAGACAGCGTCGTGCGGCGCCGGCCTCAGAGCTTCCACGTGCTCTGGACGGAGAATTGTACCCGGCTCGAGATCGCGGGTCGCCCGCAGGCAGCGCCGCTGCACAACCACCGTATCCTGTTCGTTCCCGGC
>NZ_JAVAYO010000069.1:0-278 GCF_054863005.1 Bradyrhizobium sp. 25ACV
GCCCTTCGGCCAGGTGCCGTGCTATCGCGACGAGGATGTCGCCTTGTTCGAATCGGGCGCGATCGTGCTGCATATCGCGCGGCGCGGCACGGGGCTTTTACCCGATGACGCGGCCGGGCAAGCGATCGCCGAGCAATGGGTGATCGCCGCGCTCAATTCGGTCGAACCGTTCGTGATGGATTTGGTGCGGTGCGATCTGTTCGAGGCGGACAAGCCCTGGTCGACGCAGCGCCGCCCGAGCGTGATCGACACCGTTCGCGACCGGCTTGGCGGGGTGG
>NZ_JAVAYO010000070.1:0-278 GCF_054863005.1 Bradyrhizobium sp. 25ACV
CCAAAGATGTGGCCCATGTTCCAGAACTGACGCGAGGAATCCAGCAGCGCCTTGGACGGGATGCAGCCCACGCGCAGGCAGGTGCCGCCCAGGGCCGGCTTGCCGTCCTTGCCCAGCGCAGCGTCGATGCAGGCGGTCTTCAGACCCAGCTGCGCGGCGCGGATGGCGGCATGGTAGCCGGCCGGACCGGCACCGATGACGACGACGTCGAATTGTTCAGCCATTGAGATATTCCTTGTTTCTTTACCAGAACCCCTCCGCGCAGGCGCGGAGGGGTG
>NZ_JAVAYO010000071.1:0-278 GCF_054863005.1 Bradyrhizobium sp. 25ACV
GTTCGCGCGCATGAAGGCGTCGATCCGGTCGGCGATCTCCCCGCGGTAAAATGCGTCGCGGCCTTTTTCGGCAATCAGCCGGTAGGTGCGGGCCAGGTCGGGGTTCTTGAAGATCTCGCCCTTCTCCGGCGCGTGTCCGCCCAGCGCATAGGTTTCCGCGAACGCCCCCGGCAGGTGCTGCTCGCGCAGGATCGCGACGTTGCGGTCCCAGTAGAAGGCGATCAGCTCGCTCAGGGGAAAGCCCTCCTCGGCGTAGCGGATGGCGGGCGCCAGCACCT
>NZ_JAVAYO010000072.1:0-277 GCF_054863005.1 Bradyrhizobium sp. 25ACV
CGCCTGACCCAGAAGGTCGCCCGCAAAGAATTGGCCGACGCCGACGCGCTGTACAAGTCGTTGCAGGCCGAGCTGGCGGCGATGCTCAAGCCGGTCGAGCAGCCGCTGAAAATTGCCTCGCAGAACAAGCCGTTCGTGATTCTGGTGGTCGGCGTCAATGGCGCTGGCAAGACCACCACCATCGGTAAACTGGCGAAGAAGCTGCAACTGGAAGGCAAGAAAGTCATGCTCGCCGCCGGTGACACCTTCCGCGCCGCTGCCGTTGAGCAGCTGCAGG
>NZ_JAVAYO010000073.1:0-277 GCF_054863005.1 Bradyrhizobium sp. 25ACV
TGGCGGACTCTCCTA
The DNA here is from genome assembly GCF_054863005.1 of Bradyrhizobium sp. 25ACV. Lineage (NCBI taxonomy): Bacteria > Pseudomonadati > Pseudomonadota > Alphaproteobacteria > Hyphomicrobiales > Nitrobacteraceae > Bradyrhizobium > Bradyrhizobium sp. 25ACV. The sequence continues at coordinate 16 of NZ_JAVAYO010000073.1, forward strand.
ATCCGGGTCTTTTTTTCTAGCGTCGGTATCGCATGAGATTTACCGGATTGCCAGAGCCCGGGGGATTGCCAGACCCGGCTTGGTCCGGGCATGGGGGCGGCGAGCAGGAAACGGCGCGTTAGCGGCCGGGAGAGGATCGCATGCACATCAACGCCGCCAACACACCGCAGGATGCCGACAACATCGCCAACAAGGGCGTGAATGCGCCCGATCTGCAGGTGTTCGTGTTCGCCTTGTTCTTCATCTTCGGCGGCATCACCAG
>NZ_JAVAYO010000074.1:0-277 GCF_054863005.1 Bradyrhizobium sp. 25ACV
GCGAAACCGCAGAAGGACGAGTCCAAATCGGAAAACGGCGAGAAGAAGCCCGACAAGGCCGCGCTGGAGAAGGAATTCACCGAGCGGATGGCCAACACGGTCCTCGTGGGGCGGTTCACGGTCGACGGGCAGCCCGACAAGCCCGCTTCCGAAGAGCGCTACGAGATCGAGAGCGTCAGCAAGCTCCGCGGCGACTACTGGACGTTCCTCGCGCGGATCAAGTACGGCAAGAACGACGTCAAGCTCCCGATCACGGTCAAGGTCCTCTGGGCGGGGG
>NZ_JAVAYO010000007.1:0-170000 GCF_054863005.1 Bradyrhizobium sp. 25ACV
GGTCACCACATTATCTCCCGGCCTTGTCGACGTTGCCGAAAGAATGTGGCGAGACGAACTGAACAGCGCCGCTCATCTACACGCGGTTTCGGGCTCACAGGGACTACCCGCCCTGCCCGTACCATCTCGTGCCGACGCTGCCGCGTCCACCGCAAGCCCGGCTCGCGATAGTGACGACACATGATCGCCCCTCTTGGGTGAGCCGGGATGGGCGACACATACGCCGAAACCGAATTTCGGTAAAGTGGAATATTTTTAGCGAATTGGATTGACAGAGGGCGACACAGGCTCTCGGTGCCGTAGTCCGGATGGAGCGCCAGCGTAATCCGGGACGGTGCGAGATGCCGGGAGCGGCCCCGGATTGCGCTTCCGCCGTCGCTCTTCGAGCTATGGCGGACAAGTCGCTGCATCCGGGCTACGGGAGCAGCCACTTCGCTCGAAGACGCTCTAATCGGCGGCCGCCTGCGCCGGGGCGATTTTCCCGATCATCGTCTCGATTTCCGTCTTCACGAGCTCCGGCACGGCGTTCTGCACCATGTGGCCGAGATCGGGCAGCACGATCAGCTTCGCATTCGGCACCATGGCTGCGAACGGGCGCGCGTGGATGTTGGTCTTCACCGTCTTGTCGGGCTCGCCGGCAATGATCGTGACCGGCGCCGATATCTCGCCATAGCGCGCGGCTTGCGCAGTCACCGCCTCCTTCAGCGTCACCAGATCATAGGCATTGGCGATGAACTCGCGCGGTCGCAGCAGCAGCGGCGTCGCGGAGTCCTGCACGAATCCATCCGGCATCATCTGCGGCAGGAACACGTTGCGCGCGCCGGGCTCGGCCAGAAAGTAGCCGAGCGGCAGGGTGATCGTGTAGGCGAGCAGCGGACCGATCACCGGCGTTGCGATGAACTCATTGTAACGGCCGACACCGCCGCGCCAGGGATGGGTGACGGGGGCGAGCATGACGAGGCCGGCGACGCGGCCGGGATGATCGAGCGCGATCCGGGCGCCGAGCGCGCCGCTCCAGGAATGCACGACGAAGACCGCGCGATCGATGCCGAGCTTGCCAAGCGCCTCATCGATCATCCGCGCCTGGATCTGCGGCGTGGAATCCTGGCGCCGCGCGCGCGTGCTCCAGCCATGGCCGGGACGGTCGACCAGGATGACGCGATGGTCTTTGGCGAGCAGGTCGCCGAGCGGGCGCCGCATCGCTTCGAGATTGGAGCTGGCGCCGTGCAGCATCACGATCGGCAGGCCTGCATCGCGCGGACCGATATCGACGACGTGAAGCGTCGCGCCGTCGACCTCGACCATCCCGCCCTGCGGCGGAAAGGCGCGCTGAACGGCGACAATTCCAGCCTGCGTGACCAGCGCCAGCAAAACCAGCGCCGTCACGACTGACATCACGATCATGGAGAGAATCCGGGTAAGCCTGGGCACAGGGCAGTTACGGGCGTTACGGGTGGCAGTTTCGCTCCGGCGGCTTTCCGGACTTGCGCCGAAACTGCCGGGGCTGTGGATATGTGCATAATTGAAGAACGTGAAAACTCAATGGAATCAACAATATTCGAGGAGGACACGCAAGCCTCCGAACAGCATCATGGGGCCGTCATCGCGGCCTCCATATAATCGCCATGGTCGGTTCCGCCATCTAGGCGCGGGTGGGCGCCGATCCTCCTCGCAGGCCCCAGGGCAACCTCAGGGGATGCGGGAAAGACCGGCAGGATTTGTCCTGATTTGAACCGGAGGATTTTCGATGAGCTTCAGATCGAACGACACTGCGATCGACGAGATCGTGGCGAGCTGCAACGGCGACCTGCGCGGTGCCGTGCGGGCGCTGCTGCTGATCAACGAGCACCTGGAATCGGAGCTTGCAAAGGCTTACGCCGCAGCCGCCGATCACGGCCTGGTCGAGCGCGGCGGCAACGCCCTGCACTAAAGCGCGGTGGACCGCACTTTAGGCTCTCTATCGAGCATGATCGTGTCGGAAAACCGCTGCACACTTTTCGCCAACGCGGCCCTTCGGATCCGGATCATGCTTGGCACGCAGACTAGTTCGCTCCGTCCTCGTCCTTTTCCTCGTCCGGCGTAAGTGCGGGGCAGGCGCGGATCGTCGAACGGGCAAGCTTGGCATCGGCCCTCGACTTGTAGGGACCGTCGCCGAACCAGATATCGCCGATGATGACCGGATTGCTGGTCACGATGTTGCATTTTCCGGTGGCGCGGTTGCCGACCACCCAGAAAAGTCCGTCGGCGAAGCTCACCGTCCCCGACGCGAGCAGCAAGCTACCCGCAAAGATCAAACGCTTCATGGCTTTTGCTCCTGCCATGCAGGTAGGCCTGCGGCTGGGTCGGCAATAGTCCTCACGATGCCGCGCTTCCGATCGTGGTTAATCGGCGCAGGCGGCCATCACTCGGAAGATGATCAAACTATCCGCGTCCGGATCGTGCGCTAGATATCTCGTCCCTCGACCTTCTCGGTCAACGCCTTGACCTGGTCGGGGATCTTTTCGAGATGCGGATTGACGGCGAGCGCCTTGCGATAGGCCTCGAGCGCGCGCTTCTCGTCGCCGACTTCCTGCATGATCATGCCGAGGCCTGCGAGCGCGCCGAAATGGCGCGGCTCGCGGATCAGCACCTGCTGGATGTCGGCGAGCGAACGGCCATAGTCATTCTGCATGTAGTAGAGCGTGGCGCGCCGGTTCCAGGCCTCGATGTAGTCGGGCCTGAGCTTGATGACCGAATCCAAGAGCTTGATCGCGACCTCGATCTTCTTGGCGTCGACCGCGGTCTTGGCGCGGGCCATCAACAGCGCCGCGGTGTCGCTCGGGGTCTGCAGCCAGATTGCCCAGATCCGCGCCTCGACATGCTTGGCGCTGGCCTCGTCGGGCGCCGCCTTCAGCGCGCCGAACAGGAATTCGAGATTCTTGTTGCGATCGACCTTGGGCAGCTTGGCCGGCGCCTCGGGGAGCTTCTTCTGCTTGCCGGGTGGATCAACCTGCTGTGCCAGGGCCGGAGCAAGGCCGGAGGTTCCCAGCACAAGGGCCAGACACAAGGTGCGCGCGAAGAGGAATCTCACTGCCATGGTCAAAGTCTAAACGCGCAAAGCCGCCCTTGCAAAGCAAAGGCGGCGTCAAACTCGTGTGAGACCGTGGTCTTGCGGGGCGCGCGCGGGCGTCCGGCAGGGCAATATCAGCCCTGACGAGCCTTGAAGCGGCGCTGCACCTTGTTGATCACATAGACCCGGCCCTTGCGGCGGACCAGGCGGTTGGCGCGATGGCGACCGCGCAGCGATTTCAGCGAGTTACGGACCTTCATGGCGGAATCCTGAACGTTCGAAAGGCCGTGTTCGGCACTACCGTTTCGGCACGCGCGAATGTGGCAAAATGAGATTTTTCCCGCCGGCGGACGACCGCCCGGGACGGGGCGGTTCTTAAGGCATGGCGGGAGGTCATGTCAATGTTAACTGCCCCGTTCCGAACCGGCAAATTCGTGAAAACAACCCCATGCACCGTCAAAGCGGCCGGATCGGCCCGATTTATCCCCGGGGAATCAGACCTTTCGACGACACCTTGCCAAATTCGTTATATCATATAATCAATTTGGCAACCCGTCGGGAGGAAACCCATGCCGAAGCTGAAGCTGCCCAATATCGACGATGTCGTCGCCATCGACATCCACACCCACGCCGAGGAGCCCTGCGGCTGCCACCCCGACGATGGTTATGACGATTTCCAGGCGCAGATGGCGGAGTATTTCAAGTCGCCGAACAAGCATCCGCCGACGGTGCCTGAGACCGCGGCCTACTACCGCTCCAAGAACATCGCCGCCGTGATCTTCCCGGTCGACGCCGAGCGCGAGACCGGCTTCCGCCGCTACAACAATTACGAGATGATCGAGGCCGCCTCCGACCATCTCGACGTCCTCATCCCCTTCGTCTCGATCGACCCGCACAAGGGCAAGCTCGGCTCACGCGAGGCGCGCAAGCTGATCGAGGAATACGGCGTGCGCGGCTTCAAATTCCACCCGACCATGCAGGGCTTCTACGCCAACGACCGCATGGCCTATGCGCTCTACGAAGAGATCAACAATGGCGGCGCGGTCGCGCTCTTCCACACCGGCCAGACCGGCGTCGGATCGGGCATGCCCGGCGGCATGGGCATGCGGCTGAAATATTCCAACCCGATGTACATGGACGACGTCGCGGCTGATTTCCCCGACCTCAAGATCATCCTGGCGCATCCCTCCTTCCCCTGGCAGGAAGAAGCGCTGTCGGTCGCGACCCACAAGCCGAACGTCTATATCGACCTCTCCGGCTGGTCGCCAAAATACTTCCCGCCGATCCTGGTGCGCTACATCAACTCGATTCTGCAGGACAAGATGCTGTTCGGCTCGGACTGGCCGGTGATCACGCCGGACCGCTGGCTGTCGGACTTCGCCAAGATCGAGATCCGCGACGAGATCCGGCCGAAGGTGCTCAAGGCGAACGCGCGGAAGCTGCTGGGGATCTGAAGCGGAATGGCTGTAGGTGGAATCGCCTGAGGCGCCACGGGCTCGCTGCAACCTCTCCCGCGTGCGGGGGAGGTCGACGCGCTCGGCAGCGCACTTGCGCACCTGAGCGCGGCGGGTGGGGGCTTTCTCCACACGATGACTTTCCCGATGCGGCGACACCCCCACTCCAGCCCTCGCAAGCGGGAGGGAGCGCACCGTCCCCCTGACACCTAGCGGAAGGCTTCCGACCTGAGGTTTCAGACCTGAGGTTTCAGACTTGCGCCAGGCCGCCATCGACGAAGACCTCGCCGCCGGTCATGAAGCTGCTGTCCGAGGACGCCAGGAACGCGGCCACCGCTACCGGCGCGCCATCCGCGACGTCAGCGACAAGGTGCTGATCCAGCAGTTGAAGGAGCGGGAGGCCGACGGGCTCGTGAAGCGGACCGACTACAAGGAGGTGCCGCCGCGGGTGGACTACAGCCTCACCCCGTTGGGCCACAGTCTGGCCCAGGCTCTCGTGCCGCTCTGCACGTGGGGCACGGAGCACATGGCGGAGGTCAGCCAGGTCTTCGCCGAGCGGGCAACCTGGACGCGGCGAGGAGGTCAGCCGACTGTCTAGCTTGAATGGTTGCATCGAACACCATGCAAACTCTACTGCGTCTGCTTCCTCTTAAAGCGGTTGTTTAGACAGTTGGCTGGCGAACAAAATTTGCGGTGTTTTGCAAAAGCCGAACCGTCCATGGCGCAACTTCCGGTGGGACATTGTCCGTTGTCAGAGCTCATCTTGGCTGCTGGACTGTGCACCTGAGCCCTCGCTTCGACCGCAAACACCAGCGAACACATCACAATCAAAAGAACTGCAAAAATCCTCGACATCAACCGCCCCCTCGATTCAGCGTAAAGTCAGATTTTACCTAGGAGATTTCACCTAAGAATTGACCCGGAAAGAAAGCAAATCGATCATTGAGAGCATGCGCCTTGCACCTCGACCGTGGAACGACTCCACCGCCTGAGTGATTCAGCACGTCGGCTGCCGACTGCACCAGATTTTGGCTCTCTGCGGGTCCATCTGCTGAATAGCCCTTGCGTAACATCCCGTGATGGGGCCCATGCATTTCTGGTAGGTGCCGTTAGATAGAGCCGCATCAGCGCGCGTGACGGCGGACGACGAAGAGGGTCTTACTTCGCGGTGCTGCAGCTCCGGCTTTTTCTTTGCTTCAGGCGATGCGCCCTTCTTCTCGCACTCATTCTCGTCGTTCAGGACGTGGCCCTTGCGGCAGCTGATTTTCGTGCAGCGGTCCCCCTCCGCGCGGTAGCCGTTCTCGCAAATCAGCGGACATATTCGCCCGCCCTTGTTTTTGACAGCGTCGAGCGCGTCGGTAGTGGCGACGCTCACATTCAGTTTCATGCCCGCGTGCTTGTTGAAGAGGTCGAGGGCTTTCTGCGAGGGCTCACCCCAAACGCCGTCCACAACGCCCACATTGCATCCCACGCGACGTAGCTCGGCTTGCAGCGCGCGCGCTGTATCGGCGCTGATCTGCTCCGTCTCGACGGGAGGTGGTAGAGCAGCGACTTGCTGGTTGTTTTCTCGCGAGGCCTTCTCTCGAATTGCGAGTTCCCGTGCCGCGTTCTCCTGGGCTGTCAGACGAGCTCTTTCAGCGGCAGCAGCCTTGTCCTGCTCGATCTGCTTGACCTTCTCGGCAGCGATGCGGGCCTCTTCAGCAGCCTTGGCAGCCGCTGCTGCTTTTTCTATCTCGAACTGTCTTGCACCTTCTGCAGCAAGTCGGACCCTCTCCTGCTCCGCTAGCCTCGCCTTTTCAGCGGCAGCTGCCCGCGCCTCTTCTGCAGCGATTTTTTTCGCGTGCGCTCTCGCAAGGTTGGCATAGAAGCCATCTGGATATTGAGACAGAAAGGCTTCCCAGCCATCGTGGGTGCCGAGTTGGAGCGCCAGCTCGTAGTCCCTTCGGATCGCCGTCTGAGGATCAGCCTGCGGTCCTGTTGGTGACGGCGCCGCCGCTGCCGGGACAAGCGAAAGATCATCGCCTCCAAGCGAGCCGTAGAGATATGGCTCTTGCCTATTGGCGGTAGACTTCAAGACTTCGTCGCGGACGTAACCAAAAGCCTTTCGCAGATCCAGGCCTGGCTTGGTGACGTGGTGAACCATCGCCGCCGTGAACGGACTATTCCTGCCATCACCATCCAGCGCTGTTGAACCTGCCTTTGATGCGAAGGCAATCAGGGTGTTGGGGCTTGACGGTTCTACCTTTGCGAGGCCGCGCCCAATCGCCCTGGAAGCGAGGGTCCGCTTCATCACCTTCGAGAACGGGCTGTCACGGCATGCGTCAAGAACCACCAGCCGCAACTTTTTCGCAGGCTCGATCGCTACTAGCACCCGATCCAGCGACATTGCCTCGTCATAAATGTCAGTGTCACGTTCGAGGACAGCATCGATCGGGACGAGATAATTGACCCCATCAACCTCGATGCCATGACCTGCATAGTAAACGACCGCAACCTCGGCATCGCGGGACTGCTCGATAAAGTCCCGCAGCGCCCGCCTCATATCAGCTACTTTTAGGTCATGACGCAGGTCGACAAGATCGAAGCCAGCAGCCTTCAAGGTTTCCGCCACGAGTGCTGCGTCGCTGGAGGGATTGCCGAGCCGCGCGACCTTTTCATAAGCCGAGTTACCGATCACCAGCGCCACGCGACGCTCGGCATGCGCCGAACCGCAGGTCAGCCAGATGAAAAAGAATAATGAAAACCAGCGAAGAGCGCCCATTGTAGGCCCCGATCAAAGTGTGCGCAGCCTACGTCGAGCCTGATGAAAGGCAAGCATTGGCTCTGTGACGTCAATCACACTTCGATGCCATGCCCCTTTAGATCACAAGCCACCGATCATGCCTGCAGTGGCAAACTTCCGCCGTGCCTTGGTAAGCTGACGACAGCGCGTACTCCCCCAAGCGGAGTTCTTGTGCCCACAATTGACCCACCCCGAACTGTCGCGAACAGAGGAGTGAAGCCGCCCTACGACGGCTTCGTCCATGCCAACGCCGACTTCGATCAGCCTTTTTGAACGGCGGCTGCCGCCTTGCGAATGACGTCGATCACAATTTCGGGCCGGGAGAGCATCGGCACGTGGCTGCTCGCCACCTCCGTGACCGTCGCGCCCATGCGCTTCGAGACCCAGCGTTGCAAGTCGGGATGCACGGTGTGGTCTCCAGTAGCCAGGATGTACCAGCTCGGCTTCAATCTCCACGCGACCTTGTCAGCGCTAAGCTTCTGCTGCTGGAACAGATCGGCGACGGGCGCATAATGGGTGGCCCATACCAGTTTCTGCTCAGCCTCGGAAAGGTCGCCGGCGAAAAACTCGGTGCCGTTCGGCAGCATCCAGGCACGACCGTCTGCGACCTCGACACGTGAGAAAATGTCCGACGGGAATTTGTTGAGCTGGTCTTGCACGGTCTCGCCCGCATCGGGCGCAACCGCTGCGATGTAGACCAGGCCAACCACGCGATCATCGGTGCCGGCGCCCGTGATGGTCGCTCCGCCATAGGAATGGCCGACGAGGAGGACCGGGCTGCCGACGCGGTTGAGCGTGCGCTTCACCGTCGCAAGGTCTTCTTCATAGGAGTCCAAACCATATTGGACGGCAATGACCTCGTGGCCATCCGCCTGGAACGCAGGAATGACCTTGCTGAAGCACGAGCCATCAGCCCAGATACCGTGACAAAAGACGATTGTTGGCTTCGATGTGGTGGACATGGGCACTCCTTAGGAGGCGCGATTGCAGCCCGAATTTCTGTCGAAGGATGCAGCTGCGTCTTTCGAAATCACCCGAATCGAACAAGGGAGACGCCTTGAACGCGCCTCCCTCGCGGGCGAACCGTGATTTATTTCGACTGACCGCCTTCGACAGCCGCAGCAGCCTTGCGAATGACCTCGATGACCACGTCGGGCTGCGAGAGCATGGTGACATGGCTGCTATCGGTCTCGACGGTGATCGCATTCATGCGCTTCGCCAGAAAACGCTGAAGATCGGGATGCACGGTCTGGTCCTTGCGGGCGAGGATGTACCAGCTCGGCTTGGACTTCCAGGCGACCTCATCGAGCTTCTGCTGCTCGAGCAAGTCGGCAGCCGGCGGGTAATGGGTCGCCCACACCAGCTTCTGCTCCTGCTCGGGAAGGTCTCCCGCGAAGTACTTGACGCCTTCCGGCTTGATCCAGACGCGTCCGCCCGCGACCTCGATCTGGGAGAAGATTTCGGTCGGGTATTTGTTGAGCTGGCTCTGCACGGTCTCCTGGACATCCGGAACGACGGCAGCGATATAAACCAGGCCGGCGACGCGGCCGTCGGTCCCCGCGCCCGTGATGGTGGCTCCTCCATACGAGTGACCGACGAGGATTGAGGGGCTGCTGACCCGTCCCAGCGTGCGCTTCACGGTCGCCACGTCATCCGCATAATTATTGAGCCCGTATTGGACGGCGATCACCTCGTGACCGTCGGCCTGCAAAGCGGGGATGACCTTGCTGAAGCAGGAGCCATCGGCCCAGAGGCCGTGACAGAACACGATGCTAGGCTTGGAGGTTGTCGACATTCTTCCTTGTCCCTTAATGGTTTGAAACTGCGCGAAGCTAAATCCCCCTTCTGTTGATGACTAAGACCTTGTACGCTCGGAGCTATGCCTCAAAGATATACGAGGGCGAATTGGAACTTCGGCATTTGCGCTATTTCGTTGCCGTGGCGGAGGAAGGCAGCTTTTTGACCGCTGCCCAGCGGCGGCTGAACACATCGCAGCCGTCTTTGAGTCGACAGATTCGCGATCTGGAAAACGAAGTTGGAGTACAGCTATTGGAGCGCCAGGCCCGCGGCGTGACGCTGACAGCCGCAGGAAGAGTGTTTCTCGATCACGCTCGGCTGGCGCTCTTGCAAGTCGAGGCGGCGACTGATGGTGCCCGGCGGACGGCCGAACCGCAGCGACCCGCGCTTTCCATGGGATTCCTGGTTGGATTGGAGGTCATGTGGCTACCCCATCTGTTGCGGATCCTCCGCGAGGAAGCACCCGAGGTCGAAGTCACGCTCTGCACTCAATCCTCCCCGGAACTCACGCTCGCGTTGATGCGAGGAAAGTTGGATATCGCCTTCCTTCGGCCCGAGAAAGAGAGTGCGGGTCTAATCTTTAAGATGCTGGCGAAGGAGCCCTTGATTGCTGTGCTTCCGGCTGACCATCGTTTGGCTTCCCGCAAAAAGATTCGGCCGCAAGATCTCGCCGGGGAAATCTACGTCAGCTCGGCAAGAACCTCTCCGGTGCTGCAAGCCGTCATTGATGACTATGCATCCAGGGTTGGGATCACGCTCAAGGCAAAGTACGAAGGCGAGAATATATCGTCGGCAATGTCGCTCGTAGCGTCCACAGGCGGAATCAGCCTTGTCCCCCTCTATGCGCAGAACATGCTGGCACCCAACGTTGTTGCCAGAGCGATCGAGGGAGGAGCGCCAACTGTCGATTTAGCTTTGGGGTTCAACCAGGCAAATTCCTCCCCGTTGCTCCAACGGCTTTTGTCTCGCGCAGATGAATTGATCGCAAGCGTTCAGAATCAGAGCATCATCCGCTATGCCGAAGTTCAATGATTGGCGGTCGGCAGGATGGGTTGAGCTCATGCGCACTCACGAAGCCGAGTCCCTGCGCCCACAACGATCCTGGAAGGACAGCCCATGAGCCACAAAGCCGTCGTCTTCGACGCCTACGGGACGCTCTACGACATCCAGTCGGTGGCTGAGATCACCGAGGACGCGTTTCCGGGTTACGGCGAGATCATCACGCAGGTCTGGCGCATCAAGCAGCTCGAATACACCTGGCTGCGCTCGCTGATGCGGCGTTACCAGGATTTTGCCGCGGTCACCCGCGACTCGCTGGCCTACACGCTGCGCGTGCTCGGGCTGGACTATGAGAGCGAGACCTTCGAGCGGGTGATCGAAAAATATCTGCATCTCGATCTCTATCCGGATGCGACAAGCGCGCTCGCAGCGCTCAAGCCGCGAAAGCTCGCCATCCTCTCCAACGGCAGCCCGGACATGCTGAATGCGCTGGTGCGCAACACCAAGCTCGATCGTCTGCTCGATGCCACCATCAGCGTTGACGCCAAGAAGATCTTCAAGCCGAGTCCGGAGGCCTACATGCTGATCGGGGAAGTGCTCGGCACCGCACCGAGCGAGACTCTGTTCGTGTCCTCCAACCCCTGGGACGTGGCGGGCGCGAAGGCGTTCGGGCTGAATGTCGCCTGGATCGAGCGGGTGACGCCGGAGGCGATGGCGCTGGCTTGCGTCGAGAACGAACTCGTGGCACCGCTGACCATGTTCAGGGCGATCCGCACCCAGATGGACGAGCTTGGCTTTGCGCCGGATCATCGTGTCCGGGCGCTCTCCGAGCTGCCAATGATTGCTTAGGCATCGCCGCCCGCCCGCAAAGTCTGACATGAGCTGCCCGGAATGAGCCTGGAATCCGTTCGCGCCTTTTTCGCCGAGAAAGCCCCCGACATCTCCGTCATGGAATCCCCGATCAGCTCGGCCACGGTGCCGCTGGCCGCCGAAGCCTATGGCGTCGAGCCCGGAATGATCGCCAAGACGCTGAGCTTGCGCGTCGGCGAACGCGTGATCCTGATCGTCGCCGCCGGCACCTCGCGCATGGACAACAAGAAGGTCAAGGCACAGTTCGGCGGCAAGCCGAAGATGCTGGGGCTGGACGAGGTCGCCGACATCACCGGACACGAGGTCGGCGGCGTCTGCCCGTTCGGGCTGAAGTCGCCGCTGCCGATCTATTGCGACCTCTCCCTGAAGGCTTTCGACGTGGTGGTCCCGGCCGCGGGCTCGACCCACAGCGCGGTGCGCATTACCCCCGACCGGATGGCCGAGCTGACCGCCGCCGAATGGGTCGACGTCTGCGAGGTCAGGCCGTAAGGCGGGCACGGGCTGCGATGCCTGGTGCATTTGCCGGTCAGGGAGGCTAGCATAACGACCATGACCGACGACAAGGTGAAGCGACGACTGACCACCGTGCTGTGCGCTGACGTGTACGGCTATTCTCGTCTCATGGAAGCAGACGAGACCGGAACGCTGGAGACGCTCCGCCGCTACCGCACCGCCATCGCGCGATTGGTCGAGCGCCGTGACGGCCGCATCGTGAATACCTGGGGCGATGCCGTGATCGCCGAGTTCGCCAGCGTCGTCGAGGCCGTGCAATGCGCGGTCGAAATTCAGCAGGAAATCTCCAGTCAGGCTGCGGACGCGCCTCAGGCGAGCCCGATGCGGTTTCGCATCGGCATCAACCTCGGCGATGTGATGGTGGACGGCTCCGACATCTATGGCGACGGGGTCAATATCGCAGCACGGCTGCAAGAGCTCGCTGAGCCCGGCGGCGTCGTGATCTCGAGCTCGGTCTATGACCAGGTGCACAACAAATTATCGGTTGGCTTCGACTGTCTCGGCCAGCGTCCCCTGAAGAACATCGCGCCCCTGACCAGCTATCGGCTGACCCTGGGTAGCCAAACTGCGGTGCCGGGAAGCGTCCCGATCGAGGCAAGCGCAGCTGTCTCAGAGAGAGCGCGTGCTCCGCGAATGGAAGACAGGCGCGAGCTGTCTTCGGCGACGAGTGTCGTCTCGGACTGGCTCGCAAAGCTGCCCCGCCCGCTGGCAGCGGCCCTCACGGTGTCGGCCTTCCTGATTCTGATTAATCTTTTCACTGGCAATAAGATCTGGTTCCATTGGCCGGTCGCAGCCATTCTCTTCGGTGTCGTCCTGCGGATGGTGCTTGGACAACGACCTGAATCGGACAGCAAGACGGAGCGCTGAACGGGGCGGCACGACGCGTCGTCGCGCCTAAAGCGCGATGAGATCTGGATGAATCGTCATCGCGCTTTAGGTTGTTGTTTACGCATGATCTTTCCGGAAAACCGCTTCGCACTTTTCCGGATCGTGCTTTAGCGCTGCGCAATTTTCCGGATCATGCGCCCTTCAGAGCCTAATCGTCGTAATCGTCATAGGGGCGCGGCGGAGGTGGCGGCGGCGCATTGTTATAGCGCGGCGGTGCGGCGCGGTTGCGCGGGACCTGCTGCTGCGGCGGCATCTGGTTGTTGGACTGGAACACGGCACGGCAGCCGCTCGACAGCTGCGGCGTGTTCTGCTGCAGACAGGCGGTGATCCGGCTCACGTCCGGGATCTGGTCGCTGCAAAGACGCCAGACGTCCGGCGTACATGCCATCTGCTGTTCCATGGTGCCGCGATATTCCTGGGCGAATGCAGCGCCCTGCGCGACGATGCCGCCGACCGCGAGCGCCACACCCAGCGCAATCCGCTCTGTTCGCATGTCCCGATCCTTCTTAATTCCCATCGATTTTCATCAATCAATGAGGCAGGACCCGGTTCTGAACCAACAACAAAAAGTGAAAATGGCTTCGGAACCCAATTCACCCTCGATATTCGGGTTGCCCGCAACGTCATCCCCCCTGCGCTTTTGCCCACGTGCTCTGACGACAAGCGGCGCCACGGTCCGTGGCACCGCCGCAACAGGGCCAGCGCAAACCGGCGGCTTGCGCCTTTGGCCATAGGGCATTTCGCATAACGCCAAGAACCGCGGCGACGGCCCCGCTAGCAATTGCGCTGGAATGAGGGAATCCGTCGATGCCGACCGCAATACCGATCTGTGCGCAAAACACCACAACGGCCGCCATCCGGCGTAGCAGACTGCTCGTCACCACGGCACTGGCCCCGCTGGTGCTCGTTGCACTCCCGGCCCTGACGACCGGCCCGGCCCTCGCGGCCTGCACGGTGGCGGGCACCGGCACGATCGGCGCGCTCAATTCGGGCGACGTTGCGACCTGCACCGGCCTCGGCAACACCGACCACATCAACGCCACCGGCCGCAGCAACGTCACGGTCAATATCGGCGACGGCACGCCGACGTCGCTGCTGCCGGGCGCCGGGATTCCCGCGGTCGTTTTCGACGGCACCATCGGCTCGCGCGTCACCGTCAGCGATCAGGCGACGGCCTCGACCTATAGCGGGGCGGTGCTGCTCTCCAATGGATCGATCCACAACAATGTGACGATCGCGGCCGGCGGGATTGCGGAGGGGACGGGCAATGCCGAAGCAGCCATCGTCATCGACAATTCGGACGACAATCTCGTCAACATTCGCGGGACGGCCGTCGGCACCGGAGCAAACACGACGGGACTCCGCATCAGCGGGACGTCGAGCGGCAATGTCGTCCTCGTCTACGACAGCGGATCGATCGGCGGCGGTCATACCGGCGCGCAATTCATCGCCGGCGGCAATACACTCATCAATGGCGGCACGATCTCCGGCGGCTTCTTCGCCATCCAGGGTTCTTCCGGCAGCGACACCATCTTCAACCCCGGCACCATCTCGGGCGGCATCAGCGGAGCGGTCGACCTGTCCGGGGGCGATGATCTGCTTGGCCTCGCCCCTGGCTCGACGATCACCGGGACCATTCGCGGCGGTAGCGGTACCGACACGCTGAACTTCGGCAGCATCGGCAGCGCCTCGTTCGACCTCGGCAATCTCGGCCCCGGCCTGCAATATGACGAATTCGAGCAACTGAAGAAAAACGGCAACTCCGTCTGGACCTTGATCGGCACCACCGTCTTCAATGGCGCCACCACGGTGGATGCCGGCGGCCTGATCGTGAACGGCACCTTGCCCTCCGTGGTCACCGTCAACGGCGGCTATCTCGGCGGCACCGGCACGGTCGGCGGCATCGTCGTCAACAATGGCGGCACGATCGCCCCCGGCAATTCGATCGGGACCCTCAATGTCAGCGGCAACGTCACCTTCAACGCCGGCTCGACCTTTCGGGTCGAGATCAATCCCGGCGGCCAGTCCGACAAGATCGCAGCGACCGGAACGGCGACACTCAATGGCGGCACGGTGCAGATCGTGCCGCTCGGCGCGGGCTTCCTCGCCAATACCCAATATACGATCCTCACCGCGACCGGCGGCGTCACCGGCACGTTCGCGACGCTGACGACCTCGAGCAGCCCGCTGGTCTCGGGGCAACTCAGCTACGATGCCAACAATGTCTACTTCCTTCTGCAACAGATCGGCGGCTTCGGAACGCTGTCGGGCCTGACGCCGAACCAGACGGCAGTGGCTGGCGCGCTGGATCAGGCGCAGTCTGGCGGCGCATCAGGACCGCTCGGCATCGCGATCAATACGCTCGCCGCGCTCAATACATCAGGCATCAAGGCCGGCCTCGACGATCTCGCCGGCCAGATTCACGCCGACGGCCGCCGCTTCACCGCGGACCAGGCCGACATATTCCAAAGCTTCATGTGGAACGCCGGCACGCAGTCGCGCGGCGAGAGCGTGCGGATGTCAGCCACAGCTTACGCCCCGGAGCCGGCGGACCCGATCGGCAAGGCGCTGCGTGGTCGCCGCGCCGCACCGGTGCAGAGCGTCTGGTTCGGCGGGTACGGCAATTGGGACAAGGTGGCGGCGAGCAGCATTGCTTTCGGGACCAGCACGGCCGTTGGCGGCGCGGCCCTCGGCGCCGATCTCTGGAGCCTGCCGGGCTTCACGGCCGGCCTTGCGATCGGCGCATCGACCGGTCAGCTGCGCATGGCGGGCCGGGCCGACCGCATCGACGCCAATGCCGGTCATGCCGGCTTCTACGCACGCGGTGAAGCGGGGGGATTCAATCTCGCATCCGCCATCAGCTATTCCTTCGCGGCGCTGGAATCCTCCCGCACGATCTCGTTCCTGGGACAGACTGCAACCGCTTCCTCGCGGGCGAATACCTTTGCCGCGTCGTTCGGCATCGCACGTCCTTTCGAGACCGGATGGGGTTTTACGGCCGAGCCATTTGCCAAGGCCGACTGGTATTCGACGCGCCAGGGCAGCTTCTCCGAGACCGGCGCGCCCGGCGTCAATCAGCTGGTGCGCGCCGGCAGCTTCGACGTCGGCTACGGCACGGCCGGCCTGCGCACCCATCACCGCATGATGATGCCGAACGGTCACGCGGCGCAGTTCGGCGCGACCCTTGCCGTACGCCATGAATTTTCCGGCAACGCAGCAACCATTACGGCTGCGCTCGAAGGTGCGCCCGGCATTCCGTTCGCGATCACCGGCGTCGAGCGCGCACGCACGGTGGCGCTCACCGGTGCGGAGGTCCGATGGGACCTCACGGCCGCAACATCGTTCAAGGCATCCTACGAGGGCGCGTTCGCGCCGGGATATGACCGGCATACCGTGCGGGGCGTGGTCCGCAGTGAATTCTGAAGCATGATCCGGAAAAGTGCGCAGCGGTTTTCCGAAAAGATCATGCTTAAACAACAACCGAAAGCCCCTACTCCACCTTGCCGATCTTCTTCACCGCCGCGATCAGCCGCTTGCTGTCGGTCGCGACGAATTCGGAGAAGGCCGGCGCGTCCTGATAGGCGACGAGACTGCCCGAGGTTTCGAAGGCCTTGAGCACCTCGGGACTCGCCATCACCTGTGCCATCGCCTCGCGCAGGCGGGTCGCGATCGGCGCGGGAAGAGAACTCTGTGCGAACAGCCCCGCCCAGATGTACATCTCAACGTCCTTGTAGCCGAGTTCCTGGAAGGTCGGCACATCGGGAAAGCTCGCGATGCGCTGCGCGCCGCAATTGCCGAGCACGCGGAGCTTGCCGTCGTCGACCTGCGGCTTCAGCGTCCCCGGTGCGGCGGCGATCGCCTGCACGGTCCCGCCGAGGATCGCGGTGAGCGCGGGACCGGCGCCACGGAACGGCACGTGCAGGAGCTTGATGCCGGCGCTGTTTGCGAACATCTCCATCGCCACATGCAGCGTACCGTAAGGCCCGGACGAGCCGTAGGTGATCTGACCCGGCCGCTTCTTCGCATCCTCGACGAAATCCTGCGCCGTTTTCCATGGCGCGGAGGCCGGCACCGCCAGCAGCGTGGGATCGGCGAGCACGCGCGCGATCGGCATGAACTGCGAGACCTCGTAGGCGGCGGGCCGGTCGAACAGACGGTCGGCCTCGGGGAGCACCGCGAGCGAGGACAGCGTCATCAGCAGCGTGTAGCCGTCGGGCTCGGCACGTGCCGCCGCGGCATTGCCGACCGAGCCGCCACCGCCTCCGGCCCGGTTGTCGACGATGACGGCCTTGCCCAGGATCCGCTCCAGCGCCATCGCCACCGGCCGCGCGGCGAGATCGGCCTGTCCGCCGGCCGGAAACGGCACGATCATGGTGATGTTGCGCGAGGGGTAAAGAGCTTGGGCAAAGCTTGATTGAGAGCAAGTTGCCTGTGCTAGCGGCAACACGGCAGCCGCCTTCAGGAGTTCGCGGCGGTTCATTGGTTGGTACCTCCCCGATTGTTTTCGTTGTTGGGAGGCAGCCTAACCGAAATGGATTGTGTTGCGATAGCCGTGCGCTTGCACCCCCCGGAGGGGGCCTGGAGAGGGGTGTCGACCGGTTGGCCGGATCTCCTCAACTACTGCGACTGCAACAAGGTAGTCAGGCTCTTGTCGAGGACGTTGCCGAGCAGTTGCCGCGTCGACGCGCGCATCACTGGATTGTTGGCGGCTTCCGGCGGTTCTGGCCACTGCGCCCAATCGATACGCAGCGTCGGCGGCCCGGTCATAAAGTTGCTTCCGCTGATCGAGCCTTCGCCGCTCTTCAGAATATCGAAGCTTTGCCCGTCATGAACGTAGATCCGTATTACCGCGTAGATGTCGGCCATGTTGTACAATGGGCTGCCCTTCATGACACCGATGCCGAAGAATCCACCCTGGCGTATTCCCTTGATCACGACGACATAGCGTTTGCATCCGGCCTGACCGGCAACTTGTCGGACGATGGCGCCGGCCTTGTCGCTGCGAACGAACATGCCAAGCCCTGGATCGTAGGAACTGAATGCGGATCTATCGGCGGCGATCCTGCGGACGACAAAACCGGAGCCGACCGCGGCCCTCACACGCTCGACGACGAGGTCATCGAGCCCGAAACCGTCGACCAAAACCTCCTTGTTCTCGTTGCCGAACACGGTCGCGCCGATCTTCTTCACGATGAAGCGATCGCCCAGCAGCGATATCACGCCGACGCACGGTCCTGCAGCTTGCGGCGTGGACCGCGAAGCAGGTGCCGGCTTGGAAGGCGCGTTCTTTGCCGGCTTGGCAACCGTCGCGGGCTGGGTGGTTTGCGCCTGCGCGGGACCGGCCTGGCACAGTGCGAACAGGACGAGGCAAACAAGACGAAGCATCATGTAGCGGTCGATCGGGTTGTTGAGAAACACGAAGCAGGAAGCAAAACGCGGCGCGGATATAGACAACAAAGTCTATGACCGCAACGCGACGGCGCCTAGCGTTTCTTCGCCTTGGGAAACTGCTTGGTTAAAAGCGGCAATGCCGCAACGGCGCGCAGGAGATCGGGTCGATCTATGATGGTGCCTTCCGCTGATTTTCTTTTGTGCGGCCAGCCTAACGCGCCAGGCGGCAAGAACAAGACGTTTACGAAGCGTTAGCCATGTCCGGCTTGGCCAGGAACGCATGTCCGGACCCGCTGTTGCCCTCCCGAGGAGAGTGAGCGATGCGGAATCTGGCGACCATCGACGTCGCGCTGGACGAGATGCTGGTGAATCTCGCGGCGATCGTGTTGCGGCTGTCGAAGCCCGAATTGACGCGGACACCGGAAGCGCGGCGCGCCTTGGCGCAATCTGTCCAGCAATACGGCGTCTGCGCAGCCCGCTCGCGCGACCCGCGCGTCCACGAATTGAAGACACAATTGGAAGGCACGCTGAAGCCACCCCTGCGTATCGTCGCCATCGACGGCGTAAAGGTGGTGTAGTCCGGCTCCGTCATTGCGAGGGGCGAAGCGACGAAGCAATCCAGACTATCTCCGCAGAGACAGACTGGATTGCTTCGCTGCGCTCGCAATGACGGTCGAGGCCGCTCGCTCTCTTACGACGCCTTGACCTTCCCACGCGCCCGCCGCTTGCAGGTGCCCGGCAGCTTGGCCGCGAGGAAATCGCCGAGCGCTTCGACGCGGGCGGGACGGGGGCCGCCGGGTGGGGTCACCAGGTGCACGGCGCCTTCGGCCTGTTTCCAGTCCTTCAGGATCACTTCGACGGCGCCCGATGAGATCGCTTCGCCAACGATGAATTCGGGCAGCTCGGCGATGCCGAGCCCAGCGATCAACGCCGGCATCACGGCCTCGCCGTTGTTGACGCGGAGCTGTCCACCCGGGCGCACGCTGGCCTGCTCGCCGGCTGAATTGGTGTAGTGCCAGATGTTCGGCGTCGACAGATAGGCGTAGCTGAAGCATTTGTGCTCGGCCAGATGCATCGGATGCGTCGGCCGGCCGTGGCGCTTCAGATAGGACGGCGCGGCCACGGTGAAGCGCGGCATGGTGAAGAGCCGCCGTGCGATCAGCGAGGAGTCCGGCAGCCGCGCGATCCGCACCGCCATGTCAAAGCCCTCGCCGATCAGGTCGACGGTCGCATCGCTCAAATGCAGATCGACTGAGACTTCCGGATAGGCCTCAAAGAACTCAGGCAGCAGCGGCGCCACCGCCTTGATGCCGAACGTCATGGGCACGGCGAGCCGCACCAGGCCCCGCGGCGCCACCGATTGCGCCAACGCCTCGTTCTCTGCCGCTTCGCCGTCGGTCAGCAGCCGCGTCGCGCGCTCGGCGAGCTTGTGCCCGGCGTCGGTCAGCGCAAGCCGGCGTGAGGTGCGGTTGAACAGCCGGGCGCCGAGCCGCTCCTCCAGGCGTGTGACCGCCTTGGACACAGTCGCCTTGGACATGACGAGCTCGCTCGCGGCCCCCGCAAACGACCGTAATTCCACGACTTTTGCAAAGATCGCGAGCGCCTCGAAATCGGGAAGTTTTGCCATGGCGGCTATCCATCTGGATATTTATGGAAACAATGCGTTTCAACAGTTTCTATTTCTATACCACAGAAGGAGGCTTATCCAAGGGGTCATCAGACATTCAGGACTGGAGAAATCCAATGACCAAGAAGCTCTCAGGCAAGGTCGCCCTCGTCACCGGCGGTTCGCGCGGCATCGGCGCGGCCTCTGCCCGCGCTCTCGCCGACCAAGGCGCGGATGTCGCCATCAGCTATGTGGCCTCGCCGGAAAAGGCGGAAGCCGTCGTCACCGAGTTGAAGGCCAAGGGCGTCAGGGCCCGCGCTTTCAGGGCGGACCAGGCTTCCGCGAAGGACGTCACGCAGCTCGTCAACGACGTCGCCAAGGAATTCGGCCATCTCGACATCCTCGTCAACAATGCCGGCGTCGCCGCCGGCGGTGCCATCGACGACGCCAATGCCGACACGGATGCCCTCGCCCGCCAGGACCAGGTCAACGTGCACGGCGTGATCGCGGCGATCCGCGCCGCCTCGCAGCTGATGGGTGAAGGCGGCCGCATCGTCACCGTCGGCTCCATGCTCGCCGACCGCGCCTCATTCCCGGGCCTTGCCGACTACGTCGCCACCAAGGCCGCCGTGGTTGGCTACACCAAGGGTGCCGCACGCGATCTCGGCCCGCGCGGCATCACCGTGAACGTGGTGCAGCCCGGCTCGATCGACACCGACATGAATCCGAAGGATGGCGGCGAATTCGCCGAGACCCAGCGCAAGCAGCACGCGCTGCAACGCTTCGGCCGTCCCGAGGAAGTCGCCGCCGGAATCGTCTTCCTCGCAAGCCCGGACGCCTCTTTCGTCACCGGCACTGTGCTCAACGTCGACGGCGGGTTCGGCGCCTGATCGAGGCGCCACCCCCTCAAGTCAAAGGAATTACGCAGATGATCGAACTCAGACCTTTCGACAAGCTCGGCGGCGCCGATCACGGCTGGCTCAAGGCCAAGCATCATTTCTCCTTCGCTGGCCATTATGACCCCAACAACATGGGTCACGGCGCATTGCGGGTGTGGAACGACGACGAGATCGCTCCGAACACCGGCTTTCCCGCCCATCCCCACGCCAACATGGAGATCATCACCTATGTGCGCGAGGGCGCGATCACCCATCAGGACAGTCTTGGCAACGAGGGCCGCACTGAAGCGGGCGACGTGCAGGTGATGAGTGCCGGCAACGGCATCCGCCACTCCGAGTACAATCTGGAACCGACCCTGACGCGGATCTTCCAGATCTGGATCGAGCCGACGACGCGCGGCGGACAGCCGACCTGGGGTTCGAAGCCGTTTCCGAAGGCGGATCGCTCCGGCAAGCTCGTCACCATCGCGAGCGGGATCGAAGGTGACACGGACGCGCTGCCGATCCGCGCCGATGCGCGGGTGCTCGCCACTACGCTGAAGGCCGGCGAGAGCGCGGAGTACGCGCCGCAGAAGTCGCGGCATCTCTACCTCGTGCCCGCAGCGGGTGCTGTCGAGATCAACGGCGTGCGCGTCAACGCCCGCGACGGCGCCGCGATCCGCGACGAGGACCGGCTGAAGATCACCGCGCTCGAGGACACCGAGCTCGTGCTCGTCGACGCAGCGTAAACACGCTCTCCGTCATGGCCGGGCTTGTCCCGGCCATCACGGCCTCAAACAACCATTCAAACTAATCCCCCAACGGAGACCACCATGACCAAAGTTCTCGTCCTCTATTATTCCGCCTATGGCCATATCGAGGCGATGGCCAACGCCGTCGCCGAAGGCGCGCGCGAGGCCGGCGCCACCGTCGACATCAAGCGCGTGCCGGAGCTGGTGCCGGCCGAGGTCGCCAAAGCTTCCTACTACAAGGTCGATCAGGCCGCCCCCATCGCCAAGATTGAGGATCTCGCCAATTACGACGCGATCATCGTCGGCACCGGCACCCGCTTCGGCCGCATGGCTTCGCAGATGGCGAACTTCCTCGATCAGGCCGGCGGGCTCTGGGCCAAGGGCGCACTGCATGGCAAGGTCGGCGGCGCCTTCACGTCGAGCGCGACCCAGCATGGCGGCCAGGAGACGACGCTGTTCTCGATCATCACCAACCTCCTGCATTTCGGCATGGTCGTTGTCGGCATGAACTACGGCTTCGCCGGCCAGATGAAGCTCGACGAAGTCACCGGCGGCGCGCCCTACGGCGCCACCACGATCACCGGCGGCGACGGCAGCCGCCAGCCCAGCGGCAACGAGCTCGCCGGCGCGCGCTATCAGGGCCGCCAGATCGCGGAGACCGCCAAGAAGCTCCATGGCTGAGCTATACGGCTGAGCTGCACGGTGATGCGACGGGCGGCATTCTCTTTCGGGAATGCCGCCTCAGCTCCGCTCGGTCTTCTTCCTGACGAGCTCGCGGCCGATCGGCCGCGCCGGTTCGCTCCGCAGCACCAGCGAGGTCGTCACAGTGCCGAATCCGGCAATGCGGTCCACGATCGTCTCGAGATCTTCCGGCGCCGGGACCAGCACTTTCAGCACGAAGCAGTCATCGCCGGTCACGCGATGGACCTCGATGATGTACGGAATCTCGCTGAATCTTTTCAGGCAGGTCTTGATGTGCTCATGCGACGTGCGCAGGCGCACCAGCGCCATCAGGCCGAGCCCGAGCGCGCGCGGGTTGATCCGGGCACCGTAGCCTTCGATGATTCCGGCTTCCTCCAGCCGCTTGACGCGCTCGGAGACGGCCGGCTGGGACAGGCCGACGGAACGGCCAAGCTCGGACAATGGCACGCGCGCATTGGCCTGCAGCGCCTCGAGGATCTTCAGGTCCTTGGCGTCGATGCTTCCGAAACGATCCAAGAAAATTCTCCATTCCGCCTTGAGATCATCGGCAGATGATCGATTCCGCCGATGACTTGCCATGTCACGCAGCACCGTGACCGGCCACACTGCGCCTCCATTTCAGATATCACGGGACGATCATGCACGACATCATCACCTTGCCCGGCCTAGGCGGCTCCGGCGACACCCATTGGCAGACGCTCTGGGAGCGCAGTGATGCGTGCTTCAAACGATTTCAGCCGACGAGCTGGGACCGGCCCGAGCTCGACGACTGGGAGCAATCGCTGGAGCGAGCGGTCAGGCGCTGCGCGAAGCCGCCCGTGCTGGTGGCCCACAGCCTCGCCTGCCTGCTCGTGGCGCACTGGGCCGCCCGCTTCCCATTCGCGATCGCGGGCGCATTTCTGGTCGCGGTCCCCGATCCTGACGGCACCAGCTTCCCCGCGGAGGCCGCCGCGTTCAAGCCGGTCCCCGACCGCGCGCTGCGCTTCCCTTCGCTCATCATCGCCAGCACGAACGATCCCTATGGCAGCCTCGAGGTGACACAGCGGCGCGCACGCGCCTGGCAGTCCGGCCTCATCGTGCCGGGCGCACTCGGCCACATCAATGGGTCGAGCGGGCTCAGCGACTGGCCGCAGGGTCGCGCATTGCTGGATGCCTTCTGCGCGGGCCTTCCGAGGTGACGGGCGAGCAGACAGCCGCTGTCAGCGCATCTTGCGTATCGCCCTCGCAGCGACGTCGGCGAGCGCGGGATAGCGACGCAGACCCTGCGCGGCATGGTCGCGCCAAGCAAACGGACCGCCGCGCCAGGACAGCGCGATGCTGACGTCGGTCAGCGGCACCCTCTCGGCGCCAAAGCGTCGCTTGTAATCCTGATTGCCGATGCTGAGGTCGAAACGGCGCACGCCCTCTGCATGCAGCGCCGCCATCGTGCGCTCGGCGACGAGCAGTCCCGGCGAGCAGCTCGACCATGAATTGCCGGCGTGGCTGATGCGTAGGAGGTAATAGGTCGCGCCGGATCTGACGCCGAACGCGGTGGCGACAATATCCCTATCGCAGACGAGCGCTGTGACGACTGCATAGCCTTCCGCAACGCCCTGGCGGGCGACCTCGCGGTAAAACCGGGCATGGGCGTCGTCGTTGAGGACGAACCGCGAGCCGAGCTGGCGCATGCGCGCCTGCTGCTGGACATCCATCACGTCCAGCAGCTCATGCGCGCGCGCAACGTCGGCGGCGATCTCGAACCGCGCGCCTTCGTGCCGGCTGAAGACGCGCCAGCAACGCGGCATCTGCATGCGCTTGATCGAGGCCTGGTAGTCCTCATAGTCGTCGCCCAGCAGCACGACATTGCCGTTGAGCGATGAGGATCCGATCCGCCCGAGCGACACCAGCGGATTCGGCTTGCCGCCGACCTGGGTCGGCATCTTCTTCAGGCGGAGCAGGTCAAAGCGGTCCGGCAAGGCGCGCAACGCCTCCACCAGCGCCCCGCTGATCGCATCCATCGCCGCCGCGTCCAACGCGGCATCGAGCGCCAGCATCGGCGCGTTGTTATCAGAGACGCCGAGATCGGCGAATTCGACGATGCGGATGCCGCGCCTGATGTGGCTGACCATCGGCACCACCGCGATGTCCTTGCCGGTGGCGGCATCCGAGATCATCGCGATCAGCGGCGCAAGATCGTGAAACGCCTCATACCATGCATCGAGCCAGTAACCATGCTGGAATGCGGTGCGATGCCCGGCGCTCAGACGCGACGCGGCCTGCCGCCAGTCACGCACGAAATCGACAGCGATGTTCGACGTGCTGGACACGAGGCCATCTGGTTGCTCGACGCTGAGGAACGTCATCTGCGGGGCATACGATTACTGAATGTTTCGAGATAGATTATGTTTTGTCGCACACCAGAAGAGACGTAGCCGCTCAATCGTTAAGCCGATGCCACCATCGCCCCGACTGCGACAAGCTGTCAGCGCTGCGGTTCCATCTGCTCGACACATTGGAACCTGGCGAGGAAGTGCAGGCCGGCCACCGCGAGCGCGAACATGAACCAGATCGGATTTTGCCGTTCGAGCAGGAAGGTCTCGGTCGCGCCGTAATACAGGCCAAACAGCCAAACGGTCAGGAACAGCTTTGCCAGCGCCCCACTGCGACTGTGAGCCTGGGCTGACTGGAAATTGCCGAGCGGTGCGAGCACGAAGATGAGGATCACAAGCAGCAGTCCCGGCAGACCGATGGTGACCGCGAGGTCGAGATAGCTGTTGTGGCTATGCGCCGCCGACGTCGCCCATTCGGCGCCCTGGGCGGTCTGCCGTGCCGTGACATCATCCCAGAAGGCCGCATAGCCGTGACCGATGACCGGCTTCTCGGCGACGGCCGCGAGCGCGAACTCCCAGATCGCGGAGCGGCCGGTGAAGGTCGGATCGAGCGGCAGCAAGCGCGTCATCGCTCCCAACGCCGGGCTCAAGACACTGCCAACCGTCAGCAGGTTCATCACGATCAGCGGCACGAAGCAGATGATCCGCTTCAGCCACAGGCTCGGCGTCACGTAGACCAGCGACGCGAGCGCGTAGATCGCAAGGCACAGCACCGACGACGTCTTGCCGCCGGTGAAGATCAGGAAGATGCCGGCCAGCGCGGCGATCGCGGGACCCATCACGAACGAGCCGACGGCGGCCAGGTAGATGCCGACATAGACCAGGATGGTCATCACGGGTGAGGCGATGTTCTTATGGCCAAAACTGCCGCGCCAGTCGCCGGCAAGCTGCGGCTCGCCAATATCAAGCCCGGTGTGGATCGAATATTGCGGGGCGAGGAAGACGCCGAGATAGCAGAGCGCGAGCAGCACCAGCGCGGCCCCGCCCAAACACAAGTTGAAGCTGCGCTGCGTCGGCGGCAGCAACGGCAGCAGGACGGCGAGCGACGTCACGCTGGCGGCGAGCACGAAGCGCTGGATCGAAACGCCGCGGCTTTCGGAGAGGACGATGTTGATCACCAGCCAGCCCACGAGGCAGAGATGAAGCGGCGTCACCAGGGTCTTCAGCGCGGGCGCATCCGTGGTGGCGACGAGCAGCGCCGCGACCGCAGCGAGCAGTCCCCAGGACACATAGGCCAGCGCCATTCGTCCGCCGACGACGGTGGTGACGTCGGGATTCCGCAGGTCCGGGAACGGATCGAGCGTCACCAGCACCAGCAGCAGCGAGGCGACGGCGACGAGGCAGCGCGCCGCCTGCACGGCATTCAGCTGCGCCAGGCCGTCGCGGAAGGCGCGGCCCAACGGTCGGGCCTCGAGGTCGGTCATGTCGGCGGCGCTGCGGTCCATGGCTCAAGACACTTGGTGACGCCGGTGAAGCTCGAGGTCCTGGCTCAACCCCATTGAGCGTCCATCACCAGGCCTTTCGGAAGTCTGCGCCGCCGGCTGCCGCACGATGCTCCGCGCAATCTCGTAATATTGCAGCGCCCGTTGCTCCAGCGTGAGGCTGTCCAGGATATAGCCGCGCGGATCGAACGCGCCTGCGGCACACCCTTCCCAGAAGTTTTCCCAACCAGCCTCGAACCCGGCGACGTCGACGAATTTGGCCCCGCAGCGCTCATCCCAATACGGCACCGACGACACCGGCGCGAACTGAACGCGGTGCGGATAGTAATCGGGGTCTCGCCACGGGCCGCCCGGATCCCAGGCGAATACCGGCACGCCGCAAGACAGGGCCTGCTGATAGGCGATGCCCTGGCTCTCGTTCTGGCACAGGAAGATCATCGCGCGCGAACGCGCCAGCGCCGCCTGATAATCCTCTTCCTTGTAGCTGCCATAACGCAGCTCCGTGAACGAGCGTCCCTCTCTGCGCAGGCGGGCGCGGACGGGTTCGATCAACTCCGGCGCATAGCGCTCGCGGTCCCAGTGGACCTTGTCGTAGATCAGCACATCGACGGCCTTCTGAGAGGCCCGCGACGGCGCCCAGAGATCGGTGTCGATGCCGACCGGCCAAGCCTCAGTCTCGGGCCAGTACGGCCGGTACATGTCGACGTACCAGGGGCCGGGCACCACAACCTTTTTCACCGGCAGACGCTTGAACAAATCGAGGTCGTCGAGCGGATGATTGTGGGCGGCGACGCCAAGCAGGATCGGGTTCTTCCACGCGAACTTGTCGAGCAGGAAGGTGCGGCCGACGATGCAGGCGAGCTCGTCGGGATGCCGCGCGATGTAGCCGTAATCGTTGACCCGGTAGCGGATGCCGAGCCGATCGAGCCCCGCACAGAGATTGAGGAACACGCGAAGCTGGCCGCTCATGCGCGGCTCGCCGAGCAGCAACCGGCGCGCCATGCGCCGCAGATGCCGGTCGCCGGGAAACCAGCGATCGTCCTTGTCCTCATAAAAGAGGTTGAGGATCATCGTATCTGGGTCGTGTTCGAATGTCTTTGCGGGCACTGGATCCATCCGCGGCAACCGGATGCGCATTCTCGCATGGGACCGGCGGTCGCACTCTTCCAAATTTGCCACAGGCTTAATGCCAGCGGCTTAACGCTAATTGACGAAACCAGCGCCGCGCACGGCTTCCCGACAACGATCTGGCTGTAATGCGGGTATCATTCGCAGGCCTGCCCATGTTGCGATCGACCGCATCATTCAATCAGCTCATGCGTCCTGGTTAACAGACTCTTAAAGGCGAGCCGTGGCTCAGATCACCGCCGAAGACGTTCTCGATTTGCCGGCCACCACACGCCTCGTTCCGGCGCTACGCCAGCCGCTGCCGTCGAGCTCGACCTGGTCGGTGTCCGTCGTCATTCCCGCCAAGAACGTTGCGGCCTATGTCGGCGAGACCCTCACCAGCGCACTGGCGCAGGGCGAGGTGAGCGAAGTGATCGTCGTGGACGACGGCTCGACCGACAACACCACCGGCGTCGTCCGCGGCATTCGCGATCCGCGACTGCGCCTGATCACAAACGATTCCGCCGGCGTGTCGGCGGCGCGCAATCTCGGTGCGCGGTATGCCCGCGGCGACTGGCTGCTCTTCCTCGATGCCGACGACCGCCTTCGCCCCGGCGCAGTGGCGGCACTGCTGGAGGCGGCACGCGGGGCTCCGCAGGCGGTGCTCGTCTATGGCGATTACAACACGATCGACAGCGAAGGACATCAGATCGGCCGGCGCGGCCTGCTGAAGGGGCGCCGGAAGCCGTCAGGCGACGTGCTGACGCGGCTCGCCGCCGGCAATTTCATCGTCAACGGCGGTATTGCGCTGGCACGCGCGGAAGCCTTCCGTGCCATCGGCGGTTTCGACACCTCGCTCAGATATTGCGAGGATTGGCATTGCTGGTGCCGCCTCGCCGCAATCGGTGAATTCGAGTTCGCGCCAAAACTGCTGCTCGATTATCGCCTGCACACCGCCAACACCATGAACGCGGCGGTGCGGACGCCGAAGGATTTCTTCCCTGCCATCGCGCGGGTATTCGACGACGGGTTGATCCTGGCACGCCTCCCCGAGGGCACGGCGGCCGGACTGCGCCTCGCCGCCGAACTTCATCTCATCACCTACTCGGCGATGCAGGCGGTTCGTTTCGGCCGATATCGCCAGGCTTTTGGCTATCTTGGAATGGTCGGCCGGCGCTCGCTCAAGGCGTTGCCGCGCGCCACGGCCAGGACCGTCCTCGCCCGCTTCGGCATCTGATCGTCACGACACGATCTTCGAGGCCTCATAAGGCTTCGGCTCGATCCCGAGCGCCGCGAGCATCGAGCCGAGCGCGACCATCACAGGATGCATCGCGACGACGGCCTTCGACGACGTCAACAGACCTGCGGACCGAATCAGCGAGAGCGGCAACCGTCCGAGCATCTGCACGAACACCTGCGCCCGCGCCGTCGCGCTCTGCGCGGCCTTGTACTGCACGCGATAATTGATCGCGCCGATGCGCAGGCCACGCTTGGCGATCCAGCCGAGGCTGGTGCGGCTTTGCGGTACGGTCTCGGTGATGACGGCCTCCGCCGTCCAGTGGAAGATCATGCCGGCATCACGGCACCGCACGAAGAAATCGCAATCGCCGCCGCCGAGGAAATTGAAGCGCAGGTCGAACGCGGGACGATCGAACCGCTCGAAGGCCGCGCGCGTGATCAGACAATTACCGCAGCCATAGATCAGCGGCACCGCGCCGGAATAGTCGTAGGCGGGACGGAAAGCGGGATGACGCGACAGCCACGGCTTGCTGTCGTCGTCGAACACAGGCAGCACCGGCCCGCCGACCACGTCGGCGCCGGTCGCCTCCGCGGTGCGGACCATCAGTTCGAGCCAGTCGCTTGACGCGATCTCGTCGTCGTCGATCATCAGGAAGCGGGTTGCAGCAGGAAACAGTGCCTGCGCCGTCTCGAACGCAGCATTGATCGCCTGGCAATTGCCCTGCCGCTTCTCGACGAGGCAGACGCCCTGCAGCCTGCCGGCGGCCAGAAATTCCGCGGCAACCGGCGCGCTCTCGCGCTGCGCGGCATCGTTCTCGACCATGACGACGGCAAAGGAACGCGGGGTCCGTTGGTTCGCCAGCGACTCCAGCGTCAACCGCAGATGCTGCGGACGGCGGAAGCAGGGAATGCAGACGACGATACCGACCGACAGGTCGATGACCGCGGAGCTTGCCGCGATCTCCCGGTTGGGATCGCGCACGGCATCCGAGATACGCGTGGCAGACAGGTCTGTCGGGATCAATGTCATGACGTTCTAGATGTCCGAGATATATTGAAAAAGCCCTGCTTCATTCGTACGTCCCGCGACGGCACATCGTCGCGGGACGGATGCGTCCCAAAACGAACGGCTGGCGCGCGCAGCACGCCGGCGCAAATCCGCAATCTCCGGCTACATCAAGCACTTTACCGTTTTCGCGTGTTTTCCGGCGCCAAACTTTCGCGCGTGATACTGCAATTCGCGGTCCATTGCGCGGGCAACGGTCCAACATGAACAATGCCGTAGTTAATGCGCATGCGCATTAACCCGACCGTAAGCACTGCGACCGGTGAGACGGCGCGGCATCAGATTTGCTCTTCGGGCTCGCGATATTTTTCCTGTAAATTTGAATAGAACAAGCGCGGTCAGAAAATATGAACAAGCCAGCCACGATTGATTTTGCGACAGCCACGGCGATCCAGATTCCCGCAGCCGCGTCCCCCGTCCAGGCACTTCACGATCTCGTCCCGGGCGAAGCCCGCGACAGCCTGCTCGCCGTTCACGATTTGCTGCGGCGCGAGCTGCCGCAAGGCCAGCTCGCCATCTATGAAGCCGGCGGCGGCTCGTGCAGCGTTCTGCCACCGGAATTGCCTGGACGCAGCAAGGTCACCGTCGTCGACATCGACGAGGACCAGGTCCGCAACAACACCTACGCGGACGAGGCTATCCTCGGCGACGTGCAGACTTACCGCTTCGGGCGCGAGACCTTCGATCTCGTGATCTGCTACAACGTGATCGAGCATCTGCCCCATGTCGACGCCGCGCTCCTGAATTTCCGCGATGCGCTCAAGCGCGGCGGCATGATCCTGATCGGCGCGCCCAATCCCCGCTCGCTGTCCGGCGTCGTCACCAAATATTCGCCGCACTGGTTTCACGTCTGGTTCTACCGGCACATCCGCGGCATCAAGGATGCCGGCATGCCCGGTGAGCCGCCATTCCCGACCTTCTTTCATCCGCTGGTGACGCTGCCCCGCCTCGAAGCCTTCGCGGCTGCCAACGGCCTTGAGATGATCTACCGCCGCGAGGTCGAGAGTCCGCGCTATCCCGAGATGCGCCGGCGCAAGCCGCTGTTCGCGGCGCTCGTGGACGCCGGCGCCGCCGTGCTGAATACCATGCTTTCGCGCGGGACCGACGTCCGCCGCGGCGACTATCACGTCATCCTGCGGAAGAGCTGACGACCATGGCGCGCGCGCGGCCCATTGCAGAACAAGCCCAGCCTCGCAGCCATGCCGCGCGCGGTAACGAACCGTTAATCTCCAGGGAGCCCCGGCATCGCTGGCGTCACGAGGACGCACCGCGGAGTGGCAAGCGCTTAAACGCTTTGTTTGCCATTTCGGTGAATAGTCCCTCAATGAGTATGGTTAATTTTCCCTGTTGCGTTGATTGGGCACCTATATCCCGGGTGCATGGCGTAGAGCGAAGAGTAGCCCCTCAGCCTGCGGCAGTTGGAATGAAAGCTGGGGATCATGCTTGACTATAACCAGCCGATAGATCGGGCCAGACCGGAGTCGCCGCAACAGCGGCCCCAGGCCAGCTTCAACGTGCTGGAGCTCGCCAATCTGCTCTGGCGGCGCAAGATCGCGATTGCCGCGGCTGCCCTGCTCGGCGCAACGCTTGCCGTTACCGTAGGCAAGAGCCTGACGCCCCGCTACACCGCCACCGCCCAGCTCTATGTCGATCCGCGCGAGCTTCAGCTCGTCGATCGTGAGCTCACGCCGCGCGCGCAGGACGTCTCCGGCATGTCCATGGTGGTGGAGAGCCAGGCGCGGCTAATCACCTCCAACAGCGTGCTGCTCAAGGTGATCCAGCAGGCTGGTCTCGACAAGGACCCGGAGTTCGGCGGCGGCAGCGACGGCCAGAGCCTGATGTCGTCGCTGCTCGGCCTGATCGGCCTGCAGCCCCGCGCTCCCTCTGCAGCGGACAACAAGGAAGTGCAGCTTGCGGCGCTCGAGGCGCTGAACAGGCACATCACGATCCGCAAGACCGAAAAGAGCTTCATCGTCGACATCGAGGTCTGGTCGACGGATCCGGCGAAAGCGGCGATGCTCGCCAACACGCTGACCAATGCCTACCTCACCGAGTCCCGCAACTCGCAGGCTTCGGCCGCACGGCGCGCCACCAACGATCTCTCCGGCCGCCTCAAGGAGCTGCGCGAGCGGCTGCGCAACGCCGAGACCGCGCTTGCGACCTACAAGGCCCAGAACAATTTCGTCGGCAGCCAGGATGCGCTGATCAGCGATCAGCAGCTCTCCGCCAGCAACCAGCGGCTTTCCGCAGCCCGCGCGGCGACGATGGATGCGCAGGCGCGGCTCGACCAGATCGAGGCGAGCCGCCGTACCGCTGCCGATGCCGGCGCGATCCCGGAGGCGCTGCAATCGCCGACGATTGCGAATTTGCGCGCGCAATATGCCGATGCCCGCAAGAAATATGCTGAGCAGGCCGGCGAGCTCGGGCCGCGCCATCCGGCGCTGCGCCAGACCGAGAAGCAGGTCGAGGATCTCAAGCGCACCATCAGCGAGGAGATCGATCGCTTCGCCCAGTCGGCCAAGAACGATCTGACGCGCGCCCGCGACTATGAGGCCTCGCTCAACCGGGCCATGGAAGCGCAGAAGCGGCAGAGCGTACAGCTCAGCCAGGCCGCCGTCCGGCTGCGCGAACTCGAGCGCGAGGCCGATGCCAGCCGCGACGTCTATCAATCCTTCCTCAAGCGCTCGCGCGAGACCGAGGAGCAGGAGACGCTGAACACCTCGGCGGCCCGCGTCATCGGCGAAGCGACGGTGCCGCAGCGGCGCTCGTTCCCGCCCGCCATGAGTCTGTTCGCCATGATCGGCTTCATCTTCGGCGCGCTCGCGGCGTCAAGCTGGTTCGCCGCGGTCGAACTCCTGCTCGTCGGCGCGCCGGCGCCCGCGCCAGCCCGCCGTGCGGGCAAGCCGGCACCGGAGAGAACGCGCACTCCCGAGGTTTTGCCGGCTCCGGAAGCTCCGCAACCTCCTCAGGTCTCGCGACCTCAGGAAGTGGCGCAGGCCCTGCCCGAACTTGCCGCGCCATCGCTGCAGCCTGCGATGGTCGAAAAGCCCCTGATCGAAAAGCCGCTGATCGCGCGCCTCCAGGAGGCCGACGTCATCCACACGCTCGGAGCGATTCTCGCCACCGGCGGCGGCATCGACCTCACCCGGCTGGGCTGGCCGACGTTGCGGCCCGGCTTTCCCCTGACGAAACTGCTCAACGCCTGGCGCGATATGCGCACTACCGTAGCCCGGCGCGCCGGCGACAAGAGGATGCCGGTCATCGCGCTCGTCGGCGCCGGCGACACCACCGGGCGCAGCGTGATCGCGCTGAATTTCGCGCTCGCGGCAGCGCGCGACGGCGCCCGCGTGCTGATGATCGATGCCGACCATCAGGCCCACGTGCTCTCGAACAAGGTCAGCCGCCCCGGCAAGAGCGAGCCGAGCAGGCTCGGCTGGCTCTCGATCGGTAGCAAGGCCGCACGCGAGATCAAGACGGTCAACGGCATTTCGGTGCTGCCGGCCGGCGAGGGTGACGCCGGCAAGGCTGCCGACGCGATCCGCAAGGCGATTGCGCAGGCGCGTTCCGCAGGCGGCTATGACCTTGTGATCCTCGACGGTCCCGCGATGCCGCTTCTTGCCGGCGGCCGCAAGCTGCTCGACGACACCGACGCGCTGGTGGCGGTGCTGCCGACCAGCCTCGACATCAACGACAGCCTGGAAGAGATCCTGACCGCGCTGGGCCGCGCCGAGCGCAAGCTCGTCGGCGTCGTGCTGGACGAGCTCACCCCTGCAATCCAAACGCGCCAGCGAGGCAGACAATATGCTTGAGCGTCGCGTCAACCTCGACGGACGGGCAGCAACGGCCGACGTGCCGCGAATCACCGTCGGCGGGCTCCGCATGGCCGCGATCGATCTGGAAGCGACCGCCGATTTCATGATCGAAGCGACCGATCCCGACAATCGCATCGGCCGTCCGTTGTTCCTGACCTCGGCCAATGGCGAGGTGCTGGCGCGCTGCTCGACGGAACCGCAGACAGAGCGCCTGTTCCGCGCCGCCGACCTGATCAACGCCGACGGCCAGCCGCTGGTGGCGGCCTCGAGGCTGCAATCCTGGTTTCCCCTGCCCGAGCGCGTCGCGACCACGGACCTGTTCCACGTCGTCGCGCGCAAGGCGGAAGCGGTCGGCCGCACCTTCTACATGTTCGGCGCCAGCGAGGCTGAAAACATCGTGGCCGTCGAGAACGTCCAGAAGATGTATCCGGACCTCAAGATCATCGGGCGCAGCCACGGCTATCTGCGAGGCGAGGCGCTGCGCGCCAAAGTCGAGGAGATCAACGCGCTTGCGCCGGACTATCTGTGGGTCGCGCTCGGCGTGCCCAACGAGCAGGCATTCGTGGAGGAATTCACGCCGTACCTGACCAATGTTGGCGTTATCAAGACATCAGGCGGCCTGTTCAACTTTTTGTCGGGCAGCCGTTCCCGCGCGCCGCAATGGATGCAGAGGGTCGGACTCGAATGGGCGTGGCGCACCTTGCTCGAGCCGCGCCGCCTGTTCTGGCGCTATTTGACCACCAACCCCCGCGCGCTCTATCTTCTCTTCAGCCGCAACCGACCCCTCCGCTAAGAGAAGAGCAGAAGACGATATGACCGACCGACCGACTGTCCTCGTCACTGGGGGCGCGGGCTATATTGGCTCGCATGCCTGCCGCGCATTGACCGCCGCCGGCTATCAGCCCGTCGTTTATGACAATCTCTCGACAGGTCATCGCAGCTTCGTTGCCGGCCCCCTGGTGACGGGCGATCTGCTCGACGGCACGGCGCTGGCACGCGCCTTCGCCGACCACAAAATCACGGCGGTGATGCACTTCGCGGCGGCGAGCCTGGTCGGCGAGTCCATGACCGAACCGCAGAAATACTACATCAGCAACGTGCAAGGCACGCTGTCGCTGTTGCAGGCGATGCGCAACGCAGGCTGCCAACGCATCGTGTTCTCCTCGACCGGCGCCGTCTACGGCAATGCCGATTCCAAGGAGCTGCCGGAAGACTTTCCCTGCGTACCGATCAACCCCTATGGCGCGTCGAAATGGATGATCGAGCGGATGCTCGCCGATTACCGCTCGGCCTACGGCTTTGGCGCGTTCTGCCTGCGCTATTTCAACGCCAGCGGCGCCGATCCGGCCGGCGGCATCGGCGAGCTGCGCGACAATGAAACCCACCTCATTCCCCGCGCCATGATGGCGCTGCAGGGCCATGTCGACTTCGCGGTGTTCGGCGACGACTACGACACGCCCGACGGAACCGCGATCCGCGACTACATCCACGTCACCGACCTCGCCGCGGCGCATGTCGCGGCCCTGAAGCTCCTGGAAGACGGGCATGCCGGCGGCAGCTTCAATCTCGGCACCGGCTCCGGCTTTTCCGTGCGCGAGATCCTGAACGCGATCAGGCAGGAGACCGGCCGCGAGGTGCCGCACACCGTCAAGCCGCGCCGCGCCGGCGATCCGACTTATCTGGTCGCGGATCCCTCCGCTGCGCGAAAGGTGCTGAACTTCGTGCCTGGCCATTCCGACCTGGCGACGGTCATCCGCACCGCCTGGGCCTGGCACCAGAAGGCGCATCCGTTCAGACAGCGTTAGGCAATCGGGGCGCCCGCGCCTTGCTCGGCGGAGGCGGCGAGCCGCAGCCGTCAGACGACAGCGCGTTTCAGCCGTGACGCCGCAGCTTCCGTAGCGGCAACGTCCGGCTCCGGCTGGAGCGGCGGGGCGACAGGCAGGACCATCGGCCGCAACAGCTCGGCCATCTGCCTGGCCGGCAGCGGCTTCGAGATCAGGAAGCCCTGCATCTCGTCGCAGCCATGGGTGCGCAGGAAGGCCTCCTGCTCGGCGTTCTCGACGCCTTCGGCGACGACGGTCATGCCGAGCGCCTTGCCCATGCTGATGATGGCCTGTGCGATCGCCTGGTCCTCCGAATCCTGCGGCAGGTCGCGCACGAAGGAGCGGTCGATCTTGATGGTGTCGATCGGGAAATGCTTCATCAGCGACATCGACGAATAGCCAGTGCCGAAATCGTCGATGGCGAGGCGGATGCCGCGGCTCTGGATGGCATCGAGCACCTTGAGCGCGCGGCCGACATTGCGCATCATCATGCTCTCGGTGACTTCGAGCTGGAGCAGCACCGGCGACATGCCGCTGGCCGCCAGCGCCTCGTCGACGTCCTGCAACAGATGCTCGTCGGCGAACTGCCGCGGCGACAAATTGACCGCCATCGACAACGGCAACAGGCCGCGGCGCTGCCAGGCCATGGCCTGCGCGCAGGCTTCCCTCAGCACCCAGCGGCCGATCGGCACGATCAGGCCGGTCTCCTCCGCGAGCGGGATGAACTGAGCCGGCGAGATGTTGCCGAGATCGGGATGCGCCCAGCGCAGCAGGGCTTCCACGCCGGTGATCTGGCCGGTCGCCATGTCGACCTTCGGCTGGTAGTTCAACGAGAACTGCTCGCGCTCCAGCGCGCGGCGCAGCGCGCTCTCCAGCGACAGCCGCTCGATCGACTGCGTCGTCACTTCCTTGGAGAAGAACCGGTAGCCGTTCTTGCCGTCCTCCTTGGCGAGGTACATCGCCATGTCGGCGTTCTTGGTCAGCGTCTGCGCGTCGGAGCCGTTGGCCGGATACATCGCGATACCGATCGAGGCCGTGGTGTGGCACTCGTGTCCGGCCAGCTCCATGGGCTCGGCGAGTGCAGCGAGCAGCCCGGTCGCGATGCGCTGGACGTCGTCGATCTCGCCGCACTGGTCGAGGATCACCACGAACTCGTCGCCGCCGAGGCGCGCCACGACGTCGCTTTCCCGTAGCGCGCCGCGCAAGCGATTTGCCACTTCGAGCAGAAGCAGGTCGCCGGCCTCATGGCCGAGCGAATCGTTGATGACCTTGAAGCGGTCGAGATCGATGAACAGCACCGCGAAACGGTGAT
The DNA here is from genome assembly GCF_054863005.1 of Bradyrhizobium sp. 25ACV. NCBI lineage: Bacteria > Pseudomonadati > Pseudomonadota > Alphaproteobacteria > Hyphomicrobiales > Nitrobacteraceae > Bradyrhizobium > Bradyrhizobium sp. 25ACV. The sequence continues at coordinate 35,852 of NZ_JAVAYO010000007.1, forward strand.
CGTGGCGCTCCGCCGTGTCGATCGCCCCCCGCAGCAGCCCGTTGAAGGTCTCGCGGTTCGGAAGGTCCGTCAGGCTGTCATGCGAGGCGAGGTACTCGATCCGCTCGTCCGCCTCGTTCTTCTCGTCGGCGCGATCGAAATTCTCCATCGCAAACGAAACATTGTCGGCCAGACGCTGCAACAGCTCGACGAACTCGGCCGTGAAGGTCGCCGGCTCGGTCGACATGTAGATCATGACGCCGACGGCCTGATCGTGCACGATGAGCGGAAACGCTGCGCCCGACCGCGCTCCGTCGCCGCGGACAACGGCGTGGAATGCGCTGACGCGATCGTCGTTGAGATAATCGTTGCTGATGCAGGGCTGGCGGGTGCGGAACGCCGTGCCGCTCATCCCGCGTCCTTCGGGCCGCTCGGGGTCGATCGAGAGGCGAACGTTGCGCGTGGTGTCGGAAGACGGCCCGGCGCTCGCCACGATCTCCAGCTGGTCGCTGTCGACCCTGGCCAGCGCGATCGTCGTCGACGTGAATTTGGCACCGTTCGAGGCCGCGAGACAGACGAGGTCGAACAGCTCGGCGCGCGATTTCGCCCGCATGATCGCCTCGTTGGTCGCGCTCAGTGCCGCGAACATGCGCGTCAGGCGCTCCTTCTGCGCCTCGGTGCGGGCCTTTTCCTCGACACGGTCGAAATTGTCGAGCGCGAAGGAGACGTTTTCGGCAAGGCGCCCGAGCAGTTCGACCAGATCGGGCGTGAATGTGTTCTCCTCGGGCGCGAGGAAAAGCAGGATGCCGATCGGCTCCTGGCCCGCCTTTAGAAGCGGGAAGCTGGCGGCGGCCCGCGTTCCGTCCTCGATCGCCTTCGCCCGCCAGTATGCCGACCGCGGCTCGTTCAGATAGTCGTTCATGACGCTGGGCCGGCGGGTCCGGAGCGAGGTGCCGATGATCCCCTCGCCTTCGGGATGGTCGGCGGAAATGCTGCAGGTCCGTCCAACCATCTGCTGCTGCAGGCGCCCCTTCACCGCGACGACGCGAACGAGCTCGTTTTCCTCGTCGATGATGCCGATCGTTGCCGACGCGAACACGTCGCCGAGAATAGCTGCCTGGCACGCGGCCTCGAACAGGTCCTCGCGCGTCTTGGCGCGCATGATCGCTTCATTGGTTGCGCTGAGCGCTTCGAACATTCCGCTCAGGCGATTGCGCTGCTTGTCTACCTGCGCCTTCTCCTCGGCGCGATCGAAGCCTTCCAGCGCGAAGGCGACGTTGGCCTGGAGCTTGCGCAGCAATTCGACGAATTCGGGTGTGAACGTGCCACACCCCGGAGAGTTGAACAGGAACACGCCTTCGACCTGGTCGCCGTTGAAGAGCGGCAACGCCGCGGAGGACGCGATCCCGTTGCGGCGGGCGCTGGCGTGCCAGGGCGCGATGCGCTCGTCGGCGAGCACGTCGTTGCTGACGGCGGGCTGGCGCGTGCGGAACGCGATGCCGGTCAGTCCGCGCCCTTCCGGCACCTCCTCGGAGATGGAGAACTTGAAGTTGCGAACCTGGTCGGCGTTCGGCCCGTAACAGGCGACGACGCGCAGCAGCCCGGCGTGAGGGTCGACCAGTGCGATGTTGGCCGAAGTGAACTTGGCACCCTTCGCCGTCGCCTCGCAAACGAGGTCGAACAGCTCGGAACGCGACCGTGCGCGCAGGATCGCCTCGTTGGTTGCACTGAGCGCCGCATACATGCGTGCCAGCCGTTCCTCTTCGGCGGCGATTTTGGCCTTCTCGGACTCGCGGCCGAAATTATCGATCGCGAACGAGACGTTCTCCGCCATACGCAGCAGGAGCGCGACGATCTCCTCGTCCTTGGCCCAGGAGCGGCTGATGAAGAACAAGAGCACGCCGACACTTTCACCGTGCCTGATCAGCGGCGCGACCACGCAGGCGGCAACGCCAGTGTTGACGTTGGCCTGCTCCCACGGCGTGCCTCTGGTGCGGCTGGCGAGATCGTCCTCGACGATGGCCTTCTGCGTCCGGAACACCTCGCCGGATATTCCCTTGCCGTAGGGATTCTCCGGATCGATCGAATAGCGCGCCTGGGTGATCAGTGCGAGGTTCTGGCCGGTGGACGCGACCGGACTCATCCAATGCGAATCCGGTTCGCGGAGCAACACGATGGTCGCCAGCGATTTACCCCCGTGAACGGAGGCGTCACACACGAGCTGATACAGCTCCTGCTCGGTTTTGGCGCGTAGGATGGCTTCGTTGGTGGCGCTGATGGCGCCGAACATGCGGTTGAGTCGCCGCGTCGCCCGTTCGCTGGTCTGCCGCGCGGTTTCGCGCGCGAAATTGTCCAGCGCATAGGAGATATTGGCCGACATGCGCCCGAACAGCGACACCATCTGCTCGTTCAGCGAGCCGGCTTCGCGGCGGGTCACGTAGAGCACGCCGACACTCTTGCCGTTGCAGAGCAGCGGCAGCGCCGCAGCGGCGCCAATGGCGGCCGAAGTGGCACCCGCGCGCCACGCCAGCGAACGGGGGTCGTTCAGATAATCGTTGCTGACGCACAGCTTCTGATCGCGAAATGCCTCGCCGCCGACGCCCGAGCCTTCGGGTGTGCCGGCATCCGTCGTGATCTCGATCGAGCGCAGCCGCGCAACGTCGTCGCCACAGCCGGCCGCAAATTGCAGCCGCCGGTCGTCCGGTCCGACCAGAAACACGGCGACAGCCAAGAAATCCCCGCTCGAAAACCCGGCGTTGCAGACCTTCTGGTACAGCTCGTCCGGCGATTTCGCATAGAGGATCGCTTCGTTGATGGCGCTCAACGCCGCAAATGTGCGCGCGAGTGTCGTCGGCACGATCTCAGCTCCCGGGCATTTCTGCCTATTTCTCCCGGGTGCCTTTATGAGGGGCCATCGCCTAAGTGGTGATTATTGCGCGCTGCAAACAATCGATCAAAGTGAACGAGCTGCGAACGACCCCGGGTAAACTACCGAAAATACCGCCGCACGGGACGAATCCTCAGCGAGAGCCGCGATCTCTGTACGAATTTGCAGCCCTGTATTGGTTTACGGGAGATTGATATCGCAGCGGCGCTTTGAGACGATGGCCTCCAACAATCAGTGCCCACCAAGGGCAAAGACCCCGGGGAACGCCATGCCGATCGTCACGGCCGATCGCCTCACACACGTCAGCGCCGCCCTGCTCCGCGCCGCCGGAGCCTCCGAGGAAGAAGCCGACGCCGTCGCGGTCGGCTGCGTCAACGCCAATCTCGCCGGCCATGATTCCCACGGCGTGATCGCCGTTCCCACCTATATCGACCGCATCAAGGCCGGCCACATCGTTCCCGGCGCGAAATGGACAGTGGTCCAGGAATCGCCGACCACGACCGTGATCGACGGCCATTGGGGCTTTGGCTTCCACATCAACGCCAAGGCGATGGCTCTGACGATCGAGAAAGCGAGGACGGCGAATGTCGCTGCCTGCACCGTGTTCCGGCAAAGCCATGTCGGCCGCCTCGCCGCCTACCCCTTGATGGCGATGCGCGCAGGCATGATCGGGATTGCCACGGCGGACTCCGGCCGCTCGCCGAAGCATGTGGCGCCGTTCGGCGGCAAGGAGGCGCGGCTCGGCACCAACCCGATCTCGATCGCGGTGCCGTCCGATCTCGATGCGCCGTTCTATCTGGATATCGCGACTTCAGCTGTCGCAGCCGGCAAGATCCAGCTCGCAGTCGCCCGCGGCGAGGAGATTCCGACGGGCTGGATCATCGATGCCGAGGGACGGCACACCACAGATCCCACCCAATACCGCAAGGGCGGCGCGCTGCTGCCGCTCGGCGGCACCGAGGGTTACAAAGGCAGCGGCCTTGCCGCCATGGTCGAGGTGCTGTGCGGCCTGCTCACCGGTCTCGGCTTCGGCGTCGAGCCGACGGGACGACACAATGACGGATGCTTCATGGCGGTGTTCAATGTCGCCGCATTCCGCCCGCTGCAGGAGTTCAAGCGCGAGGTCGCCGAGTTCGCGCGCTATCTGAAATCGACGCCGCCGTCAGAGGGCAGCAAAGGCGTCTACTATCCCGGCGAGATCGAGGGCCTGCGCGAGCAGCAGCGCCTGCGCGACGGCATCGAGATCGAGGAGGCCACCTGGGAAAAGCTGCGCGCGCTGGCGCGGGAATACCGGCTCGACACCGTCCTCGATCTGGCCTGACGGCATCAGGAGAACAGCAGCATGAATCGACAGATGGTCCTGGTCGGCTTCCTCCAGGCGCAGAACTGCACCAATTTGCCGAGCTCCTGGCGGCATCCGGATTCGCGCGACCATTCGATGTCGGCGGACTATTATCAGGAGATCGGCAGGATTCTCGAAGCCGGCAAGTTCCACATGGCCTTCTTCGACGATCGCCTGGCAATGCCGGACCGCTACGGCAACGACCACGCCCATACCGTCGAATACGGCATCCGCTGCGTGAAGATGGATCCGCTGATCGTGCTGACCACGATGGGCATGGTCACCGAGAAGCTCGGGCTGGGAGCAACCTGCTCGACCACCTATTACGAGCCGTTCGACGTCGCCCGCCGCTTCGCAACGCTCGACCTCATGTCCGGCGGACGCGCCGGCTGGAACGTCGTGACCTCGCTCAACGACGGCGAGGCCCTCAACATGGGGCGCGACTCCCATCCCGAACATGATTCCCGCTACGACAAGGCCGACGAGTTCATGGAGGTCGTGCTCGGCCATTGGGACACCTGGGAAGACGGCGCACTCATCATGGACAAGAAGACCGGCCGCTTTGCTGATCCGACCAAGGTGAAGCGGCTCGACCACAAGGGCGCGGCGTTCAAATCACGCGGGCCGTTCACCGTGCCGCGTTCGCAGCAAGGCCACCCCGTGATCATCCAGGCCGGGGCATCGGGCCGAGGCCAGCGCTTTGCCGGGCGATGGGGCGAGGTGATCTTCACCGCCGCGCGCAATCTTCAAGGCGCCAAGGACGGCTATGCGTCCGTGCGCAACGAGGCCGCCAAGGCCGGCCGCGATCCCGACCAGATGTTCCTCTGCAATTTGACGACGCCGGTCTGTGGCGCGACCAAGGCGGAAGCCGAGGACAGGATGGCGCTGATCAACAAGCTGCCGCTCCAGATCGACGCGCTGTCGCTGCTTGCCGAAGCGCTCAACTACGACTTCGCCTCCAAGGATCTCGACGAGCCGCTGACCACTGACGAACTGAAGAGCATGCAAGGTATCTTGGGCATCCGCGACGGCGTGCTGAAGAATTCAGGCAAGAGCAATCCGAGCGCGCGCGACTTCGTTACTTTCTCCGGCCGCGGGCAGGTGCAGGACGCGATGGTCGGCGGTCCCAAGGAGATCGCGGACAAGCTCGAGGAAATGTTTGTCGAGCGCGGCTGCGACGGCTTTGTCATCGCAGCGACCTATGTGCCCGGCTCCTACGCCGATTTCGTGCAGCATGTCGTCCCGGAGCTGCAGCGTCGCGGCCTGTTCCAGAAGGACTATCGCGGCAAGACATTGCGGGAAAATCTCGGACTGAAGCGGCCCGCGGCCGGCGCCTGGAAGATGCAGCCGCGCAATGCCGCGGAATAGCAACGAGGACTTAACATGCGCTGGCTGAAATTTACTGACGCAGGCAAGACCTCGTGGGGGATCGTCGAGGGAGATAAGGTCGTCGCGGTCGACGGCGATCCCTTCGGTGAATGGCAGCGCACCTCGCGCACGCATTCGCTGTCGCAGGTCGGGATCGAGCTGCCGCTGATCCCCCGCACCTTCTATTGCGTCGGCCTCAACTATCTGAAGCATCTGAAGGAGGCCGCCGACAAGCGTGGCGAAGTGCCGGCCGTGCCCGATCGTCCCGAGATCGGCTATCGCGCCCAGAACGCGCTGATCGCACATGACGAGGAGGTCGTGATCCCGTCCTTTGCGACGGACAAGATCCATTACGAGGGAGAACTCGTCGTCGTCATCGGCAAGAAGGTGAAACATCTCACCAAAGACAACGCCATGGATTGCGTGTTCGGCTACACCATCGGCAACGACGTCAGCGAGCGCAGCTGGCAGAAGGCCGACCGCAGCCTGTGGCGCTCGAAGAACGCCGACACGTTCAAGCCGATGGGGCCGTGGATCGAGACCGAGGCCGATCTCGAACAGATGGAAACGGTGGTCCGGGTCAACGGCAAGGAGACCAACCGCTTCGCTACCGGCGACATGATCTTCGGTGTGGTGCCGTTCCTGGTGGAGCTGACCAAGTATTTTACGTTGTGGCCCGGCGACGTGATCTGGATGGGCACGGACGGTGCCTCGCCCGACATCAAGCACGGTGACGTCGTGGAGATCGACATCACCGGTGTCGGAACGTTGCGGAACAGGTTTGTGCGGGAGGGGCAATAGCGGTCCAGCAGCACCGGTGCTGTAGGGTGGGCAAAGGCGCTCTTGCGCCGTGCCCACCATCTTTTTCCGTCGTGAAAGATCGTGGGCACGCTTCGCTTTGCCTACCCTACGACACCTTCTTCAAAACGGCAGCGCCACGCTCGACTTGATCTCCTTCAACACCACGTTGCTGCGGACATAACGGATGCCGGGAATGCGGAACATGAACTCGTCGAGGAATCTGTTGTAGGCCGCCATGTCCTGCACGACGACGCGCAAATGATAATCGGCGTCGCCCGTGGTCGCAAAGCACTCCAGCACTTCGCGGCGTTTGGTTACCCGCGCGACGAACTCGTCGACGAACTTCGCGTCGTGCCGCTCCAGCGAGACGTGGAGGATGGCCGACATCGCAAAGCCCGCCTGCTCGCGCGCGACCAGCGCCGCGTAACCCTGGATGATGCCGGCTTCCTCCAGCGCGCGCACGCGGCGCCAGCAGGCAGAGGTGGACATGCCGACCTCATCCGCCAGTTGCTGGTTGGTTGCACGGCCATCCTTCTGGAGATGGGCGAGAATCCGCGTGTCCTGGTCTTCGATCATCGATCGGCCCAATCTGGTGTATTCTGCCGCAGAATAGCCATATCCGGGATAATTTACCAGAATCAGGTTGCAACCAGGAAAGATAGGTAAGACCTACCAACCATCAGGGCCTACCCTCCGCTCATCCAGCAAGGATGCCGCGGGAGGCCCGCATGGACGCCATTCCGTCACTCGACTCCTATGAACTCTCCGATCGCTACGATCGCGAACACGGCCGCGTCTTCCTTACGGGCACACAGGCCATCGTCCGCATCGCGCTCGACCAAGTCAGGCGCGATCGGGCCGCGGGGCTCAACACCGCCGGCTTCATCTCAGGCTATCGCGGCTCGCCGCTCGGCGGCATCGACCTCGAGCTCTGGCGCATCCAGGAGCGGCTAAAGCGGGACCATGTCGAATTCCTGCCAGCCGTGAACGAGGACCTCGCCGCGACCGCGGTACTCGGCTCGCAGCAGGTCGAGACGCAGGGAGATCGCGAGGTCGATGGCGTGTTCGGGCTCTGGTACGGCAAGGGACCCGGCGTCGACCGCTCCGGCGATGCGCTGAAGCACGGCAACGCCTACGGCTCCTCGCCGCATGGCGGTGTGCTGGTGGTCGCCGGCGACGACCATGGCTGCGTCTCCTCCTCGATGCCGCACCAGTCCGACGTCGCCTTCATGAGCTGGTTCATGCCGACGCTGCATCCCGCAAGCGTTGGCGAATATCTCGAATTCGGCGAATATGGCTACGCGCTGAGCCGCTTCTCCGGCATGTGGGTCGGCTTCAAGGCGATCTCGGAGATCGTCGAGTCGGGCGCCTCCGTCGCGTTGCACCCGCCGCGCCTCTTCCGCACGCCAGAGTTCACGCCGCCGCCCGATGGACTGCACTACCGCTGGCCTGATTTGCCGGGCCCGCAGATCGAGGAACGGCTCGAGGCGAAGAAGCACGCGGTCTACGCTTTCGCCAAGGCCAATCCGATCGACCGTCACATCTACGACATTGCGGACGCCACTTACGGCATCGTCACCACCGGCAAGGCACATCTCGACCTGATGGAGGCGCTGCGGCTGATGGGGCTCGACGAGGCCGCCTGCCGCAGCATCGGCATCGACGTTTACAAGGTTGGCATGGTCTGGCCGCTGGCGTTGCATGACGCCATGGACTTCGTGAAAGGCAAGCGCGAGATCCTCGTGGTCGAGGAGAAGCGCGGCATTATCGAGAGCCAGTTCAAGGAATATTTTTACGACTATCCTGGCAGCAAGCCGGAGCGCATGGTCGGCAAGCACGATGAAACGGGGGCAAGGCTGATCTCCTGGATCGGCGAATTGTCGCCTCGCGCGCTCGCCGGCGTGCTGGCGCGCCGGCTTGATCCGATGTTTCCAGGCCTCAATCTCGCCGCACGCGCGGCCGCCCTGATGCCGGAGGCAGCGCGCACGATCAACGTCAGCGGCGCGACACGAACGCCGTATTTTTGCTCGGGATGTCCGCACAACACATCAACCAAGGTGCCTGAAGGCTCCAAGGCGCTGGCCGGGATCGGCTGTCACTTCATGGCAAGCTGGATGGACCGGGAGACCTCGTCGCTGATCCAGATGGGCGGTGAAGGCGTGAACTGGGCGGCTTCGTCACGCTTCACCGGCCACAAGCACATCTTTCAGAACCTCGGCGAAGGCACCTACTACCACTCCGGCTCGATGGCGATCCGGCAGGCGATCGCTGCCAAGGCCAACATCACCTACAAGATCCTGTTCAACGATGCCGTCGCGATGACCGGCGGCCAGCCGGTCGACGGCCCCATCAGCGTGCATGCCATCGCCCACAGCGTCCGCGCCGAAGGTGTGGCGCGCATCGCGCTGGTGTCGGATGATCCCGCACAGTTCTCGCCTGCCGACCTGCCGGCCGGCGTCACCCTTCATCCACGCGAAGAGATGGATGCCGTGCAGCGCGAGCTGCGCAATATCCCCGGCGTCTCGGTCCTGATCTATCAGCAGACCTGCGCCACGGAGAAGCGACGCCGGCGCAAGCGTGGGCAGATGGCCGACCCCAAGCGCTTCGCCTATATCAACGATCTCGTCTGCGAAGGCTGCGGCGACTGCTCGGTGGAATCCAACTGCCTCAGCGTCGAGCCGAAGGAGACGCCGTTCGGCCGCAAGCGCCAGATCAATCTGTCGGCCTGCAACAAGGATTTTTCCTGCCTGAACGGATTCTGCCCGAGTTTTGTGACCGTCGAAGGCGCGACGCGCCGCAAAAAGAGCGCGAGCCAGATCGACGCCGTTGGTCGGGCCGCCACACTTCCGTTGCCCGCGACGGCAACGCTCGACCGCCCCTACGACCTGCTGGTGACCGGCGTCGGTGGCACCGGCGTCATCACAGTGGGTGCGCTGATCGGCATGGCCGCGCACCTGGAACATCGCGGCGTCTCGGTGCTCGACTTCACCGGCTTTGCGCAGAAGTTCGGGCCCGTGCTGAGCTACATCCGCCTCGCCTCGAGTCCCGAGGCGCTGCATCAGGTCCGTATCGACCAGGGCGCAGCCGATGCGCTGATCGGCTGCGACCTTGTGGTGAGCTCCTCGCCAAAAGCCTCAGGCACTTACCGCCGCGGCACGCGTGCAGCGGTCAACACCGCGGAGATGCCGACCGGTGACGTCGTCCGCTTCCGCGACGCCGATCTCGCCTCCCCCGCGCGCCTGCGTGCCATTGGCCAGGTCATCGGCGAGAACGATCTCAGTACCATCAACGCCAACGCACTGGCGGAACGGCTGCTCGGCGATGCCGTCTATGCCAACATCATCATGCTCGGTTTTGCCTGGCAGCGCGGTTTGGTGCCGATTTCGCTGCAAACGCTGCTGCGCGCAATCGAGCTCAACGGCGTCGCCGTCGAACGCAACAAGCAGGCCTTTGCCTGGGGCCGGGTCGCCGCAGCCGATCCGGACTTTTTGCCGAGGGTGGACGATGCGCCCAAAGCCGAGACGCTCGACCAGATGATCGACCGTCGGGCCGTTTTCCTCACCGCCTATCAGGACGACGCCTATGCGGCGCGCTACCGGGCGACCGTCGCGAGGGTCCGCCGAGCCGAAGCTGTCCTGAACAGCGAGGCCCTGACCGAGGCCATCGCCCGCGCCCTGTTCAAGCTGATGGCCTACAAGGACGAGTATGAGGTGGCGCGCTTGCACATGCAGGGCGGATTCCTCGATGAGCTGAAGCGAGAATTCGAGGATGGCTTCAGAGTCCAATATCACCTCGCTCCGCCCTTCCTGCCGTCGCAGCGCGACGCACGGGGGCGGCCGCGCAAGCGCGCCTTCGGCCAATGGATCCAGATGCCGCTCGCCACGCTCGCGCGCTTGAAGGGACTACGCGGCACGCGGTTCGATCCGTTCGGCTACACCCGGGAAAGGCGCACCGAGCGCGAACTGATCGCCTGGTATGAAGGCTTGATCGAGCGGATGCTCGGCGGGCTCGATGCGGCGCATCTGCCAGGTCTCGTCGCAATCGCAACAGCGCCGATGGACATCCGCGGCTATGGCCCGGTCAAGGACACCGCGATCGAGAAGGCGAAGATCGAGGTCGAGCGGCGGTTCAATGAACTCCACCCGTCGTCGCCGGCAGAGCTGCGCGCCACCGGTTGACGCGGAGCCGGCGAGGCTTCAGCCTCTATGTCCGGGAGGGCGCCCTGACGGCTGCCCGCCAATCGGGTGACGCATCATGGATTTCGACCAGTTGACCCTGACCCAGGCCGCGGCCGCCCTCCGCGCCGGTTCAGTCGAGAGTACCGCGCTCACAACGGAGGCTCTTGCCCGCGCCAAGGCCAATGCCGATCTCAATGCCTTCGTCACGCTGGACGAGGCCGACGCCTTGAAGGCCGCCGCGGCATTCGACGCGACGGGCGACAAGAACAAGCCGCTCGGCGGTGTGCCCGTCGTGATCAAAGACAACATCGAGGTCGCGGGACTGCCCTGTAGCGCCGGCACACCCGCACTCAGAGATTACGTTCCAAGGGCCGATGCGCCGGTCGTGGCAAAGCTGCGCGCTGCGGGCGCGATCATCATTGGCAAGACCAGCATGCATGAGCTGGCCTTCGGCATCTCCGGCTACAACACCGCGTTCAAGACCGGCACCGAGTTCGGCGTGCGCAACGCCTATGACCGCACTCTGATCGCCGGCGGCTCCTCGTCCGGGACCGGTGCTGCGATCGGCGCGCGGATCGTCGCAGGCGGGCTCGGCACCGACACTGGTGGGTCGGTGCGCGTGCCCGCCGCGCTGAACGGATGTGCCTCGCTGCGCCCGACCGTCGGCCGCTATCCACAAGAAGGCATCGCCCCGATCTCGCACACGCGCGACACCGCAGGCCCGATGGCCGCGACCATGGCCGACGTCGCGCTGCTCGATCGCGTGATCGCGGGTGGCGCGGTGGTCCTACCTGCCGACCTGAAGCAGGTGCGGATCGGCATCGTGAAGACGATGTTGACCAATCTCGATGTCGACACCGAAACCGCTTTCCAGGCCGCCATCGTGCGGATGAAGGCCCACGGCGTCACGGTGGTCGAGGTCGAGATGCCGCAGCTCGCCGAACTCAACGGCCAGGTCGGCTTCCCGGTCGCGCTGTACGAAGCCTATGACGATATGGTCGGATATCTCGCCCACACCGGCACAGGCCTCACCATCGAGGCACTGGCGAGGGAGATTGCGAGCCCCGACGTGAAGGGCACCTATGATGGCCTCGTCATCCCGCGCAAACTGCCGGGTCCGGACAATACGCTGCTCGATGCCGGGCCGATCTACGACGCGGCGATCAAGACCGCACGACCGGCGCTACAGGCGCTCTATGCCAGGACCTTCGCCGATCATCGGCTCGATGCCATCGCTTTCCCGACCACGCCGCGCGTCGCAATCGCCTCCAATTCCGACTCCAGCAGCCTCGAGAACTTCGGACTGTTCATCCAGAACACCGATCCCGGCAGCAATGCCGGCATTCCCGGAATCCAGATCCCGATCGCGCTCGGCGCCACCAGCGAGCTGCCGATCGGCCTTGAGCTGGACGGCCCGGCGGGCAGCGATCAGCGGCTGGTTGCGATCGGCATGGCGCTGGACAAGGTATTCGGACGGCTGCCGCCGCCGCGCCGCTCATGAATACGGATTGATCAGTTTTTGCTGCTCGGAACTGTGGTGCGCGAGCAGGTCGATGAAGGTCCTGACCTTTGCCGACAGATGATGACGATGCGGATAGACCGCGTTCATCGACAGCTCGATCGTCCGATATTCCGGCAAGAGGCGCACGAGGCGGCCGGCTTCGAGGTCGTCCTGAATGAGAAATCCCGCCATCAGACAGATTGCGGCCCCCTCCAGTGCGACCTTGCGCAGCGCTTCTCCGCTATTGGTGACGAAGCTGCCCGAGATGCGTACGGAGGCCGGTGCGCCTTTGCGATCGAGGAAGCGCCATTCGTCGCCGAACGGATAGTTCAGGTGCCGGCCACAATTATGCGCGGCGAGCTCGTCGAGCTTCTGCACCCGGCCGTGCTTCTCGAGATAATCGTGCGAGCAGCACAGCACGTGACGCCAGGTGGCGAGGCTACGGACGATCAGGCTTGAATCCGGCGGCGAGGTCATGCGCAAGGCGACATCGTAGCCTTCCTCGATGAGATCGACGTCAGCCTCGCCCATGCGCAGATCGACCTTGAGCTCCGAATAGGTCGACAGAAGCTTTGCCACCACAGGCGCGACGAACTGCACCATATGCGTGGCGACGTGGATGCGCAGCGTGCCGCGGGGCACCGACTGCAATTCACTTGCGATATCGTCGGCCTGTTCGATGTCGGCGAGGATCTGGACGCACCGGTCGTAATAGGCCTTGCCGATCTCGGTGAGGTTGACCTTGCGCGTGGTCCGCTGAAGCAGCCTCACCCCGAGCCGGTCTTCCAGCGCCTGAACGTGATTGCTCACCATGGTGGTCGACATGTTGAGCTTGCGGGCGGCTGCAGAGAAGCCGCCGGTCTCTACCACCCGGCTGAAGACTTCGAGGCTGGTCAATCGATCCACGGCGCTGATTATCCGCTTTTGATGGATAATCGCAAGAAATTCACCCCGATTATCTATCGAAACATCAGTTTCTCCGCGTGAAGCCTCGTGTGCAGCAGCCCGGGTGCGGTTAACAGCAATCGCTCGACGGGCGCGGCAATCGCTCTGGGGCAGTCGCGACTCCGGTTCGCTAGACATCATAACCAAGGCGATCTCTCCGGATTATCCAACCCTGGTGGATAATCCTTCCAGCATTTCGCCGATTATCACCCGGCCCAGAAAGACCAATAGTCTCAGCACGCCGATAGGAGACTTCCATGTCCGAGATGCCCCGCGCCGAGATTTTTCAGCAGGCAACTGAAATCACCCCCGATAACCCCAAGACCCCGCCGACTGCCCCGGCCCGGAACAGGGTGCGGCGCGCGGCGCTGGCGCTCGCGTTCCTCGCGGGCACTGCAACCGCTGTCTATTACGGGCACGATTACTGGACCAACGGCCGCTACCTCGAGACAACCGACGACGCCTATGTGAAGGCCGACTCCACGATCATCGCGCCAAAAATCTCCGGCTACATCGCCAAGGTGCTGGTCAGCGACAACGAAAAGGTGAAGGCCGGCCAGGCGCTGGCCAAGATCGACGACCGCGACTTCAAGGCGGCGCTCGACCAGGCCAAAGCCGACGTCGCCGCCGGCGAAGCCTCGGTGCGCAACATCGATGCCCAGCTCGAACTGCAACAGCCGATCATCGAGCAGAGCACGGCTGATGTCACCGCTGCCGACGCCAACCTGAAATTCGCGCAGGAAGAGCGCGCCCGTTACGACGACCTCATGAAGACCGGCTCCGGCACGATCCAGCGCGCGCAGCAGACCGACGCGGCGCTTCGCGCGAGCAGCGCGCAATTGCAGCATGCGAAATTCGGCCTTCTGGCCGCGCAGCGCAAGATCGACGTGCTCACCACCCAGCGCGCCCAGACGGCGGCCCAGCTCGAACGGGCCCGCGCGGTCGCGCAGCAGGCGACGTTGAACCTGTCCTATACCGAGATCACCGCGCCGGTCGACGGCACCGTCGGCGCCCGCTCGCTGCGCGTCGGTCAATACGTTCAGGCCGGCACGCAATTGATGGCGGTGGTGCCGCTCGATGCGGTCTACGTGGTCGCCAACTTCAAGGAGACCCAGCTCACGCATGTGCGGCCGGGTCAGCCGGTCGAGTTGCACGTCGACAGTTTTCGCAATCGAACCCTGCACGGCCATGTCGACAGCCTGTCGCCGGCAAGCGGGCTCGAATTCGCGCTGCTGCCGCCCGACAATGCCACCGGCAATTTCACCAAGATCGTGCAGCGGGTCCCGGTGAAGATCGTGCTCGACGACCACAGCCTCACCGGCCGGCTGCGCCCCGGCATGTCGGCGGTGCCGACGGTCGATACCAAGCAGGCGGTGCTGGCCGAGCGCGAGACGGCGAAGCGCCTCGCCGACAACACATCCCGCCCGAACGGCGGCTGAAGCCGGAAGGCGTCGGCGGGATTATCAAATCCTGCCGAACGATCCCTCCATAACTTCATCGATTATCGAAACCATTCGCCGAACGCATCCTGTCTCCGCACCCGAGACGAGGCTTCCATGAGCACGTTGCAACCGACCGTCGACGCCGCCACCAATCTCGCCGCCCCCGCAGCTCCGACCACGCCGGCGGTATCCGCAAAGACCTGGGTCGCGGTGATCGGCGCGACGCTCGGCGCCTTCATGGCGGTGCTGAACATCCAGATCGTCAACGCCTCGCTCGCCGACATCCAGGGCGCGATCGGCGCCGGCATCGACGACGGCGGCTGGATCTCGACCTCCTATCTGATCGCGGAAATCGTGGTGATCCCGCTGTCCGGCTGGCTGGCGCAGGTGTTCTCGATCCGGATTTACCTTCTGACCAACGCGATCCTGTTCCTGGTTCTCTCGGCGGCCTGCGCACTGGCGCAGGATCTGCCGCAGATGATCGTGCTGCGCGCCGTGCAGGGATTTACCGGCGGCGTGCTGATTCCGATGGCGTTCACGCTGATCATCACGCTGCTGCCGCGCGCAAAACAGCCGGTCGGTCTTGCGCTGTTCGCGCTGTCGGCGACGTTCGCGCCGGCGATCGGCCCGACCATCGGCGGCTATCTCACCGAGAATTTTGGCTGGGAGTACATCTTCTACGTCAACCTCATCCCCGGCGCGGTGATGGTCGGCATGCTCTGGTACGCGCTCGACGCCAGGCCGATGAAGCTGGCGCTGCTGCGCGACGGCGACTGGGCCGGCATCATCACCATGGCGATCGGGCTATCGGCGCTGCAAACCGTGCTGGAGGAAGGCAACAAGGACGACTGGTTCGGCTCGCCCTTCATCGTCAAGCTGTCAGTGATCGCGGCCGTCGCGCTGGCCGCCTTCCTGATCATCGAGCTCACGGTGAAGAAGCCGCTGCTCAATCTGCGCCTGCTCGTCCGCCGCAATTTCGGCTTCGGCATGCTCGCGAACTTCCTGCTCGGCATCGCGCTGTACGGCTCGGTCTTCATCCTGCCGCAATATCTGTCGCGCATCCAGGGCTACAATTCCGAGCAGATCGGCATGGTGTTGGCATGGACCGGATTGCCGCAACTCCTGCTGATTCCGCTGGTGCCGCGCCTGATGCAAAAGTTCGATGCGCGGGTCATCATCGGCATCGGCTTCGTGCTGTTCGCGGCTTCCAACTTCATGAACATCTATATGACCAATGATTACGCCGCCGACCAGCTGCTGTGGCCCAACGTCGTCCGCGCCATCGGCCAGGCGCTGGTGATGGCGCCGCTGTCGGCGGTCGCCACCGCGGGCATCGAGGCGGAGAACGCGGGCTCGGCCTCCGGCCTGTTCAACATGATGCGCAATCTCGGCGGCGCTGTCGGCATCGCACTGCTCCAGACCGTGCTGACCAAGCGCGAGCAGTATCACTCCAACGTGCTGATGCAGTCGGTCTCGGTGTTCGAGCAGGCCACCCGCACACGCCTGGAACAGCTCACGCAATATTTCGTCAATCACGGCATCCTCGACCGTGCGGATGCGGCGCATCGCGCCTATGTCGCGATTGGCCATACCGTGCAGAAGCAGGCCTATATCTTCGCCTTCAGCGACACGTTTTATCTGCTCGGCATGGCGCTGATCGTCGCGCTCGCCGCGGTGCTGTTCCTGAAGAAGCCCGGCCAGACCTCAGCCGGTGGTGCCCACTGACCGAACCCAGCAAGCAAGGAGAACGACCATGAGACCTCGCATGAATTTCTACCAGGCCGCGCCCGACACGATGAAAGCGCTGATGGCGCTGGAGACGCAGATCCAGTCCACGGGACTCGAAAAATCGCTGATCGAGCTCGTCAAGATCCGGGCGTCACAGATCAACGGCTGCGCCTTCTGCATCAACATGCACACCGAGGACGCGCGCAAGCGCGGCGAGACCGAGCAGCGCATCTACCTGCTCGATGCCTGGCGCGAATCCCCGCTTTACACCGATCGCGAACGCGCCGCGCTGGCCTGGACCGAATCGGTAACGCTGATCTCGCAGACGCATGCGCCTGACGACGTCTACGAGCAGATCCGCGCGCAGTTCTCCGAGGAAGAGACGGTGAACCTGACCATGCTGATCGGCGCCATCAACGCCTGGAACAGGATCGCGATTGCGTTCCGTGCGGTTCATCCGGTGAAGGTGAAGGCGTCCGTGGCGTGACGGGAGGCGCTCCCCTCACGGGTAAGTCTCGTAGGGTGGGCAAAGGCGCACTTGCGCCGTGCCCACGTCTTCCCATCAAATAGGCAGGACGTGGGCACGCTGCGCTTTGCCCACCCTACGGCAGCTCAGTACGCGGCTCAGACCGCCGTCGCCTTGGCGAACTCCACGTAGATTTCGCGCAGGCGCGTGGCCATCGGGCCGGGCTTGCCGTCGCCGATCTTCTTGCCGTCGATCGCAACCACGGGCTGGACAAACAGTGACGCCGAGGTGGCAAAAGCTTCCTTTGCAGCCAGCGCCTCGGCGACCGTGAACGAGCGCTCCTCGACACGGAGCTGACGCTCCTCGGCGAGTGCCACCACGGCCTTGCGGGTGCAGCCCGGCAGGATCGCGTTGGAGTTCTTGCGGGTGACGATGACGTCGTCCTTGGTGAGGATGAACGCCGAGGACGAGCCGCCCTCGGTGACGTAGCCGTCTTCCAGCATCCAGGCTTCGCCGGCGCCGGCCTCAGCCGCAGCCTGCTTTGCCAGGACCTGCGCCAGCAACGCCACGCTCTTGATGTCGCGCCGCTCCCAGCGGATATCAGGCACGGTAATGACGTTGATGCCGGTCTTCGCGGATGCGGCGTTGATGATGTCCTTTTCGGAAGTGAACATCACCAGGCTCGACTTGACGTCGCCCTTGGGAAACGGAAAGTCGCGGCCCTTGTCGGCGCCGCGCGTCACCTGGAGATAGACGAGGCCGTTGGCGACCTTGTTGCGCGCGATCAGCTCCTTCTGCAGCTCGGTAATGCGCTCGACCGTCTCCGGCAGCTTCAAGCTGATCTCGCCGACCGAGCGCTCCAGCCGCGCCAGATGCGAGGCGTTGTCGACCAGCTTGCCGTCGAGCACGGCCGAGACCTCATAGATGCCGTCGGCAAACAGGAAGCCGCGATCGAGGACCGAGATCTTGGCGTCCGAGAGCGGGACGAATGAGCCGTTGACGTAGGCGATCGGGTCCAAGGCAGGTCTCCTGGGGAGAAGGGGGAATTTGGGGCGTTATACGCTGATTGAGGGGCGCAATCATCCCTCGTTTCGTCATTCCGGGGCATTCGCAAAGCGAATGAACCCGGAATCTCGAGATTCCGGGCCTGCGCCTTCGGCGCATCCCGGAATGACGGCAGCGGTAATTAATGCGACAGAATCTTCGACAAGAACTTCTGCGCGCGGTCGCTGCGCGGCTGGCCGAAGAAATCGTCCTTGGCCGCGTCCTCGACGATCTCGCCGCGGTCCATGAAGATCACGCGGTTGGCGACCTTGCGGGCAAACCCCATCTCGTGGGTGACGACCATCATGGTCATGCCCTCATGGGCGAGATCGACCATGACGTCGAGCACTTCGCTGACCATTTCGGGATCGAGTGCCGAGGTCGGCTCGTCGAACAGCATCACGATCGGGTCCATGGCGAGCGCGCGCGCGATCGCCACGCGCTGCTGCTGGCCGCCGGAAAGCTGCGCGGGAAACTTCTGCGCCTGTTCCTTCAGGCCGACGCGATCCAGCAGCATCATGCCCTTCGTCACCGCCTTGTCAGACGACCTGCCCAGCACCTTCTGCTGCGCGAGGCAGAGATTGTCGATGATCTTGAGGTGCGGGAACAGCTCGAAGTGCTGGAACACCATGCCGACGCGCGAGCGCAGCTTGGGCAGATTGGTCTTGGGATCGTTGACCTTGGTGCCGTCGACGCTGATGTCGCCGCTCTGGAACGGCTCCAGCGCATTGACGCATTTGATCAGCGTCGACTTGCCCGAGCCCGAGGGACCGCAGACCACGACCACCTCGCCCTTGGTGACGCTGGTGGTGCAATCGGTCAGCACCTGGAAGCTCGGAGTGTACCATTTGTTGACGTGGCTGATTTCGATCATGACCGACACGCTCTATCGAATGATGGCGATGCGCGCCTGAAGGCGACGGACGCCGAAGGACGCGATACAGGAAATGGTGAAGTAGACGACCGCTGCGAACAGATACATTTCGACGAGGCGCCCGTCGCGCTGCGCGACCTTGCTCGCCGCTCCCAGGAAGTCCGTGATCGAGAGGACGTAGACCAGCGAGGTGTCCTGGAACAGCACGATGGTCTGGGTGATCAGGACCGGCAGCATGTTGCGGAAGGCTTGCGGCAACACGACGTAACGCATGGTCTGGGCGTAGGTCAGCCCCAGCGCGCTGGCCGCGGCCGGCTGGCCGCGCGAGATCGACTGAATGCCGGCGCGCATGATCTCGGAGAAGTACGCCGCCTCGAACATGATGAAGGTGATGAGCGAGGATGCGAACGCGCCGACGCTGATGGGACGCGAGGCACCGGTCAGCCATTGCCCGATATAGGGCACCAGGAAGTAGAACCAGAAGATGACCAGCACCAGCGGCAGCGAGCGCATGAAGTCGACATAGACCCCGGCGATCCGGCCGAGGATCTTGAAGCCGGACAACCGCATCAGCGCGAGCGCCGTGCCGAAGACCAGGCCGCCGAGAGCTGCGAGCCCCGTCAGCGTCAGGGTGAACGTCATGCCCTCGTAGAACAGATAGGGCAGTGCGCGGCGGATGACGTCGAAATCGAGATTGCCGAACATCGCTTATTTCCCCGTGATGTAGCCGGGGATCGCGACCCAGCGCTCGAGGAAACGCATCGCGGTCACGACGACGGCGTTGACGAGAAGATAGAGGATGGTCGCGGCGGTGAAGGCCTCGAACACCTGGAACGAGAACTCCTGCATCGAGCGCGCCTGTCCGGTCAGCTCGAGCAGGCCGATGGTGATCGCGACCGCCGTGTTCTTGATGGTGTTGAGGAACTCCGACGTCAGCGGCGGCAGGATGATGCGGAACGCCATCGGCAGCAACACATAGCGATAGCCCTGTGCGGTGGTCAGACCCAGCGCGGTCGCCGCCATCTTCTGCCCGCGCGGCAGTGAGCCGATGCCGGCCTGCAGCTGCACGGCCACGCGCGCCGACATGAAGAAGCCGACGCCGATCGCCGCCGTCCAGAACGGCGCGTTCGGCAGCTGCTTCAGCCAGGTGCCGGCGCCTTTCGGTAGCAGTTCAGGCAGCACGAAGAACCACAGGAACAGCTGCACCAGCAGCGGCATGTTGCGGAAGAATTCGACATAAGCGAAGCCGAACCAGTTCGCACCCTTCGACGGCAGCGTGCGCATGACGCCGACGAGCGAGCCGGTGATCAGCGCGATGACCCAGGCCAACGCCGCGGTCTTCAGAGTCAGCACCAGGCCCGACAGCAGCATGTCGAGATAGGTGCCGGTCCCCATCGGGTTCGGCTGGAAAAAAATTCCCCAATTCCAGTTGTAGTTCACGTGTCCCCCGCGCGAACGCGCCAGTCAGAGATATCCTGGCTGCCTATGCAAATGTCCGGCCACCCCTGTGTCAAGAGTGGCCGGACATGATCCCGATCGAAAGATCGAGGTTATCTTACTTATAGTCGTCCGGGTTCGGCGAGTCCGAAGGCTTCGCGAACTCGTTCTTCAGCTCGGCCGAGATCGGGGTATTGAGGTTGAGGCCCTTCGGCGGAATCTTGGCCGTGAACCACTTGTCGTAGATCTTCTGGGCCTCGCCGGACGTATAGAGCGCAGCGGTCGCCCCATCGACCACCTTCTTGAAGGCAGCGTCGTCCTTGCGCAGCATGATGCCGTAGGGCTCGGGCTTGGAGAATGCGTCCTTGGAGACGGCGTAGTCATCCGGCGACTTCGAGCCGGCGACGAGGCTCGCGAGCAAGATGTCGTCCATGACGAAGGCGACAGCGCGGTCAGTTTCGACCATCAGGAAGGCTTCGGCGTGGTCCTTGGCGGGGATGATGTTTGCGCCGAGGCTTTTCGCGACGTTGGCCTCGGTGAGCTGCTTGATGTTGGTGGTTCCCGCGGTCGAGACCACCGTCTTGCCCTTGAGGTCCTCGATCGACTTCAGGCCGCTCGACTTCTTGAAGACGTAGCGGCTGGCGGTCAGGAAGTGGGTGTTGGTGAAGGAGACCTGCTTCTGGCGCTCGGCATTGTTGGTGGTCGAGCCGCATTCGAGGTCGATGGTGCCGTTGGCCATCAGCGGGATACGGGTCGCCGACGTCACCGGGTTGAGCTTGACCTCGAGCTTGTCGAGCTTGAGCTCCTTCTTCACGGCGTCGACGATCTTGTAGCAGATGTCCATCGCGAACCCGACGGGCTTCTGATTGTCGTCGAGATAGGAGAAGGGGATCGAGGAGTCGCGGAAGCCCAGCGTGATGGCGCCGGTGTCCTTGATGTTCTTCAGCGTGCCTGTCAGCTCCTGGGCCCCGGCCTGGCTGACGGCGAAGGTCGCGGCGAGCGCGAGCCCAATGCTACGGAAATGTTTCACTTTTTTGGTCCCCTTTCAGGATGATGCGGCCCGGATGCAAGCACAGATTGGGCCGGATTAGAATGTGACTTTCGGCTGGCTTGCGGCAGAGGTTAATGGGCTCAGGTCAGCGGCTTGGGCAATTCCCCGAGATCCCAGAACAGGCCGGCCATCACCGTCAAGGCTTCTTCCGTCAATGGCAGCAGGATGTGCTCATTGGGCGCATGCTGGGAGCAGCCGGGATAGGAGTGCGGGACCCAGATCGTCGGCAGACCCAGGAACTCGGAGAATACGTCGTTGGGCAGCGAGCCGCCGAAGTTCGGCAGCACTGCCGGCGGCTTGCCGGTGGTCTGTTTCACCGAATCCGCGGCCCATTTGATCCAGGGGCTGTCGAAATCGGTCCGCGATGCAGCAAAGCTCTGCGCCGCTCGCACCTCGACCATCGGAAAGCCCCTCTGGACAAGGTGCGCGCGGACCGCCTCGATCAGGCCGCCGACCTCGGTGCCGACCACGAAACGCAGTTGCAGCACGGCATTGGCATGGCCTGGAATGGCGTTGGCCGGCTTCTCGATATTGCCCGATGACATCGCCAGCACTTCCAGCGTGTTCCAGGCGTAAAGCCGCTCGGCGGCCGACAGCCCCTCCTCGCCCCAGCTCTCGGCAAGCGCCGGCTCGTCCTCGGTCGGCACCACCTGTACGTCGGCAAGATAGCTGCGGATCTGGTTGCTGAGACGCGGCGGCTTCAGCGCGTCGAGCTGCAGGCGGCCATGGCCGTCGACCAGCGTCGAGATCGCATTGACCAGAATGGTCGCGGGGTTGGCGAGCACGCCGCCCCAATTGCCGGAATGGTGGCCGCCATCGCGCAGGTTCACATCGAGATGAATGCGGATGCCGCCGCGGCATCCCAGGAACAGCGTCGGGCGGTCGGCGGACAGGCGCGGCCCGTCGGAGGCCATGAACAGATCGGCCTTGAGCGCGTCGCGATTGAGGTCGCAGACCTTGCCCAGATCGGGCGAGCCGATCTCCTCGCCCATCTCGACGATGAACTTGGCGTTGAAGCCGAGCTTGCCGCCACGGGCGTCGCGCACCGCGCGGAGTGCCGCCATGTTGATGCTATGCTGGCCCTTGTTGTCAGCGGTGCCGCGGCCATAGAGCCGCGTGCCCGCAACCGTCGTGCGCCAGGGATCGCGGCCCTCGCGCCACTCGCCCTCCATGCCGTCGACGACGTCGCCATGGCCGTAGATCAGCACGGTCGGCGCGGAGGCGCTTTCGTGATGCTCGGCGAACAGGAACGGCGACTTGCCACTGGGGGACTCGACGATGCGGCTGGTGAAATCGAGCGCCGCGAAGGCCGGCACCATCTCCTGTTCCAGATAGGCGCGCAGCTCGGGACCGCGCGAGGGATTCTGGCTTTCGGTCTTGAAGGCGACGCGGCGGTCGAGTTCAGCGAGAAACGCACCGGATTTGAAATCCTCACGGGCGCGGGCGATGGCGTCGGCTCTGGTCATGACTTGCTTTTCGAGACTTTGAGACGAAGGACCCTACCCGAGACAGGGTGGCCTTCGAAAGTGGCGGGGACGTCGATAGTTCTTGGAGTTCTCTTGAACTTCTCTTGTGATTTCGTTCTTGCTCTCTTGAGACTGGCTTGCCAAGGGCGGCAGCCCGCTGATTTTGGCCTTGCCAAGCGCAGGTTATATGCAAGAACTTCGCCAAGTTCGGGCGCACATCTACCATTCGAAGAGCGCTCAGTATAGAGCGCCGGGGAACGATCATGGCCAAGCAGATCAGGCTCAACGCCTTTGCGATGAACTGCGTCGCGCACCAGTCGCCGGGCCTGTGGACCCATCCGCGCGACCGCACCGCCGAGTATAACCGCCTGCCCTATTGGATCGATCTCGCCAGGACGCTGGAGCGCGGCCGTTTCGACGGACTGTTCCTGGCCGATGTGCTCGGCGTCTACGACGTCTACGGCAACAGCCCTGACGCGGCCTTGCGCAACGCAGCACAGACGCCGTCGAACGAGCCGCTGCTGCTGCTCTCGGCGATGGCCGCGGTGACGAAAGACCTCGGCTTCGGCGTCACCAGCAATCTGTCGTTCGAGCCGCCCTACCCGTTCGCGCGGCGGATGTCGACGCTGGATCATCTCACCGAGGGGCGGATCGGCTGGAATGTCGTCACCGGCTACCTCGACAGTGCCGCGCGTGGCGCCGGCAAGGACAAGCAGACCGGGCATGATGACCGCTACGACATCGCGGACGAATATATGGAGGTGGTCTACAAATTATGGGAAGGGAGCTGGGAGGACGACGCCGTGCTGCGCGACCGCAAGCGCGGCATCTTCACCGATCCCGCCAAAGTCCATCGCATCAATCACGAGAGCGCGAACTACCGCATCAACAACACCATTCACCTCAGCGAGCCCTCGCCCCAGCGCACGCCGGTGCTGTACCAGGCCGGCACCTCGCCGCGTGGCCGCCAGTTCGCGGCCAAGCATGCCGAATGCGTGTTCATGTCGGGACCGTCAGCCAAGATCATTGCCCCGCGCGTGTCGGCGATCCGCCAGGAGGCCGCCGCGGTCGGCCGCAATCCGGCTGAGATCCTGATGTTCAACATGATGACGATCATCCTCGGCAACACGGAAGCGGAAGCTGCGGCGAAATATGCCGACTACCGGTCGCATATCAGTCCGGAAGGCGCGCTGGCCCTGATGTCGGGATGGACCGGCATCGACTTTTCCGGCTACGAGCTCGACCAGCAGGTGCGTCACGTCCAGAACGATGCCGGTCGCAGCGCCCTCGACAACGTCACCCGGGGCGATCCGGACCGCGTCTGGACCGTGCGCGACGTCATCGAGCATGTCGGCATCGGCGGCGCCGGCCCTGTCGTGGTCGGCACGCCGGAGATGGTCGCAGACAAGATCGAGGACTGGTTCGAGAAGACCGATGTCGACGGCCTCAACGTCGCGTTTGCGATCTCGCCCGGCGATTTCGAGGATATCGCCGACATGCTGGTGCCGGAGCTGACGCGGCGCGGACGTTACAAGCCGGAATATGCGAAGGGCACGCTGCGGGAGAAGCTGTTCGGCGCCGGCCACGCAAGGCTCGATGCGCCGCATCCGGCGGCGGGGTATCGAGTGGGGAAGAAGGGGTAGGCGCCACACTCCATGTCGTCCCGGCGAACGCCGGGACCCATAACCCCAGGGAGTAATTTGGCGAAGACTGGTCGTTCGGGATTGGTAGCACCCGCAATCGATAGATCGCGCGGTATGGGTCCCGGCGTTCGCCGGGACGACGCCGTGGAGGCAGCCTGCCCTACACCTTCCCGTCCACCATCACCTCGATCAGCTTCGTCCCCGGCCGGCCAAACGCCGACGCCAGCGTCGCCTTCAGCTCGCGGGGATCGCTCACCTTGATTGCCTCGCAGCCGAGCGCCTTGGCGACGCCGGCGAAATCCACGGGCGGATCGACGAAATCCATGCCGACATAATTGTCGTCGCCATGGAAGGCGAGCAGTCGCTGCTTGATGATGCGGTAGCCACCATTGTTGGCGATGACGACGTTGAGCGGCAGCTTGTGATGCGCCGCGGTCCATAGCGACTGGATCGAATACATCGCACTGCCATCGCCCGAGAAGCAGACGACGGGGCGATCAGGATTGGCGATGCTGGCGCCGACCGAGGCCGGCAGGCCCCAGCCGATGCCGCCCGAGGCAAGACCGTGATAGCCGTAGCGATCGCGATGCGGCCGCAGCGCCGTGACCTGACGGCTGGAGGTGAGGCCTTCGTCGACGAGGATGGCGTTATCCGGCATGGCCTCGACCATCTGCAGCACCAGAAAATCCGGATCGATCGGCGCACGTCCCGCGCTCTTGCCGATCTGCTCGACCAGCGCGGCACGCCGCCCGGTCCAGTTCTTCGGCGCGAGTTCGGCGAGACGCTGCTTGGCGCGGCTCGCAAGTGCTGCACCACCCATCTCCTTCAGCACCGGGATCAACGCGTGCAGCGTTTCCTTCAGATCCGCCTTGAGCGCGATTTCGGCGCCGTAATTCTTGGCGATCTCCCAATCGACGAGACCGATCTGCACGACGCCGAGTCCATCGGGCAGCGCATCGACCTCGCTATAGACAGACATCCGCAAGGGATCGCCGCCGAGCGCGATCAGGAGGTCGTATGGCGCGAGCGTATCGCGCGCGACCTTCTGCACGCGCGCCAGCGTGCCGACGAAGCTCGGGCTCTCCGACAGGAAGTGCGAGCCGTAGGGCGTCGAGGACTGGTAAGCGGCCGCGCCGAGCAGCTCGGCGAGTTCGGCGGCCTCCTTCAGCGCATCGCTCTTGACCACCTCGTCCATGGTGACGATCACGGGGCGCTCCGCCCTGAGCAGGCGCGCAGCAAACGCCTTGAGCGCTTCGTCCGACGGTCTCGTCCGCGCGTCGATGCGGGTGGAGCGGCCGAGATCGATCCCGGCTTCGCTGTTCAGGATGTCGCCGGGCAGCGAGATGAACACCGGCCCCGTCGGCGGCGTCGTCGCAATCTTGGCGGCACGGCGCACGATGCGCGGCAGATCCTCCAGCCGCGTCACCTCCACCGCCCACTTCACCAGCGGCTCGGCCATCCGCACCAGCGGCCCATACAGCACCGGCTCCATCAGGCCATGGCCCTGCTCCTGCTGGCCGGCGGTCAGGATCATCGGCGTGCCCGTGAACTGGGCGTTGTAGAGCGAGCCCATCGCGTTGCCGAGGCCGGGCGCGACGTGCACGTTGCAGGCGACGAGCTTTCCCGAGGCGCGGCTATAGCCATCGGCGATCGCCACCACCAGGCTCTCCTGCATCGCCATCACATAGGTGAGGTCGGGATGATCCTTCAGCGCATGCATGATCGGCAGCTCGGTGGTGCCGGGGTTGCCGAACAGATGCGTGATGCCCTCGTCCTTGAGCAGCGCGAGAAAGGCGGAGCGACCGGTGATCTTGTTCTTCATGTTTCCTCCAGGAGCGGACGTTGCCGCAAGGACTGAAAGCATGATGGCCGAAGTCGCGGGAGGCGCGCAAGGAAGCGTGGTCATGGCTGCGTTGCGCGGGCGCACAAACCGCGCTCTCGTGTCCCGGACGCGACGCAGCGCGAAGCGTTGCGGCGCAGAGCCGGGACCCAGTTGCTCACCGCATTCTCCGCCGCATGGGCCCCGGCTCAGCAGCGCGGCACTCCGCGCCGCACTGCGTCCGGGGCATGAGAGTGGAGCTACATTTCCTCCCGCCCCAGCTCGAACGGGTCCTCGCCACCTGCCCGCTTCTTCTTTTTCGAGCGCTGCCAGACCACGCCGGGGAAGCCTTTCAGCGGCACCAGCGGCTCGCCGGTATAGGCCCATTCCTGCAGCTCCTCGATCGCGATGTGATAGAGCGGCTGGCGGCCGGTGCGCTCCCTAAAGAGCGCACGCGGGATGTTGACCATGTGCGGACCGCGCGGACGTTCATAGGCAATCGGCGTGCCGCATTGCGAGCAGAAGCTACGCGTGGTCTTGGTCGCCTTGTCCTCGTAACGCGCAAGCGCCGTCTTGCCTGACGTGATGCGAAACCGCTTCTTCCAGCTGCCGACATAGGTCGCATAGGCCGCGCCGTGGGCACGGCGACTGGCGGCGGAGTGATCGTGCCAGGCCCAGCGCGCAGGGATGTCGATCTCGAAAGTCACCTTGCCGCAGAGGCATTGGCCGGTGGCAATCCCTGCGGCGGCTGCGGCTTTGGCCATTTGTGTTTTCCCTGCTGTCATTCCGGGATGGTGCGAAGCACCAGACCCGGAATCTCGAGATTCTCCGGTGCGCAATTGCGCACTATAGTTCGATGCTGCGCATCGCCCCGGAATGACAAGAGAACCTACGCCGGCGTCAGCTCGTCATAAACAGGATAATCCGTATACCCCTTCTCCTCACCGCCGTAGAACGTCGCACGGTTGTACGGCGTGATCGGATAGTCGTGCTGCAGGCGGCGCGGCAGATCGGGATTGGAGATGAAGATGCGGCCGAAGGCGATGATGTCGGCATGGCCGTCGGCGATCGCCGCATTCGCGGTCTCGCCGGTAAAGCCGCCGGCGGTCATCAGCACGCCGCTGTAGAGTGGGCGGAACAGCAGCATCGCGGACGGCACATTCTGCCAGTTGACCTCGGCGCGACCCGAGCCGCTGGAGCGCGGCTCGATGAAGTGCAGATAGGCGAGACCGAGCTTGTCGAGCGCCTTCACGACATGGGTATAGAGCGGCATCGGATCGGGCTCGCCGGAATCATTGGCAATGCCGTGCGGCGACAGCCGCACGGCGACGCGGTTCGCGCCCCAAACGTCGATCGCGGCCTGCGTCACCTCGAGCAGCAGCCGGGCGCGGTTCTCGATCGATCCGCCATATTGATCGGTGCGCTGGTTGCTGCGTGATTGCAGGAATTGCTCGAGCAGATAGCCGTTGGCACCGTGGATCTCGACACCGTCGAAACCGGCCGCGAGCGCATTCTTAGCGCCTTGCCTGAAGGCCTCGACGATACCCTTGACCTCGTCGGTCTCCAGCGCGCGCGGCGTCTCATAGTCCGAGATCTTGCCGTCGGCCGTCATCGCCCTCATGCCTTCCGCCTTGATCGGGATCGCCGAGGCCGAGACCGGCAGCTCGCCGCCATGGAAGGAGGAATGCGAGACGCGGCCGACATGCCAGAGCTGGAGGAAGATGACGCCGCCCTTGGCGTGCACGGCATCCGTCACCTTGCGCCAGCCGGCGATCTGCGCCTCGGAATAGATGCCGGGCGTCGCAGGATTGCCGCGGCCGTGCGAGAGCACAGGCGAGGCCTCGGCGATGAGCAGGCCGCCTTGCGTCGCACGCTGGCCGTAATATTCGGCGTTGAGCGGCCTCGGAGAAAAGCTCTCGCGCTCGGCCCGCATGCGCGTCAGCGGTGCCATCGCGACGCGATGCGCAAGCTTGTACGGACCGACCTGCAACGGTCTAAACAACGCCTCAAATTTCATGCTGACCCCGAGTTTCTTTGGAAGGATGCGGATCATATAGCGAGGGGCGGCACCCGGAAAAGGCGCCGCCCCACAAAAGCAGATATTCCCTCCCGCGGAAGGCGGGAGAGAACAAGTGCTAGGCCGTCTTGATCCAGACGGACTTCACGTTGAGATATTCCTCGACATGCTGCTTGCCGGACTCGCGGCCATAGCCGCTCATCTTGTAGCCGCCGAAGGGCACGGCCGGGTCCATCGCCTGGTAGCAGTTCACCCACACCGAGCCGGCGCGCAGCGACTTTGCAACCGCATGCGCCTTGCTGACGTCGCGCGTCCACAGGCCCGAGCCCAGGCCGAAGGTGGTGTTGTTGGCGCGCTTCACCAGCTCGTCCATGTCCTTGAACGCGATCGCGGAGATGACGGGGCCAAAAATCTCCTCCTGCGCGATGCGCATGTTGTCCTGCACGCCCGCGAACACGGTCGGCGAGACGAAGAAGCCCTTCGACAGCGCGCCTTCGGTGACGCGGCCGCCGCCGGCGAGCGCCTTCGCGCCTTCCTTCTGGCCGATGTCGAGATAGCCGGTGACGCGCTCGAGCTGCTGCTCGGACACCAGCGGGCCGATCTGCACATTGGGATCGAGACCGTTGCCGACCTGCAGCTTCTTGCCGAACTCGGCGACGCGGCCGACGAACTCCTCGTAGATCGACTGCTCGACGAACAGGCGCGTGCCGGCGCTGCAGATCTGCCCCGAATTGGCGAACACCGCCATCGCCGCGCCCGGCACTGCGGCGTCGAGATCGGCGTCGGCGAACACGATGTCCGGCGACTTGCCGCCGAGCTCGAGCGAAACACGCTTGAGGTTGCCGGCGGAGGCGCGGATGATCGACTGACCCGTGACGTGCGAGCCGGTGAAGGCGACCTTGTCGACGTCATGATGCGAGGCGAGCGCGGCGCCCGCGGTCTCACCGTAGCCGGGCACGACGTTGACGACGCCGGGGGGAATGCCCGCCTCCATCGCCAGCTCGGCGATGCGCAGCGAGGTCAGCGGCGCCTCTTCGGCGGGCTTGAGCACCACGGTGCAGCCGGTCGCGATCGCGGGACCGATCTTCCAGATCGTCGCGGTGAGCGGCCCGTTCCAGGGAATGATGGCGCCGACGACGCCGATCGGCTCCTTCAGCGTGTAGGAGAAGATCTCGCCGGGCAGCGAGTTCTCGATGGTCTCGCCATGGATCGCCGTGGTCTGGCCGGCGTAATAGCGCAGCATGCCGACGGCGCGCAGGCGATAGGCGCGGGTGCGGCTGAGAGGCGCACCCATGTCGAGTGTATCAAGCTGCGACAATTCGTCGAAATTCTTCTCGACGAGATCGGCGAGCTTGAGCAGCAGATTCTGCCGCTCAAACGGTTTCACCTTGCTCCAGGGCCCCTCGAAGGCGCGGCGGGCAGCGGCAACCGCGCGATCGATGTCTTCCTTGTCGCCCTCGGCGACGGTTGCGAGCAATTCGCCGGTGGCAGGGTTATGAGTCTCGAAGCGCTTGCCTGAGGCCGCGTCGACCCACTTCCCGTCGATCAGCATCTGCTTGTAGGACCCATTCGCGAACGGATGGCGCGTGATCGGAATAGCCTGCGACACAGCCATGGCTGCACTCCCTGTCAGGTGATTGATTGGTTCGATCTGGGCGGGATCGTTGGGATGAAGGATACAGCCGTGTCGGATAGGCGTAAAGGCAGCGCCGAACGAAGACCTCCCATGCCAACTTGTGCAGGGTCGGATTGTCGCCATGTTATAGCGCGACGAAGAGTCCTCCCCGGAGATGATCCATGTCCCATCCCGCCATCGTCAAAGACAATGTCGCCGTGATCACAGGCGGCGCATCCGGAATCGGATTTGCCGCCGCTGCGGCCTTCGCGCGTGCCGGCATGAAGGTGTGTATCGCCGACGTGGACCGGGAACGGCTGGCGGACGCCGCAGCAAGACTGTCATCCGTCACGTCTGCCACAAACGTGATGACCTCAGTCGTCGATGTCAGCAGCGCGGAAAGCGTGAGGGAACTGGAACGCGCCGTGGCTGCGCAGTTCGGCGGAACGGACCTGCTCATGAACAATGCCGGCATCCAGCCGGGCAGCACGCTGTTCGGCGAACCCGACAATTGGCAGCGCGTCATCGCCGTCAACATGTGGGGCATCATCAACGGCTCGCGCATCTTCGCGCCCAGCATGATCGCACGCGGCAAGACCGGCCTCATCATCAACACGGGCTCGAAGCAGGGCATCACCACGCCACCGGGCGATCCCGCCTACAATGTCTCCAAGGCCGGCGTGAAGGCATTTACCGAAGCCCTCCAGCACGAGCTGCGGAACACGAGAGATTGTCGCGTCACGGCACATATGCTGATCCCCGGCTTCGTCTTCACGGGCCTCACAGCGAAGGGCCGCACCGAAAAGCCGGCCGGCGCCTGGACGCCGGAGCAGACGGTCGAGTTCATGCTGGCGCGGCTTGAGGTGGGCGATTTCTACATCCTGTGCCCGGACAACGACGTGCCGCGCGCGCTCGACGAGAAGCGCATGCAATGGGCCGCCGGCGACATCGTCGAGAACCGGCCGCCGCTGTCGCGCTGGCACCCGGATTACGCGGATGCGTTCGCGAGGTTCGTGGAAGGCAGCTAGGCGCGGATCACAGCGTCTCTTGCTGGTGCCCGCAATTCTTGCAGGCGAACTTGACCCGGGTCTGGCCTTTCTCCGCCTGGACCCGGTTCGGCGCGCCGCACTTGCCGCAGACGGCCTCGATGCGGGTCGCGCCCTGCTTGACGACGATGGTCTTCTTTTCCATCGATTCGCGGATCAGGCGCTCGGCCCCTCACGCAGCGATTGTTTCGACAAAGCTCGTCTCCGCCTCTGGAAAGCGCGAGAGCCATAACGCACCTGCGTTCGAAGTACAATGCGGGATGCGGATCGGAAGGCCCGATCAAAACGTCATTCCGGGTGGTCGCGGACGTGAGAGCCGCGGAGCGACGCTCCGCGGCTCTCTTGCTCGTCGTCCGATTGGCGCAAGGCACATTTTTCAAGCCGCCTTGGAAACCTCCATCAGCAAACGCTCGGCCTTGGCATCCTCGATGCGGTTCACCAGCCGGCTGCTCTCGTGATTGTCGCGCACGGTCTTGGTCAGGGTGATGCAGGTCTGGATCAGCATGACGATGCCCATGGTGAGATAGCCCTTCATCCAGAAGTCGATCGGCAGGAAGAAGATGCCGATGGCGATGAGGAACGCGGAGGCTGCGAAGGACGCGTAAGTGAAGGTCACCCAGGCGCTGCTATGGGGTTGGCCGTTCTGGTTCATGATGGTCTCCTGTTGGTTCGAATGATGATGGGGTTGGGGATCAGGCAGTCGGCGCGCGCTTGGACTTCAACCGGACCAGCACGTCGTCCGCAGTCGTCTTCAACCGGGGGCCAAAACCCTGCTCGGCGAGTCTCTCGGCGGTGGCGAGCGGACCGGTGGCCGCATCGAGCTCGACCAGCGCATCATCGGCGGCCTGGGTTTCCATCTGCCGCTCGCGCAGGCGCCGCAGGGTGCTCTCCGCCTCCGGCAGCGTGGATTCGTAAGGGCGTGCCGCCTCGATGCCGCTGCGGCGAAGCGAGCGCACCGCCTCCGAGGCTCGGGCGACGCGGCGGCCGCGATCGAGCTCGGTGATGCGGGCCTGCGCGGTTGCGACGTGCCGCTTCAGCCGGGCGATCTCGGTCGCGAACAAGGCGCGGGCCGTCATTGCCGCATCGCGGTCGGCCTCCAAGCCTGCGATGGCTTCGGCGGCGTCCCTGGCGAGATCCTCGCGGCCGCCGTCGAGCGCCGCAACCGCGCGCGTCTCGAGATCGGCAATGCGGGCGACGGTCGCCTCGAGCTTGCGGCCTTCCTGCTGATCCTGCGCGATCGCCAGCGCCAGCGTCCGCTTGCTGCGCTCGACGGCGGCTGCCGCATCGCGCATCTGCTGGTCGAGAATGAGGAGGGCCGTGCGGTCCTCCAGCTCTTCGCCCGCGGCGGCCACGCTGCCGCGGAAAAGTGTCACGACGGTCTTGAACATCTGTTGCTCCCTGTTATGAGCGTTGCTCACAGATACTTTGTAGCAACAACCTTGAACATTGTTCAAGAGAAATTTGAGCAACGCTCAAAAATTTGACCGACGCATGTCTAAAGCCTTGGAACGTCGAGAGAAACTTCGATCCGCGCTCGTCCTGGCGGCGGAGCGTATGATCGCCGACCGCGGATTGCCGGGCCTGAAGACCCGCGATCTCGCCCGCGAGATCGGCTGCGCCAATGGTGCGGTCTATAATCTCGTGGCCGATATGGACGAGCTGATCCTGCGTGTGGGGTCGCGCACGCTGCTCCGGCTCGACGAGGCGCTGAGCGCGGCGGAAAGTGCGGGCGCTCCCTCGCCGCAGGAGACCCTGGTCCGCATCGCCATCGCCTATTGCGATTTCGCGGCGGAAAATCTCCAGCTCTGGCGCGCGCTGTTCGAGCACCGCATGGAGGCCGAGAAGGTCGTCCCCGACTGGTCCGTCGACGACCAGCTGCGGCTGTTCCGCCACATCTACCAACCGCTGGCCGCGCTGTTTCCAAAGCGCGGCCCGGAGGAGCTCGTCATCACAGCACGCAGCCTGTTCTCGGCGGTGCATGGCATGGTGGCGCTGGGGTTGGAGCAGAAGCTGGTCGCCGTGCCGCTGCCGGCGCTGCGCAAGGAAATCGCAGGCCTCGTGCGCGCGATGATTGACGGACTGATCGCGCGAGCGGCGTAGAGGCGCGAAGCGGTGGGACCGTAGAGATCTCGTCGACACCAACCAACGCGTAGACCCGCTCCGCTTCACTCCTTCGCGCAGCACCGGATCTGAATCTCGACGAGAGCTAGGAACGAACATTCCGAGGGTCGGTTGACGCGCATAGTTTCCCTCAGAGCGCGAGCCTTCCCATGTATCACCACGTCAAAAAACTGATGTTCACCGTGCGTGTCGACGAACCCGATCCTCGCTTCGGCAATATGCTGCTCGAGCAGTTCGGCGGCGCCAACGGGGAACTCGCGGCCGCGATGCAATATTCAATTCAAGGTCTGAATTGCGAGGACCCCGACCGCAAGGATCTCTTGATGGATATCGGCACCGAAGAGCTGAGCCATCTCGAAGTCGTCGGTTGTCTCGCGCGGATGCATCTTGCGCCTTCGAAGAATGACCGCCAGGCGGCGGAAGCCGATCCGCTGATCGCGATCGCCGGCGGCGGCGGCGTCAACCTGTTCAATTCGCAAGGCAATCCCTGGACCGCCGACTATCTCAAGATCACCGGTGAGCTCGACGTCGATCTCCGCAGCAACATCGCCGCCGAGGCGCGCGCGAAGATCGTCTATGAACGGCTGATCAATTTCTGCGACGACGCCGGCAGCAAGGACGCGCTCCAGTTCCTGATGACGCGGGAGATCACTCATATGAAGGCGTTCGCGCGAGCGCTCGAAAGCTTGTCGAAGCCGGCCTTCAGCGTCGGCAGGATCGCGCCGACGCCCGGCCTCGTGAACCAGTACTTCAACGACTCCACCGGCAGCGGTGACCACGGCGAAATCGACACCCGCGGTCCCTGGAACGAGGGTGAGGACTGGGTGTTCACGGAATCGCCTGCGCTGCAGTCCGCCGATCTCGGCGCCAGCATGCCGATCGTCACGGAGAGCTCACCGCCCGTCGACGAAGCCGGCCTGACCGATCTCCTGCTCCATGAACTGCGCGACATTCTCCATGCCGAGAAGCAGTTGACCAAGGCGCTTCCCAAGATGGCGCAGGCCGCGCGCTTCGACCAGCTGCGGGAATTGTTCGAGCAGCATCTGGCCGAGACCGAGAATCAGATCGAGCGCATCAACGAATGCTTCGAGCTGCTCGGCGAGAACGCGCGCGCCAAGCCCTGCAAGGGCATGATGGGCCTGATCGAGGAAGGCCAGGAGGTCATGAAGGAAGGCGAAGA
This sequence comes from Bradyrhizobium sp. 25ACV, assembly GCF_054863005.1. NCBI lineage: Bacteria > Pseudomonadati > Pseudomonadota > Alphaproteobacteria > Hyphomicrobiales > Nitrobacteraceae > Bradyrhizobium > Bradyrhizobium sp. 25ACV. The sequence goes on from NZ_JAVAYO010000007.1 coordinate 69,802, forward strand.
AAAGGAGGACGCGGCCGCCGACCTCGCGCTGATTTCTGCGGCTCAACGCGTCGAACATTACGAGATGTCCGGCTACACCACGGCGCGCAACCTGGCGCAGCAGCTCCGGCATAGCGCAGTGGTCGCCCTGCTCTCCAAATCCCTCGCCGAAGAGGAAAACGCCGATCTCCTGCTCAATCAGGTCGCGCGATCGCTGATGTCGGTGGCGAAGATGCCTGCCGCGCTGGAGCAGGCCGAATAGGAAGCGCCGGGCGCGCGCACAGAGGCACCGAATGAAACCGTCTCGCGCCATCGCGCGGGGCGGCCGGCTACGGACACGGTACGATCATTCGTGCCGGTGGCACACACCTTGCCTCTCGATGCCGGACAATTGCCGGACAGGAGGCCCCCATGAGCAGTTCACCCTTCCATATGAGTCGCCGCAGCGTGGTGCTCGGCGGCGTGGGTGCCGCCGGCATCAGTGCCGTCACCCCTTCCTTCGCCTGGGCGCAGGGCCGGAGCGAGACGCTGCTGGTGGTGCAGGAGCTGGGTCCGAACTCGCTGGACATGCAGGGCGTCGGCTCCAACCAGACCGTGAACGGGCTATCGTGGAATTGCTACGACCGCCTGCTCTCCTACGCCTCCAAGACGCTGCCGGACGGAACGCTCTCGTATGATCGCGAGAAGCTCGCGCCCGAACTCGCCGAGAGCTGGGAGGTCGCGGCCGACGGCATGTCCTGCACCTTCAAGCTTCGCAAGGAGGCAAAATTCCACGACGGGACGCCGGTGACGGCCAAGGACGTCAAATGGTCGTTCGACCGCGCGGTGAAGGTCGGCGGCTTTCCGACCTTCCAGATGTCCGCCGGATCGCTGGAAAAGCCCGAGCAGTTCGTGGTCGTCGACGATCACACCTTCCGCATCGACTACGTCCGCAAGGACAAGATGCTGCTGTTCAACGTCGCCGTCGTGGTGCCGTTCATCATCAATTCCGAGCTGGCGAAGAAGAATGCGACGGCCGAAGACCCGTGGGCGCTGGCGTGGCTGAAGAACAACGAGGCCGGCGGCGGCGCCTACAGGATCGAGAGCTGGAAGCCCGGCAGCGAGACCGTGCTGGCGCGCTTCGACGACTGGAAGAGCGGACCGTTGCCGAAGATCAGGCGTGTGATCGCACGCGACGTTCCCTCCGGCGGGACCCGCCGCGCCATGCTGGAGCGAGGCGATGCGGACTTGTCGAGCGGCTTTGCGCCGCGGGATTTCGACCAGCTCATCAGGGAAGGCAAGGTCAAGGTGTCGGGCGTGCCCATCCCGAATGCGCTCTGGTACGTTGCTCTGAACACCGCAAAGCCGCCGTTCGACAACGTCAAGCTGCGGCAGGCCATCGCCTGGGCGATGCCGTATGAGCAGATCCAGAGCAGCGCGTTCTTCGGCCGTGCCGTTCCCATGTATGGCGGCGCCGCCGACGTATCAAAGCCGGTCTGGCCGCAGCCGTTTCCCTATGTCACCGATCTCGACAAGGCCAAGGCGTTGATGAAGGAAGCTGGCTTCGACTCCGGCCTGGAGACGACCTTATCGCTCGACACAGGCACCGCGACCGTCGGCGAGCCGACCGCGATCCTGATCCAGGAGAATCTCGCCGAGATCGGGATCAAGGCGGGAATCGAGAAGATCCCCGGCGCGAACTGGCGCACGACGCTGAACAAGAAGGAGCTGTCGCTCGCGCTCAACCGCTTCAGCGGCTGGCTCGATTATCCCGAATATTACTTCTACTGGAATTTCCACGGCAACAACTCGATCTTCAACATCTCCTCCTATCAGAACAAGGAGATGGACGCGCTGATCGACAAGGCCCGCTTCACCGCGGACGCAGCCGAGTACGACCGGTGCGTGAAGGACTTCATCGCGCTCTGCATCCGCGACCTGCCGATCGTTCCGCTCAACCAGCCGATCCACGACGTCGCCATGCAGAAGGGCATCACCGGCTACGAGTTCTGGTTTCACCGCGAGCCGGACTACCGTCAGTACGTGAAAGGCTAGTCCTGACGGGCGAGGCTGATCCCGCCCGAGCCTGCGCGTGCCTGCTCGATCGGAAATCCTCTTTCCAGCCGTGTGGCGCTTGCGCGCAGTATCGCCGCGTCGAGCCGGCCCTGCCGCAGGCCGTCCAGAGCGCAGGCGAACACGCGGTAGAACTGCGCGCCGTCATAAGCGACCAGCAGCAGGTCGACGCCAGCATTGATCGCCTCGACCACGGCCTTGCAGACGTCGTTCTGGTAGATCGCCCCCATCACGAGGTCGTCGGTCATCACCATGCCCTGGTAGCCCCATTTGTCCCGGATAATGCCATCGACGACGCGCTTGGAATGCGAGGCGGCGCGGTCGGGATCGACCGCGGTCAGCGTGACATGGCCGACCATCAGCGCGCTGCGCGAATGCGACAGCACCTCGCGGAACGGAAGCCAGTCGGTGGCTTCCAATTCCCCGACCGGCGTATCGAGATTGGCACTGAAATGATGCGTGTCGGTGCGCACGCGGCCGATGCCCGGAAAATGCTTGAGCGTGGCACCGACGCCGGATTCTTCCAGCCCGTGGACATAGGCACTTGCGATCGTGCTGACGACGGCAGGATCGGTTGCAATTGCGCGCTGGCCGATCAGCGTGTGAAAATCTAGACGGTTGCGCCTCGCCGGCGGCTTAAGGTCGAGCACCGGCGCGAGATTGAGGTTGACGCCAAGCGCACCGAGCTCGTGTCCGTGAATGCGGCCGAATTCTTCGGCTTTGGCTTGCTGGTCGTCGGGAGCCAGTCCGGTGAGCGTCGCCAGCGCCGGCACCTTGGTCAGGGGCGGGGCAAGATGCCCGACGATGCCGCCTTCCTGGTCCGCGGCCACGACCAGCGGCGGCAGGCCCGCCCCGCGCCGCTTGTCCTGAAGCGCCGAGATCTCGGTCCGCAGGGCCTCGACGCTCCGGCCCCGGATGTTGTGCCGGGTCACATAGACACCGCCGATCAATCCCTGCTCGGCAAGCCGCGCGACCTCGGGAAACGAGGAATAGCCGACCATGAAATGAGGCCCGAGCTGTCGCGCCTCGGCGGCACTTGCGCCGAGAACGTCGTGCTTGCACAGCTCGAACTTCAGATGCGCCGCGGACATCACGACCGGCGGCAGGCACCAGAGCGTGACCAGCAGCTTGCCCGCGATGGTGCGCCACCGCCCTCTGCGCAGCAGGAGGATGACGATCGCGATGCTTGCGACGACAAGCGCGATGTTTCCTGCGCCGCGCAACGGAACCAGATAGGGATCGTTCTTGTTCGCGGCCGCGAATGCGACGACAGGCGCGGCAAGCCAGAGCAGAATGAGACCGATACGGCGGAGGAATTGCATGATGCATCACGCGCTGGGAGTGGCGATGCTTCGCACCTATCAAAGTGATTTGCGCTCCGCGAGAGGCAAACGCGCGCCTGCACGAAATCTGCAAAAGACTCCTGAAACCGTGCAGACGATGATCCCGGCTTCTGCACAAGCACCGTTCAGACTTCGTGATGCCACCCATCACGAAAGGTCTTCCGGACATGACGAGCCTGGCTTCGACGATAGCAGCGGACCTCCAGCCGCTCAGGCACTCCACCATTCCGGCCAAGCTCGGCCTCGCGCTGGCGCTGGCCGCACTGGCGGACTGGCTGTTCTATGGCCACCGGATCGGCCTGTCGCTCGCCCTCTTTGCCGTCGCCACCGCTTGCGTGTCGGTGCTCTTCAATCACGCGGCCCTGAACCTGCGGCGCGCCCTGAGCAGCACAGCCATTCTCATTGCCGGCATCGCTCCGGCCGTCGAGGAGCTCAACGCGCTCTCGTTGCTGATTCTCGTCGCGGCGCTGCTTATCGCCCTGCTGCTTGCGACCAATCCGGAGGCGACCGGGCTCGCCGACCGCGTCCGCGCGCTGCGCAACTTCGTCCTGCTCGGTCCCTTCAGGTTCTTCCTCGATGCGCCCCAGCTGTTCAACGCGTCGGCGCTGACCCGCGGCATCGCGCGGTGGCTGCTCCCTGCAGCCCTCAGCACGGTCTTCGTCGCGCTGTTCGCCGCGGCGAATCCGGTGATCGAGCAATGGGTGCTTCTGCTCAATCCGAGGCTCATCCTCCAATATATCAGCATCCCGCGCGTACTGTTCTGGGCCTTGATGCTGGCGCTGGTCTGGCCGTTCATCCATGTGCGCTGGCGGCGCAAGACGATCGTCACCACCGCCGTCGCGGGCGGACCCGTGCCGCCGCCGCTCCCGCCTCTGGTCTCGGCAGAGTTTCTTGGTCCCTCCACCATCCTGCGCTCGCTGATCCTGTTCAACCTGCTGTTCGCGGCGCAGTCCATTCTCGACGGCATCTATCTCTGGGGCCATATGGCGCTGCCGGACAATCTGACCTATGCGGGCTATGCGCATCGCGGCGCCTATCCGCTGATCGTAACCGCCCTGCTCGCCGCGGCCTTCGTGCTGGTGGCGATGCGCCCGGGCGGGCCGGCGGAGAAATCGAAGATCATCCGGCCGCTGGTGTACGTCTGGGTCGGACAGAACGTGCTTCTCGTCGCCTCCTCCATCCTTCGGCTCGATCTCTATGTCGACATCTATATGCTGACCTATTGGCGGATCGCGGCCTTCATCTGGATGGGGCTGGTGGCGCTGGGACTAATCCTGATCGTCGCCCGAATCGTGCTCGACAGGTCCAACCAATGGCTGGTCGGCGTCAATCTGATCGCGCTCGCGATCGTGCTCTATGGTTGCTCGCTCGTGAACTTCGACGCCTTCATTGCCGACTACAATGTCACCCACAGCCGGGAGGCATCTGGCAACGGCGTGCAAATCGACATCAACTATCTCCTGACACTCGGACCGCAGGCACTGCCGGCGATCGACAAGACGATTGAACTTTTGACCAACTCTAACGAGAGAGATCTTTCTGCGCGGGGCTACCACCTTGTGTCACGGCGCGACCACCTTGTAGAACAGCTGCGACAGGATCTGACATGGCGGGCCTGGGGCTTTCGGAGCTGGCGACTGCAACACAGGCTGGAGGCACACACAGGCGACAAATCGGCCGGCCCAGCCGGCAGGGTGAGCGGAGAACTTTTTGGCGCATCGCATTCTCATCGTCGACGACGAGGGCCATATCCGCGAGGTCATCCGTGTTGCGCTGAAGAAGGCCGGCATGGACGTGATCGAGGCCCGCGACGGCAAGGAGGCGCTCAGCCGCTTTGCCGCCGACAGGCCCGATCTGATCGTGCTCGACATCGGCATGCCCGAATTCGACGGCCTCGACGTCTGCCGCGAGATCCGCAAGACGTCGGACGTGCCGATCCTGTTCCTGTCGGCGCGCGACGAGGAGATCGACCGCATCCTCGGTCTCGAGATCGGCGGCGACGACTACGTGACGAAGCCGTTCAGCCCGCGCGAGCTGGTGGCGCGGGTCAACGTGATCCTGCGCCGCCTCAGTCCGCGCAATGGCGAGATCAAGGCGGGTCCCGCCGCGCTGTCGCAAGGCGGCCTGCTGATCGACCCCGAGCAGCATGTCGCGACCTTTGCCGGCACGCCGCTGAAGCTGACCGCGATCGAGTTCGGCATCCTGCGCGCGTTCCTGACCCGGCCGACCTCGGTGTTCAACCGGGAGCAGCTGATGCGGGCGGCCTATCAGCTCAACATCCAGGTCTCCGACCGCACCATCGACAGCCACATCCGCAACATCCGCGCCAAGCTCGCAGTGCTGGCCTGCGACAACGCGATCGAGACCATCCACGGCGTCGGCTTCAAGCTCGGCCGCTGCGAGAAAGCGGCATGAGCGTGGCGCCCGACAAATGGCGGCCGTCGCTCGCCCTCGTGATCTTCACGGTGCTGACCACCGTTGGCGTGCTGCCGCTGGTCGGCCTGTTCTTCTTCCGCCTCTACGACAACCAGCTGATCCGCCAGACCCAGGCCGAGCTGATCGCGCAAAGCCGCGTGCTGGCGACGATCTATGCGCAGGAGGTCACGGCCAGGCTCGACAGCGGCCTGACGCTCGGCGCCGAGGTGCCGCCGAACGTGCTGCCCGATCCTGGCGACCAGGTCACCCCGATCCGCCCCGCGCTCGACCTCACCGCCAACGATCTGCTGCGGCGGCGGCCGGATGCGCAAGCCGCGTCTCATCCGGCGCAGGCGGCCTATGTCGAGATCGGCGCAAGGCTGACGCCGATCATCCGCGAGACCCAGAAGGTAACACTGGCGGGCTTCCGCATCCTCGATCCGCAAGGCGTCGTCATCGCCGGGCGGCAAGAGGTCGGCCAATCGCTCGCCCATATCGAGGAGGTCGCGGACGCGCTGCACGGGCAATACCGCGCCACCTTGCGCAACCGCGTGCCGGACAAGCCGCCGCCGCCGATCTATTCTTTCAGCCGCGGCCTCGGCGTACACGTGTTCTCGGCGATGCCCGTCATCGTCAACAACCGCGTCGCGGGCGTGATCTACACCACGCGAACGCCGAGCAACATCTTCGACCATCTCTATCAGGAGCGGGGCAAGTTCGTGCTGGCGGGGCTCGCCGTCATCCTCGGCACGATCGCGATCGGCCTCGTATTCTCGCGCACCATCACCCTGCCGATGCGCGAGCTGATCGACCGCGCCGCACGGATTGGCCGCGGCGACCGCGAGGCCTTTCAGCCGCTCCGGCATTACGGTACGCGTGAGTTCGCCCAGCTCTCACACAGCTTCCTCGGCATGGCCGAGCAGCTGGCGCGCCGTTCCGACTATATCGCGACGTTCTCGGCCCATCTCACCCACGAGCTGAAATCGCCGCTGACTTCGATCAAGGGCGCGGCCGAGCTGCTGCAGGATTCCTATCAAGGCAGGTCTGACGGACTGACGCCGGCCGAGCAGAAGATGTTCATCGCCAACATCCTGTCGGATACCCAGCGGCTGGAGGCGATGGCGCAGCGGCTGCGCGATCTGGCGCGCGCCGAGAGCCTGCCCCAGAACGAGCGCACGGAGCTGGCGCCTGTGATCGCCGACCTCAGAAGCCGGTTTCCGGCAAGCGATATCTCGGCCAGCGGCAGCCTCGACCGCCCGATCGGCATGTCCGCAGAGAAGGCGCTGATCGTGCTGTCGCATCTCGCCGACAACGCGATGCGGCACAAGGCCGGGACGATCAGGCTGGAGGCTGTGGACGAGCGCACGACCTTGCGTCTGACGGTGAGCAATGACGGCGAGCCGATCTCGGCACCGAACCGCGACAGGATTTTTGATGCCTTCTTCACCACCCGCCGCGACCAGGGCGGCACCGGGATGGGGCTTGCGATCGCGCGCGCGGTGATGGCGAGCCATGGCGGCTCGATCAGGCTCAAGCCGACCGACGAGGGCGCGGCCTTCGAGCTGCAATTCCCTGTCGCCTGAGGCGCGATGAGGTCATCGCCCCTCAGCTTTTATTTGGGCATGATCTGTTCGGAAAACCGCTTCACACTTTTCCGGATCATGCCCTAGATCGCGAATACCCACACCGCGACGATGGTGCCGATGGTGACGAGACCAGCGATGGTCCAGCCGGCGGCATATTCCAGCTCAGGATGACCGGTCGCCCGCATGATCTCTGCAGGATCGGCGGTATGCTTGTGTGCCATGACAGCCTCGCACGTTTCTTCCCGCGTCATATGTAAGTCGCATCAGCCGCCATTAGGTTCCATCACGGAAATGCGAGGAATGACGCAGCTTGGGTTGTTCGGCGTCCCTGACGAAGGCCCGACTGGACTTCGCTACACGGACAATTTTATCGAAGCCGCCGTCGAGCAATCCTTGATCGGCCGCATCGCAGCATTGCCGCTCGAGCGCTTCCAGTTCGGGGCGTTCGAGGGCAACCGCCGGGTGGCGTCGTTCGGCTATCGCTATGACTACACGCTGCAGCGGCTCACCGAGGCGGAGCCGATCCCGGACTGGCTGTTGCCCATCGCGCGTCAGGCCGAAGCCTGGGCGGGGCTGCCGGAGGCCAGCGTCCGGCAGGTGCTCTGCACCGAGTATGAGGCCGGCGTCGGCATCGGCTGGCACCGCGACAAGCCGCACTTCGACAAGATCCTCGGCCTGTCGCTCGGCTCGGCATGCAAATTCCGCTTCCGCCGCCGCAGCGGCGACAAATGGCAGCGCCACACGCTCGAGGCCCAGCCGCGCTCGCTGTACATGATGGAGGGCGAGGCGCGCTCGCAATGGGAGCACAGTATCCCGCCGGTCGAGGCGCGGCGTTACTCCATCACGTTCCGGACGATGAAGCGGGCCTAACGCGGCCGGCCAGACAAAAAATGCGAAAACAACCCCATGCAAAGTAGAACGCCCGTTCCGCCCGAGCCGCGGCGGCGCCGCACAAGGGTCTGACACATCGGTGCAAAACCGCCGCCTTGCGCAATCACCGCACGGCTTGCGTCTTGCCTTCCGAATCCGGTTGCATGCTAGATTGGCAGCACGCATTCCGCGGCAGGAGGGAAGCATGGCCGACAACAAGGCAAAGCGCGGCGGGGCCGATCGGGCGCTGATTGCGCTCACGGAAAAATATGAAGTCGCCTACTGGTCGAAGAAGTTCAAGGTGACCCCGGCCAAGCTGAAATACGCCGTCAAGAAGGTCGGCAGTTCCGCCAAGAAGGTCGAGGCCTATCTCGCCGCCCGGAAGACGGCAAAGAAGAAATCGGCCAGGAAGACGACAAAGAAGACGACGAAGAAGGCAGGCCAAGCGCAAGAGCGCCGCCTGAGACCTCGGAAGCCATGGACGCGGGGCCCGCAACCTATCCTCACATGGGCCACGTCGTCGCCAGTGCGCCCGAAGGCCGCTGGCGGCAGGCGCCAGCCGAGAATCTCGCATGCGACGGCGGTGGGGCTTTCCGGGTGATCGCTTTGCTGTCGCCGAACCAAAGGTGCCGTGAAATCGCCTCAAGGCGGACGAATAAGGCGAATTGAAAAGACAGGCCAAACCGGCGAACCAATATGGGGGGCGCAAAGGCCGGCACCAAATGAAGAATTATCTCGCTTTTTTCCTGCTTCTGACCATTACGACAGCCTCTGCGCATGGCCCGTTGCCGGCGCGGCTGGCGGCGCCCTCCGACCTTATCCCGACAGGCCTGACCGATTCCGACACCACCGCCGGCGGCACCGCGCGGCTGTGCGAGCAGGTCACCTTCTCGCGGGGCCTGCGCTACGGCGAAAACGAGGCCAACGTGCTCGACGTCGCCGCCAGCACGACCAAGGCGGATACGCCGCGGCCGGTGCTGCTGTTCGTGACCGGCGACAGTTTCACCGGCGACCGCGCCGCGCCCGAGCTATCGCGCCAGATCCAGGACCAGGCCATGTGCTTTGCCGCCCGCAACGACATGATCGGGGTGCGCGTCAATTATCGCCTGGCGCCCGCAGCGACCTGGCCGATGGGAGCGACCGACGTGGCTGCCGCGCTGTCCTGGGTCCACGGCAATATCGACCTGTTCAACGGCGATGCCCGCGAGATCGTCGCGGTCGGCTACGGCGCCGGCGCGTTCCACGTCGCAACCCTGCTGGCGCATCCCGAACTCCAGGCCGACCGTGCCGATGTCGCGGCCGTCGTGCTGGTGTCCGGCATCTACCGCGCCGGCAAGGACGCCAGCGACAGCGAGAAGGCCTATCTCGGCGGAGACGCCAGCCAGTACAACGCGCGCTCGGTATTCCCCGGCATCCTCAATGTCGATGTGCCGATCGTGCTGGCTTGGGCCGCGGACGATTCGCCTGGCCTCGTGACGCAGGGAGAGACCTTGAAGAAGACGCTCTGCGGCGCCGGCCATTGTCCACGCAGCGCGCTGCTGCGCAGCCGCGACGGCATCGCCTCCGCCTTCGGATTGGATGGCTCCGGCGACAGCCTCGCCGAGCCAACCCTGCTGCTGGTGCATCAGCTCGAGGCGCGGGGGCTGCCGTAACGCGTGTCAGCACGCCTGCCATTTCGTGCGGACCTGCGCTGTATTGAAGCGGGCTGCCAAGTCACACGATTGCCAAACGCCTGATCTAGATCAACTCGCCTTGGTGCGGACTGAGCCGAACCTCGTTGGGGGCCAACGACAAGGTGTCGAGCATGCGCGTCACCGGCAGACTGCTGTTCGTTTTGATCGCCGCACTCGCGTCGCTTGGCGCGATGTCCGAGCAACGCGCGGACCAACCCACAAGCGACAAGGAAATCCGCATCGGCAATGTCATGCCGTATTCGGGAGCGCTCTCTGAATTTGGCGCGATCGGTCAGGCGGAGGCCGCCTATTTCGACATGGTCAACGCGCGCGGCGGCATCAACGGCCGCAAGATCCGCTTCATCACGCGCGACGACAATTCCGATCCCACGACCGCGCTGGAGCTGACGCGCAATCTGGTCGAGAAGGACGACGTGCATTTGATGTTCGGATCGTTCGGCACGCCCGGCAATCTCGCCACGCGCTGGTACCTGAACGAGAAGAAGGTGCCGCAGCTTTTCGTCGCCTCCGGCGACGAGGAGCTGAGCCAGGCCAGGGCTTTCCCCTGGACCATGGGCTGGCAGCCGTCGATCCGGTCGGAGGGGCGCATCTACGCCAACTACATTCAGGCCTATTATCCCAGGAAGAAGATCGTCGTGCTCTGGCAGAACGACCAGTTCGGACGCATGCTCTACAAGGGGATCCAGGAAGGCCTCGGCGACCTGAACCGCCATGTCCTCGTCGACATCGCCTTTGACATCGGCGACGAGCATCTCGACGGGCACGTCTCGATCCTCAAGCGCGCGGGTGCCGATATCTTCGTCTTTCTCGGCGTGCCGTCGACGGCATCCAAGGTGATCAGGCTCGCAGCTTCGCTCAACTGGCGCCCGGTCTTCATCGTCAACGATACCTCCGCCTCGATCGCCAATGCGATGGCGCCCGCGGGCTTGGAGAATTCGTCTGGCGTGATCTCGGCGGCTTTTTTGAAGGACCCGAGTGATCCCGCATGGAAAGACGACCCTGCCATGAAGGACTGGTTCGCCTTCATGGACAAATATCATCACGTCGAAAGCACCAACAGCAGTGCCGCGCTCTATGGCTACGCCGCGGCCGAGGCGCTGACGCAGGTATTGAAGCAATGCGGCGACGACCTCTCACGCGAGAACATCATGCATCAGGCGGCTTCGCTGAAGGGTTATCAGCCCTCGGTCGCGCTGCCCAACATCAGGATGAACACCTCGCCGACCAGTTATCTGCCGATCAAGCAGATGCGGCTGGTCCAGTTCGACGGGCGATCGTGGCAACCGTTCGGTGAGGTGATCGAGACCGCCTTCACCGAAGGCGCGGCGCGGTAACCCCGTCCTCACGCCGGCTCCCGTCACCGGGCAGGCGCGCTATGCGGCGACACAGTGTTACCGAGTACCGGCTGGCCTGGTGCTCGGTCCAGTGGCGGATGTGGCTTTGCGAGGCCCATCGTACCGGGCGGAGCCGCATTGCTCGCCGTCCTTGTGTCGACCCCATCGAGCGTCGTGACGAACGCCGCGAGTATTGCGACGATTACCGCAAGAGCGAAAAGGACGACTGAGGTGCGGTGGCTATTCCACTCTTTACTCATGAGGGGCCTCCACAACCAACAGAAACGCAAAGCGACGTGGACGGTTCCTCATGCGCTACCGGCAGGAAGACTTCCCGCTCGATATGCAAAGGCCCCGCTCGGCTTCAGCCGCAGCGGGGCCGGTCTAGAGATAGTCTCATGTAGTTGGTGCCAAAAGTTCATTTGGTCGGATCAGGTCGCGAACTTCCGACGGTCGCCGGAATTTTGTACTCGCCGCGGAGCTCATCCCACAAGGCCGTGTCGCTGACCAGCACGACGTGGTACTCACCGCGGCCCGTGATCCCTGCATATTTTCCCGTGCCGCCCGTGAACTCGAAGGTGCCGCGGAACTCTTTCGGCTTCGCGTCTTTCAGGACGTACTTGGCAAAGACCTTGGATCCGTCTGCTTCTGTGAAGGTCTTGTGGCCGCCGCTGGAACTGCCAGCATCCGTCAGATCGACAACCTGATATCGAGCTTTGTCGAGGAATGGCTTGCCATCAGCATTGAACACGGCGCCGTCGAATTCGGTGACCGAGACCGTATGGTCAGCCCTGTCTTCCAGCTTCACGCTCTTACTGGACAGGGTGACCAGAACGGCTCGACCGAACCATTGGCCCGCTTCTTCGGCCAAGGCCGGGACAGCGGCCGACGGGACCGCCAAAGCAAGCACAACACAACCGCACATCCACGATGAATTGAGATGACACCTCATGGTTTCCTCCCAGATGGGTTGCAGGTCAAAATTTTGGTCGGAGCAAGTACCTCCATCAACGAGTTTCCACGTGCCAATCATACCACTGCTCCCAAGCAGAAATCGCACAAACGGCGTTTGGATAATGCGTCGATTAGACGCGTGATCATGCATGTTTCCATTGAGATGCGGCGCAGCCGAAGGCGATCATGATAGTCGCGGCAGGCGGCTTTTCGTTTCGTCACAGATGTTTAAGATCGGCATGAACCTGCATCCACTCCGCCGGGAGATCCCATGACCGAGACCATCCGCATCAAGCGCTTTGTCGCGCGGCCCGTGATCGTGCCGATGAACCTGCCGCTGCAGACCTCGACCGGCGCTGTCGCCAAGGCCCCGCTGGTGCTGATCGACTGCGAGACCGACCAGGGCGCGGTCGGGCACGCCTATCTGTTCTCGATCACGCCGTCGGCATTGAAGCCGCTGACGGCGATGGTCACGGAAATGTCGGACCTGCTTGCCGGCGACGAGCTGCTGCCGTTCGAGATCGAGCGCAAGCTGACCCAGCGCTTCACCCTGCTGGGGCTCGCCGGCCTGCAGCGGCTGGCGCAATCCGGCATCGACATGGCGGCCTGGGACGCGCTTGCCCGCAGCAGAGGCCTGCCGCTGGCACGGCTGCTCGGCGGCGCGCCGAAGCCGGTCAAGGCCTACAATTCGAAGGGGCTCGGCATCATGCCGGCGCGCGCCGCGGTCGAGGAGGCGCACAAGCTGCTGGCCGAGGGGTTTCAGGCCGCCAAGATCCGCGTCGGCCGGCCCGATGCGCGGGAGGATCTCGCCGTCGTCCGCGCGGTGAGAAAGGCCGTCGGCGACGAGGTGACGCTGATGTGCGACTACAACCAGGCACTGACGGTGACCGAGGCCATCCAACGCGGCGAGATGCTCGACGACGAGGGGCTGAGCTGGATCGAAGAGCCGATCCGCCACGACGATTATGCCGGCTGTGCCCGCATTGCCGACGCACTGCATACGCCCGTCCAGATCGGCGAGAATTTTGACAGCGCCTTTTCGATGCAGACAGCGCTCTCGGCTGAGGCCTGCGACTACGTGATGCCCGACGTGCAGCGCATCGGTGGCGTGACCGGATGGCTGCGCGCGGCCGCACTCGCGCATGCCGCCGGCATCGAAATGTCGACCCACCTGTTCTCGGAAGTCAGCGCGCATCTGCTCTGCGTGACGCCGACCGCGCATTGGCTGGAATATGTCGACTGGGCCGACGCGGTGCTTTCGACGCGGCTGAAGATCAAGGACGGCTTTGCGCTGCCGAGCGGGGAGCCCGGCAACGGGATTGCGTGGGACGAGGCGGCGGTCGCCAAATATCTCGTCACATAGGGCCGCCGCTACGACCTAACAGCGGCGATCATGTTCAGCTCGACCGGCGCCCCTCGCGGCAACTCGGCGACGCCGACCGACGTACGCGTATGACGACCGCGCTCGCCAAGGCGTTCGATCAGTCGGTCGGAGGCACCGTTCATGACTTGCGACTGCTGGGTGAATCCAGGCGCTGAAGCGACGTATCCAACGAGCTGCAGGACCTGGACGATCCGGTCCTCTCCGCCTGTGGCGTGATTGATGGCGGAAATGCAGAGATCAGCGCAAAGCGCAGCAGCTTCTTGTGCGGCCGCGATATCGACGCCTGCTCCGACCTTGCCCACATAAAGCAGGTCTTCGCCGCGACGCGGCAGCTGGCCACTGACATAGGCGAGCCCACCATGGATGATCACCGGCAAGTAGTTGCCGCCGGGCTTATTCACGCTGCTCATCTCAATAGCCTGCCTTCTCTTCACATCCGGCGAGGCGATGCATTTCGCCGTACGCGATAGCTCGACCGCACCAGCTCGTTGCCGTGGTGAATGAACGGACAATGGCAGGCGGCGAATGATGGATCAAGCCTGCGAAGCTGATCAGGCCTGGTGACAAGACCTGGCCTGACAAGACCTGACCGCCACGCATTGCACCACGGCGGCGCGCGGGATAACGATCCGCCATGGCCATTTGGCGCCCTCATCCCCACATCCGCGTTGTCGCGATCGGCCTCAATTGGCGGGACGGGCGGCTGCTGGCGGCCGAAATTCGCGACGATGCCGGGTGGATCAAGGGCGTTCGGCCGCTCGGCGGCGAGCTCGAATTCGGCGAAAGCTGGCGCACTGCCCTGATGCGCGAGTTCAACGAGGAGCTCGGCATCGACGTCACCATCACAAGCGAGCCGTTGGTGCTGGAGAACATTTTCGTGCACGAGGGCGCAACCGGGCACGAGGTGATGTTCGTCTGCGAGGTGGGGTTTCCTGACGGCGCCTTCGCCGGGCAGGACCGCATCGACTTCCTCGAGGACAATGGAGAGCCGATCGTCGCGCGCTGGTTCGACCTTGCCGACCTCGACGTGGACGGCGGACCGAGCCTCTATCCGGCCGGGTTGAAGGATGTGCTGCTCGCGAGCAAGGACGGGGCGAAGACCTTCATCCCGTCATCCTGAAATGTGCGCCTTGCAAAGCAGGGCAGCCTCGAAGGATGAACGGCCCGGATGGAGCCGAGCCGTCGCCCTTCGAGGGCCGCTGAAGAAGCGGCCACCTCCAGCGACAACGGCTTCGCCGTTGCGCGGGGGTGACGGTTATGGAGCTGCAGGCGTCGCTCCCTCCACGCCGTCATGACGGAGCGCTACCACGCTTCCGCGCCCGGGATTTTCTTCCGTACCGCCATGCGCTGGATCCAGATGCAGCGACGGACGGATCGGTTGGAGCGGCCGACGGCGGATATCCCCTCGCCGGCCTGAAGCAGCGGCGCCACGCTCGCGCGCAGCTCACGGCAGCGCTGAAGTTCGGCCTGCCAGTCGATGATTGCGGCATCGGCGCGCGAGGCGATCAGCGACAGCGCCGCTGCGGCAAGACAGCTCGCCCGCGTCAGGCCCTTCACTGTGATGCGCCTCCGTCGCGCCTGTAGCGGAAGTCGCAATGGGACGCGCCTTGCATGATCGTCTGCGTCCGCGTGAGCTTGATGTCGGGACCAAAGCCTTCCGCGGTCGCAAAGTCGGCCGTGCAGATCAGGAGGAAGCCGAGCTCCGGTTCGCCGAGCGCCTTGTAGAATTCGGCATAGGCGCAGCGCTTGACGTCGAAGGCAAAGGCATCATGCGACTGCTCGATGACGTCATAAGCGAGCGCGTCGTCGCGAGAGTAGGTCTTGAAGGCAGACGATACGGCCTTGCCGAGATCGGCTTCGCTCTCGCCCTGGTTCTTGGCCTTCCAGAATTCCTCGCCGAAGCCGCGATAGAGATCGCCGAGCGCCTTGCGCACCAGCGTGTTGGCGCGCGCCTCGCCGAGCTCGGCCTGGAGCGCCTTGACCAGCGGCACCAGCACCTGGGCCTGGATTTTTGCTTGCTCGATGACGGATATGCTCATGGGCGGGCTCGCGTCGGAAGGCCACATCGTAGCCAGGCTGGGGCGCAAGCATAATCCCCGCGGCGAGGATTGGCTAACTCTCGGCCGGGTAGGCCAGGCGGCCGTCAGCCACGCCCCTCGCCGCCGGATTCATTTCGGCCGGTTTGACCTGTCCCGGCCCGAGAATGTGGAACACCGTCTCGCCGGCGGCGAGCAGATAATCCGTGATGATCCGACGGTGACATCGCCACCACAATGTCTCCGCGCACATGATGGCGCAGCGCTCCATCTGCCCGACGGCGCGCAGATGTGCGAGCCCTTCGTGAAAGGCCGCGCCCATCGCGTGGTCGGCGTAATTGTGAAAGCTGCCGTTCTGCCAGAAGGCATTGGTCTCGCGCGGCACCTCGCGCTTGCGGCTGCGCAGGCCGCCGAGCGAGGCAATGTGCTCGTAGCCGATCGAAGCAGCCGCGAGCGATTGCGGCAGGGTCTCGCGATTGTACTGCGGGTTGGTACGGGAGCGGGGCACGGTCCGAACGTCAGCCACGAAGGTGACCGCGCTGTCCTGCAACAATTCGACGAATTCCTCGATCGAACGTGTGGCGTGGCCGATGGTGAAGAACGGATGAGCCATGGTGACACCTCGACCGCTCGGCTCGCGGGCCGTCAGCTTTTCAACGACCGCAATGCGCGGCCCTTGTGCAGGGCGACGTGATCGGTCTTGTCGCTCCTGATCTCGTACTGCGGATCGTCGGGCGTAGCGTGATGGACGTAGCCCTTGTAATCGACGTCGGCGGTGTGCACGCGCAGGATATGGCCGCGCACCCGGCCGGCCTCGGAATTCCAGCTGACGTGGTCGCCGACGGCAAACTTTTTTCCGGGGGTCTTGGACATGGCGGATCAATGCGCGGCAGCACCGGCCTGTTCCAGGGGGCAGCCCCCGACCGCGCGAGGGCAGGCTAAATCCCTGCGGCAATCCACCAAGGCGTGGGCAACGAAGACGTGATGCAGCGGCGACCGCGGATCGCGCGATCCTGAAAGGTCGGCGAGGCGATTGATGATATTACGACTATCATTCAAAACGAGAGGCGACCATGCCCCCTTCCGAGATGTCTCGCGGCTCGATCAGGCCACGGCCATTTGCGCGATGCCGTCGTCGTACTGCGGCAGTGACCGCCGCGCTGCTGCTCGCCGCAACGTTCGGGTCAGCAGGAGGCGCGCAAGCTGCCGCAAATGATGCGGAGGCACGAGGCATCTTCGAAAAATTCATCGCCGCGCAGAATGCGCATGATGCGAACGATGTGAAGGCGATGCTCTGGAATTCGCCCGGCACGCTGTTGTTTGCGAGAGGCATCGAGACGCGAGGCCGCGATGCGGTCGCCACCCGGTTCAAGACGTATTACGAGGGCACCTGGCACCTCGAGCCCGACATGACGAAATTCCACGTTGCGGTGATCTCGAACGAGGTGATGCAGATCCTCGTTCCCATCGCTTTCACACGCGGCCTTCCGGGCAAGCCGTCGCAACAAAATACGTTTCTGATCAGCCAGACCTACGTTCAGGATGCGACCGGCTGGCACGTCGCCTCCATCCTGCCGGTGGCGAACACGGAACTGAAGTGATGGCCGAAATGGGCCTCTGAAGGTGCATCCCGGATTGCGCTTCGCTCCATCCGGGCTACGGGCTGTCCAGCGAAACCGAGCAAGACGCCCCAGTCCGTCTACGCTCTTCGAGCTACGCCGGACACGCTTCGCCGCAATTTTCCAGGCTGTGCCACCCGAAGCCGAAGGCGAAGCGTGGTGGGCACGACAGGGATCGAACCTGTGACCCCTACCATGTCAAGGTAGTGCTCTCCCGCTGAGCTACGTGCCCTAATAGTCCACTTACGTCGGGTGGGGTCCCTATAACGGACGAGGGGACCCTGCGCAAGGACGGAACGGGGCCGATTTAGGCCGCCAGCATCTTGTTCACTTCGCTGACCAATTCGCGCAAATGCACGGGCTTGGACAGCACCTTGGCGTTCTTGGGGGCGTCCGAATCCGAGTTCAGGGCGACCGCGGCGAAGCCGGTGATGAACATGATCTTGATGTCGGGGTCGAGTTCCGAGGCCCGGCGGGCGAGCTCGATGCCGTCCATCTCCGGCATCACGATGTCGGTGAGCAGCATCTCGAACGGCTCTTCCCGCAACCGCTGATAGGCGGCCATGCCGTTGTCATGGGAGGAGACCTGAAAACCGGCGTTTTCCAGCGCCTTGACCAGGAAACGGCGCATGTCGTTGTCGTCTTCGGCGAGGAGGATCTTTGGCATGGCAGGAAAGTCGACTCCCCAGAGGATATCAGCAAAGGTTACTAAGCCCGATAGAGGGTAAATTTGGGGTGAAAATCTTAACCCCAAGCGGGCTGCGTTGCCGGTCCTTGTGAACCGGAATGCGGCTCGAAGCAATCGAGCCGCGCCGGCGCGTCCCCGCTTCCCTACCCACACGGTTAAGACATGTTCCAGCGCCAATCACATCTTTTCGCTTGGCAGAATGGTTGCGATTCCGGACAATGACGACACATAAGAGCCGCATCGATCGGCCGAATCAATTCGATCCGAGGCCCGGATCCTGCCGCTAAGGGACGAAGCCTGAGAAGATGACCCGGTTTGACGGCGAGGTGTCGCCAGCCTTCGAGATCGTTGAGCCCGCGCAATGGCGCGCGCCTGTCATCTTCAACTCGCCCCATTCCGGCTCGACCTATCCGGACGAATTCCTCGCGGCGTCCAGGATCGACCTGCCGACGCTGCGGCGGTCCGAAGATTCCTTCATGGACGAGCTGATCGGCCACTTGAGCGAGCGTGGCTTTCCGACCGTGCGGGTCAACTTTCCCCGCTCCTATGTCGACGTCAATCGCGAGCCCTATGAGCTCGATCCCCGCATGTTCAGCGGACGGCTGCCGAGCTTTGCCAATACCCGCTCGATGCGGGTCGCCGGTGGCCTCGGCACCATTCCGCGCGTGGTCGGCGACGGCCAGGAGATCTACCGCGACCGCATCCTGGTCGACGATGCGCTGGGGCGGATCGAGACGCTGTACAAGCCCTACCACCGCGCACTGCGCCGGCTGATCAACAAGGTGCACCAGATGTTCGGCACCGTGGTGCTGGTCGACTGCCATTCGATGCCCTCGGTCGGCGTCAGCAGGGACGAGCCGCGCCGGCCCGACGTCGTGATCGGCGACCGCTATGGCACGAGCTGCACCCCGCTTCTGCCCGACCGGGTCGAGGAGACCATGACCGGGCTCGGCTATTCGATCGGCCGCAACAAGCCCTATGCCGGCGGCTTCATCACCGAGCATTACGGCAATCCCGCGAGCGGCCTGCACGCGGTGCAGCTCGAGCTCAACCGCGCGATCTATATGGACGAGCGGCGACGCGAGCGGAGTGCACGCTTTGCGCAGGTGGCATCCGACTTCGGCGTTCTCGCCGACGTGCTGGCGACCACGATTCCCTTCGGCGATCTCGGCCCATTCCAGGCCGCGGCGGAATAGGCACCGGCTTTTCTTCGTCAGATCGATTGTCTGTGATTGGCGCGAGCGCGCCTTCGCTTCGCTTTCGCTGCGCGCTTCGAAACGAAGCCAGAGCAGCAAGAAAAAAGGGCCGCTCGCGAATGACGCAAGCGGCCCAAGTCTAGGGAGGAAACGCCCAAGGAGGGCAGCGGTAACGCCAAGCGCTACCGCACCGCAACAATATGCGACCGCGACGCACAAAGCGCAAGGGCTTTTGAGCCGTTTCCCATGCAATACGCACATGGCTCAATTGCTTCTATGGAAACCCAGATTCAGTTTCTTTAATAAGGAAATTCAATGGGTTGATAGCCATTTGCATACGAACAAGGCATACTCGGAACTAAGTTTTCAACTCTGTGATCGATATTTGGCCAGCAGATGACTTGGATGGGGCAGCGGGCTTCGGCATCCGAAATACCAGGGTGCAAGATCAAGACAGCGCTGCACGCGAGAGGCGAATTGAGCTAGGCAGAAGGGGAGCTTCATTCAACCTTCGCTTTGAGGATTTGGCCTGTGACGGTGATCGACTTTTCCGCCTTCATCGGACGGCTCGCCACCGCCTCCGGCGAAACCATCCTGCCGTTCTTCCGCACCTCGCTGTCGATCGACGACAAGAGCAAGACCAAGGATTTCGACCCCGTCACGGAGGCCGATCGCGCCGCGGAGGCGGTGATGCGGCGGCTGATCAAGGCCAACTTCCCTCAGCACGGCATCGTCGGCGAGGAATTCGGCAACGAGCGCGAGGAGGCCGACTATGTCTGGGTGCTCGACCCCATCGACGGCACCAAATCCTTCATCGGCGGCTTTCCGATCTGGGGGACGCTGATCGCACTGTTGCACAAGGGCGCGCCGGTCTACGGCATGATGCACCAGCCCTTCATCGGCGAGCGCTTCTCCGGCGACAACGGTTCGGCCAACTACAAGGGCCCGTCCGGCGAGCGCCGGCTCCAGGTTCGCCGCTGCGCCTCGCTTTCGGAAGCCACGACCTACACCACCAGCCCGCTCCTGATGAACGAGCGCGACCGCGCCATTTTCAGCCGTATCGAGAAGGGCGCGCGTCTGTCGCGCTATGGCGGCGACTGCTACTCCTATTGCATGCTGGCGGCCGGCCACGTCGATCTCGTGGTCGAGACCGAGCTGAAGCCTTACGACATCGCCGCGCTGATCCCGATCGTGACCGGCGCCGGCGGCGTCGTCACCACCTGGGAAGGCAAACCTGCCCAGGGCGGCGGCCGCATCGTCGCGGCCGGCGACGCCAGGGTTCACGAAGAAGCACTGAAGCTGCTCAACCAATAACAAACGCGAGCGGAGGCTTGCATGACCATCTCACGCAGGCTTCTTCTTGGATTATTGCTCCTGCTGCCATCAGTGGCGTCCGCGCAGAATTTTCCGGCGAAGCCGATCAAGCTGATCGTGCCGTTCCCGGCCGGCGGTCCCAACGACATCATCGCGCGTGTAATCGGCCAGCGCATGTCGGAGCTGTCAGGACAGCCGGTGCTGATCGACAATCGCGGCGGCCAGGGCGGCGTGCTCGGCACCGATGCCGTCTCCAAGGCCGCCCCCGACGGCTACACCATCGCGATCTCCTCAGCCGGCGCGCTCGCGATCAGCCCGAGCATGGAGAAAGTCGCCTACGACACCTTGAGCGACCTCACGCCGGTGACGCTGGTTGCGACGGTGCCGGAGATGCTCGTGGTCGCCACCAACGTGCCCGCCAAGGACATCGGCGAATTGATCGCTCTCGCCAAGGCACAGCCCGGAAAACTCAACTTCGCCTCCTCCGGCCCCGGCAGCCTGCCGCATCTGGCCGGTGAATTGTTCAAGCTGACGGCCAGGATCGACATCGTGCACGTGCCCTATCGCGGCGCCGCTCCCGCGGTGAACGATCTCTTGGGCCAGCAGGTGCAGATGACGTTCCTGGATCTTCCGGTGCTGTTGCCGCAGGTCAAGGCGGGCGCGCTGCGTCCCATTGCGGTCGGCTCGGCCGCGCGGGCGCCGACCGCGCCCGATGTGCCGACCACCGCGGAAGCAGGTTTTGCCGGCCTCCACATCGAGAACTGGTACGGCATGGTTGCGCCGAAGGGCACACCGAAGGAGATCGTCGCGGCGCTGCATGCTCTCGCCACCAAGGCAATGGCGGATCCGGCGGTGAAGGAGAAGCTTAGCCAGCAGGGCGCGACGCTGGTCGGCGACGAGCCGGAACATTTTCGCCAGTTCATCGCGGATGAGACCGCGAAATGGACCAAGGTGATCAAGGACGCGGGCGTGGAGACGGCGAAGTAGCTCCTTCTTACCCTCCCCTCACACCGCCGCCGCCCGCAAATGCTCCACCAGCATCTTGGCCGGCCGCGGCAGCGCCTTGAAGCTGCGCGCGCAGATCACGAGGCGGCGATTGGCGAAGGCATCGCGCAGGCGGACGATGGCGAGCGGCATCAGCTTGGCGCAGCGGCGGGCGGCGGATTCGGGCACGAGGGCAACGCCGACATCGGCGGCGACCATCTGGCAGATCGCGTCGAAATCGCGCAGGCGTGCGCGGAAATGCGGGCGCATGCCGAGCCGCGCCGCGTGCTTCGAAATATGCATCTGGAGCGCGGTGGCGCTGGTCAGGCCAACGAAGTCGCACGCCCCCGCCTCCTGGAAATCGATCTGGCGGCGGCCGGCGAACGGGCCGCGGCGCGAGGTCACCAGCGTCAGGCGATCCTCGCTGAACACAAAACGCTCGATATGGTCGGGCAGCGCGTGCTCGGCGGCGAAGCCGAGATCGGCGGCACCCGCAGTGATCGCCGCCGCGATGTCGGTGCTCTCGCGCTCCTCGATGTCGATGGCGACGTCGCGGTGCTCGCGCAGGAAGCCGGCCAGCGCCTTCGGCAGATGCTCCGACAGGCCGGAGGTGTTGGCGAGGAAATGCACGCTGGCGCGCACGCCAGAGGCAAAGCCGGCGAGATCGCCGCGCATGGCGTCGATCTGGTGGATGACCAGCCGCGCATGGTCGAGCAGGCTTTCGCCGGCCGCGGTCAGCTCGACGCCGCGCCGACCGCGCTTGAGCAGCGCGACGCCGAGCGCGTCCTCGAGCCCCTTGATGCGCGCGCTGGCCGAGGCCAGCGCCAGATGCGACCGCTCCGCGCCGCGGGTGATGCTGCGCTGGTCGGCGACCGCGATGAAGAGCTGAAGGTCGACGAGGTCGAAACGCATGGCAGGTCTCCCCAGCCTTCGTAGTTCACGAAGGCTGTCTGCGTAACCTCCAGATTGTGCCTGATCGCCGCTTAGGTCAATGTGCCGACATGATCGACCCGCTTCTCATTGTCATCGCCGCCGTCTTCCTGATCGCCGGATTCGTCAAGGGCGTGGTCGGGCTCGGCCTGCCGACCGTGTCCATGGGCCTGCTCGCGGTGAGCATGACGCCCAGCCGCGCGATCGCCATCGTCATCGTGCCTGCCATCGTCACCAACATCTGGCAGACCTTCGTCGGCCCGCATCTGCGCGACATCCTGAAGCGACTGTGGCCGCTGATGATCGGCACCGTGATCGGATGCTGGCTCAATGCGGGCGCGCTGACCGGGCCGCATGCGCGCTACGGCACGATCGTGCTCGGCGTCCTGCTCGTCATCTATGCCGTGATCGGACTGAACAAGCTCCAATTCCGCGTCGCGCCGCAAAACGAGAAATGGGTGGGCGGCGTGGTCGGTGTCGTCACCGGCGTGATCTCGGCCTCGACCGGCGTGCAGGTGATCCCCTCGATGCCGTTCATGCAGGCGATCGGCATGGAGAAGGACGAGCTGGTGCAGGCGCTCGGCGTGTTCTTCACGACGGCGACACTGGCGCTCGCCTTCAACCTCACCGCCGTTGGGCTGTTGACGCCAGCCAATGTCGTGCCGGGCGCGGTGGGCATGGCCATGGCTTTTGCCGGCATGTTCGTGGGACAGTCGGTGCGGGCAAGGATGCCGGCCGAAGCGTTTCGCCGCTGGTTCCTGATCGCGATGATCCTGCTCGGCCTTTATCTCGCCGGCAGCGCGCTGGCGAAAGAGTTCGCATGAGGCAGATCGTAGGGTGGGTTAGCGAAGCGTAACCCACCTCTTCTGCCGCCCGCGGATACGAACAGTGGTGGGTTACGCCTTCGGCTACCCACCCTACGCACCTACGCGGTCATCATTCGTTCGAACGAGCTACCGAGTCTCCAGCATGGCGACGCGGATGCCGAGATAGATGAAGAGGCCGCCGAGCGCGCGGTTGACCCAGGCGATCGCCCCTTCGGATTCGCGCAGCCGGTGGGCGGCCTTCGCCGCGAACGCGGCCAGCACCAGGCACCATAGCGTCCCTGTAGAGATGAAGATCAGGCCGAGCGTCAGGAAGGCGAGCGGCTTGTGCGGTGAATCGGCCGCAACGAATTGCGGCAGGAAGGCCAGAAAGAACAGCGCGACCTTGGGATTGAGCGCGTTGGTGAAGACCCCTTGGAGGAAGACCCGCCGCAGCGAGCTCCGCACCGGCTCGTCGATCGCCGCCGCCAGCACCGGGCGCGACCACAGCATCTGAAGCCCGGTGAACACGAGATAGGCCGCGCCGACCAGCTTCAGGATCGAAAAGGCGGTCGACGAGGCCATCAGCAGGGCCGAAAGGCCGATCGCGGCGGCCGCGACATGGACAAAACAGCCGCAACTGATGCCGAATGCGGCCGCGGCGCCGCCCCGCCAGCCCATCTGCATGCTGCGACCGATGACGTAGACGGAATCAGGCCCCGGCGTGATGTTGAGCAGTACGCCCGACAGGATGAAGAGCCCGATTTCATGAATGCCCAGCATGCAAAGGTGCCCCCTGCCGCCCGTTCCGGCGGGCGCAATTCCGCTTAGTTGGTTCGGCGGTCGCCGTCCACCGCCGGGATTGCGGAGGATTTACCTCGAATTTGCAATGCGGATCATGCTTCCGCTGGGCCACATCTGCTTTATAAAGGCGAGGTTCTTGAAATGCGGGATTCGGGTCGACTTGTCACGCTGTGGCCAGTCCCAGATCCCTTCTCGATCCCTTCACGATCCCTTGGAGCTTCCGGGATATGGAAAGACGTCTGGCCGCCATCGTCTGCGCCGATGTCGCCGGCTATTCGCGCATGATGGGCAGCGACGAGGCCGGCACCCATGCCGCCTTCAAGGCCCATCGCAGCGCGATCCACCCGATCATCCTCAATCACGGCGGTCGCGTCGTGAAGAATACCGGCGACGGCTTCCTGCTGGAGTTCCCCTCGATCGTCGGCGCCACCGAGGCCGCGATCGCGATGCAGACGCTGATGGCGGAGCGTAACCACCATCTGCCGGCCGACCGCGCCATGCAGTTCCGCCTCGGCATCCACATGGGCGACGTCATCGCCGATGAGGACGAGGTATTCGGTGACGATGTCAACATTGCCGTCCGTCTGGAATCGGTGGCGAGCCCCGGCGGCTTTGCGATCTCGGCCAAGGCTTACAAGGAGGCGAGCAAGCATCTCAGCGTGCCGCTGGTCGATGCCGGCAATCATCGCTTCAAGAACATCAAGGATGCGGTCGGGGTCTGGGCCTGGACACCCGAGGGTGCACCGGCGCTCGCGCCCGAGCTCCGGGAGGCGTCCGCCCTCTCGCAACAGTACCGCACCGCGATCGTCGGCGTGCTGCCCTTTGCCAATCTCAGCGATGCCCAGGACGAATATTTCTCCGACGGCCTCACCGAGGATCTGATCCACGCGCTGTCGCTGCAATCCTTCTATCGCGTGCTGAGCCGCAACTCGACCTTCGCCTTCAAGGGCAGAAACACCAGCACCCGCCTGATCGCGCGCGAGATCGACGCCACCTATTTGATCCAGGGTTCGGTACGGCGCGCCGGAGCCAAGATCCGCGTCACCGCCGAGCTGATCGCGCCGGAGACCGGCGAGCAGCTCTGGACCGGCCGTTACGACCGCGACATCGGCGACTTCTTCGCGATGCAGGACGAGATCACGACCAATCTGTCCGCCGCCATCGCCACCGAGATCGTCCGTGCGGAAGCCTCGGCGCCCGCGCGGCTCTCGACGGACGTCACCGCCTGGGATCGCTTCCTCAAGGGGCTGTCGCACTACTACCGGCAGACCAAGGAGGACCTGACTGCCGCCGTCGACCTGTTCCGGGAAGCCATCAGGGTCGATCCCAAACTGTCGATCGCGCACGCCTATCTCGCCACGATCCAGATCCAGAGCATCCAGTTCGGCTGGGTCAAGGGCACGCGAGAGATGTGGGCCGAGGCGATGAACCTCGCCGAAACCAGCGTCCGGCTCGACCCGCGCTCGTCCTTTGCGTTCTCGATCCTGTCCTGGGCGCACGCCATGGAAGGGCATTACGAGGCGGCGATGGACGCGGCCAAGCGCGCGGTCGCGCTCAATCCCTACGACATGGGCGCGCGCGGCGTGCTCGGCATCTGCCATTTCGTCATCGGCGAGCACCGGGAGGCGATCGAGCTGTTTTCGATGGCCGCGCAGCGCGACAACAGCGACCCGCGCTACCAATGGGCGGCGCTGAACGCCTTCAGTCATTATCTGTTGCGCCAATATGACGCGACCCTGTCATGGGCGCGCGAGCAGCTTTACATCAACCCCAACCACATGCAGGCGCTGGCGATCCGCGCCGCGGCCCTGGCACAATTGGGGCGGAGTGCCGAGGCGAGCGAGGCGACCGGCGTGCTGATGGGCAACTACCCGACCCTCAATGTCGATCGTCACTTGCGCAACTTCCACTGGAAGCGGCCCGAGGATCTCGCCCATTATCGCGAGGGGCTGCTGAAGGCGGGCGTGCCGCTCGGCAAGCTGACCCTGGTTCAGAGCGACGTCAAACGCGTCGCCGAGTCCTGACCGGCAGGCCGCGGTCTTCCGCAACCGTTCCCCTAGGTCTTTAGCCAGAACCGCCTGCACTTGTTGACAGGACAGTGAATTCGGCCACACTTCGCCACACGCTGAAGTAGTATAATCTGATGTCGGTTTGTTAGGACTTTCCGCGCTTGATCGGCGCCTCATTTCACGATTCGCTGTTTTCAGGATTTTGGGCCATGCATGACCCCGCTTCGAAACCGCCGCTCGACCCCTCGATCCAGGTCTCGCCGAACAATCCCTGCCCATTCCTGCGCGGCCTCGTCGGCGAGGGCTTTGTCGACGGCGGCACTGTCCCGCTCGGCAAGTTGTCGGAGACGATCGCGAATGCGACCGGCGAAACCGGGCTGAAGAAGGCGTCTGCCCGGTTCCAGGTCCGCGGCGTGGCGCTCATCGCCAACGGTCTCGGTCACATCCTCAAGAGCATCTTTTCGGGCGCGCAGCTCGATGCGCTGCGCGGCGGCCCGCTGGACAAGCGCGGTGCCGGCTCGCGCATCCTCGGCGTCGACGGCAAGGTCAATGAGGAGGAGATCGCGCGGTTCGCGAGTTTCGGCCGGACTTACGCGGATCCGAGCGGCGGCTCCGAGCTGGGCCTCAACGCCTCGGAAATCGAAATCTTCATGCGTGACAACCTCAAGCGCGCCGGCAGCGCCGCGCGCTGGTACTACCCGCTGCTGATGAAGTTCGAATGGCCAATCCTCCTGAAGATCATCGGCAAGGGCACGGGCGAGGATCGCTATCTCAGCGTTGCTGACGTGCGCACGCTGTTCAACGAGCGCCAATTCCCTGACAGCATCAATCAGCGGCTCGTATCGCAACCGGTGCTATCGACCTGCCAGCGCGTGGTGCGGGGCACGCTTAAGCTTGCAGCACTTCTCATCGGCCTCGGTCTTGTCGCCCTCGTCGCGGTCGCCGAATTCCCCAATCAAGTTCGCGCCATGCTGCCGCAGAAGGGAATTCTCGTAAATCTCTTGCCGCCGCCCTTGCCCGCGGTGGCGGAGACGAAGGCGGCTTTCTGGCTCGAGCAGAACTGGTCGCTGAAGGATCGGCACTGGTTCCATCATGCCAGCCAGGGCACCGCGACCTTCCCCGTACCGTATGAATGGTTCATGGCGCTGGAGCAGCCACGCCTTCATCTGTTCTCGAAGCCCGGCATGATGAAGGAGAGCGCCTATCTCGAAGGCTTCGGCTTCATCCCGAGCCCGCAATCGATCCAGACTGACACGACGACACTGCGCCGCTTCGGTTACGCCAATGTCTACGAGACGACGCAGGCGGCGGACTGGTCGACCAGATGGACGCCGGTGGAGAACGTCGACGGCCTGCCGGTCGGCTTCGCGCGGATGACCGGCGTCGTCGATCCCGCGACCGGCCGTCGTGAGGAAGACAAGATCGGGCTGACCTGCGCGGCCTGCCATACCGGCCAGATCCATTACCAGGGCGTGGACGTGCGCTTCGACGGCGGCCCGGCCATGACCGACCTGAAGAAGCTCGAGCTCTCGACCGGTCTGTCGATCGCCTACACCCTGTATGTCCCGTTCCGCTTCCAGCGCTTTGCCGATCGCGTGCTCGGCCCCGATGCCAGCAAGACGGACCGCGCCGCGCTCAAGCAGAAGCTCAGCGCGATCGGCACGTTCCTGATCGACTGGGCGAAAACCCAGCAAAAGACCGTTGAAAGCAAGAAGACCTGGAACGGCAGGCAGCAGCAGGACACGGAGGAAGGGTTCGGCCGCCTCGACGCTCTCAATCGTATCGGCAACCAGGTCTTCTCCCAGGATCTCGCGCTGAGCGGGATCAAGGGCTTCGAGAAGAACCTGCATGCCCAGGATGCCCCGGTCAGCTACCCCGCGATCTGGACCGTGCCCTGGTTCAAATTCGCCCAGTACGACGCGTCGATCGAGCAGCCGTTGATCCGCAACGCCGGCGAAGCGCTCGGCGTGACCGCGCTGCTCAACCTGTCCGACGCCTATCCGGAGGACCGGCTGTGGCGGTCCTCGGTCAATATCAGGACACTCGGCTGGATCGAGGACATGCTCCGAGGCCCTGATCCGTTCAAGTCGCCCGATCCGAAATTCGGCGGCCTGCTGGCGCCGAAATGGCCCTCGCAGATCCTCGGCGATGCCTGGAGGATCGATCAGAAGAAGGTCGACAATGGTCGCAAGATCTACGCCGAGATGTGTTCCGGATGCCATTTGCCTGCCATCGACACCCCTGCTTTCTGGTCCTCGACACATTGGGAGCCGAGCGGCGACAGCAAGGTCCTGAACGCGGTCACGATTCCCCTCAAGGAGATCAACACGGATCCCGAACAATCCCTTGTTCTCAGCAACAGGATCGTCGATGTGCCCGGCTTCCTGAAGGTGAATACGGCCGACCTCCAGAAATGGTGGCAATGCGACATCCCGACCGCGAGCAAATCGCCCAATGAGATGGTCTATGCGCTCGGCCTGATGACGGTGGTCGACCTCGTCGCCCGCAAATGGATGGACGACGAGAAGGTCCCGGAGGCCGAACGGGCGAAAATGTGGAATCTCGCGCGCAAGAACTGTCTCAATCCGGCGCCCGATCCGCGCTATCGCGCGCGACCGCTGAACGGCATCTGGGCTACCGCGCCTTACCTCCACAACGGTTCGGTGCCTTCGCTGTACTGGTTGCTGAAGCCGGCGAACGAGCGCCCAACCAAATTCTGCATGGGCCGCCGCGACTATGATCCCGTCACCGTCGGCTTTGCGGTGACCGCGGATGAGAAATGCAAGACGGGCGAAACGCAGTTCTCGGCGGGATCGGAGAAGGACCCGATCCAGGGCAACAGCGTGCTCGGCCATTCCTTCGAGCGCAAGGAAGGCGAACCGAAGCGCGATGGCGTCATCGGACGCATGTTCAAGGACGATGCCGAGCGCTACGATCTGATCGAGTATTTGAAGACGCTGTAGATGATCTTCACCTCTCCCCGCTTGCGGCGCGAGGGAGAAGACCGTCCTCACTTAAACAGCGGCGTGCCCGGCACGAAGGCGTCGAAGGCGGCCCAGAACTGGGAGCGGTAGCGGTCCTGCTCCTGGAGGATCTCGTGCTTGGCGCCGGCGATCACGAGGTGGGAGCCGGCGCGCAGATGATAGGCGAACTCCTCGATCGCCGCGGTCGAGACCACCGCGTCGCTGGAGGCCGCCAGCATCAGGATCGGCTGGCGGATCTGCGAGGGGTAGTTCTTGCCCTTGAAGGTGTTCATGGCGCGGAAGGCGGTATCGGCCCAGGCCACGGTCGGTGATGCCAGCCCGAGCGTCGGGTCCTCCTCCAGGATCGCGGCATTGCGGGCATAGCGCACCGGATCGCTGGTCACGGGATTGTTGATGAAGGGATCTAGCCCGGTGAGACGGTCGCTGCCGCCGGGGACATAACGGCCGCCCTGCCCGAGCAGGCGCATGGTCTTGAGCAGCGCACGCACCGGAAGCGAGGTGGTGCGCCCGGGCAGGTCGATCATCGGCGCCGACAACACCATGCGGTCGAACCAGCGCTTGCCCGCATGCGCCACCCGTAGCATCACCGTGCCGCCCATGGAATGGGCCAGCGCGAAGAACGGCGGCGGGCAATCCGGCAGCACGACCTGCTGCACGAAGGCCTCCACGTCGACCTCGAAATCGGAGAAGTCGCGCACATAGCCCTTGCGCGGGTCGCGCAGGCGACGCGAGGAATGGCCCTGCCCGCGCCAGTCGATCATCGCCACCGCAAAGCCGCGGTCGCGCAAATCGCGCACGGTCTCGAAATACTTCTCGATCTGCTCGCTGCGTCCGGTGAAGACGCAGACGGTGCCCTTGCGGTTCGCTGGCGGCGCCCAACGCGCAAAGCGCAGCTCGGCACCATCGGGCGTCTTGATGGTACCGCTGACGACGTCTTCGGGGACGGGATTGGACGGGATCGAGACCAGCGTCATGGTTGGAAGTGCTTGGGCGCGAAGTGCTGCAAATCAAGGGGCGGGAGCGCCGAAAAGGCGCTGATTGCCGCCCTCTTGAACGCCGTCTCGTTCCACCCATATCATCTTCGTGCAGGCCGCTACCAGTGTTTCGGAACCGGAACATCAGGCTGCACACAGACTAAAGCCCGGCCCGATTGGCGGGCGGGTTACCCAACAGTCGCTCAATGGAGGACTTGACCATGCGTAGCTATGATCTCACCCCGTTCTATCGTTCCACCGTCGGCTTCGACCGCCTCTTCAGCCTGCTCGACCAGGCCAGCTCGGACGGCAGCCCCGGTTATCCCCCCTACAACATCGAGCGTACCGGCGAGAACGCCTACCGCATCACCGTTGCGGTCTCGGGCTTCGCCAGGGATGAGCTCTCCATCGTCGCGAAGGAAAATACGCTGACGATCAAGGGCGAGAAAGTCGCCAACGAGAACAGCAAGAACGAAGTGCTCTACCGCGGCATCGCCGCGCGTGCCTTCGAGCGCGCCTTCCAGCTCGCCGACTTCGTGCAGGTGAAGGACGCTTCGCTCGAGAACGGGCTGCTTCACGTCGACCTCGTCCGCGAGATTCCCGAGGCGAAGAAGCCGCGCCAGATCGCGATCAACACCAACGCACCGAAGGCGCAGGTGATCGAGAACTCGGCCGCCGCCTAAGCATAGGCCACTTCCAGGTTGCGAAAACGCCCCGGTGCCCCGGGGCGTTTTTTTTCGTGCTCAGTCCGTGGCTTTTGTTTTCGGTCGAAATGGAAATACAGGTTCGGCTCATCATTCTAAGTCTGAGTCCGGCTCACACGCGCCTGCGACAAACCAGAGATAGCTGCATCGATCGTGCAATCACGATGCCCGACCAGACGCTTGTCACAGGTTGGTGACCGCGCGTAACGCCGACCCTCCACGTGCCGTCCTTTTCGATATCGAATCCAAGACGGAGAAAGATCATGTCACTCTGGCGCAGCCTTTTTGTCGCCGCGAGCCTTTTGGCGGCTCCCCTCACCCTTGCTCATGCGCAGACGTCGCAAACGGTGAAGGCGAAAAACGTCGTGCTGGTGCACGGTGCCTGGGCCGACGGCTCGAGCTGGTCGGAGGTGATTCCGATCCTCCAGGCCGCAGGGCTGCACGTCACCGCGGTGCAGAATCCGCTGTCGTCGCTTGCGGACTCGGTCGAGGCGACCAAGCGCGCGCTGGCCGAGCAGGACGGACCGACGGTGCTGGTCGCGCATTCCTGGGGCGGCACCGTTATCAGCCAGGTCGGCACCGATCCAAAAGTCACCGGGCTCGTCTATGTCGCCGCACGCGCGCCCGATGCGAACGAGGATTTCGTCGCGCTGTCGAAGCAGTTTCCGGCCGGCCCGGTGCGTGCCGGCGTCGTCGAACGCGACGGCTATACAAAACTGTCGGAAGACGCCTTCCTGAAATATTTCGCCAATGGCGTGAAGCCGGAGCAAGCCAGGGAGCTTTATGCCGTGCAATGGCCGACCGCGGCGTCGATCTTCGCCGGCCGCACCACGGAAGCGGCGTGGCATTCGAAGCCGAGCTGGTATGCGGTGTCGAAGAACGACTACACCATCAATCCCGATTTGGAGCGGTTCCTCGCCAAGCGCATGAACGCCACCACGATCGAACTCGATGCCGGCCATCTCTCCCTGGTGTCGCATCCGAAGGAGGTGGCGAATTTGATCCTGGAAGCGGCGGGGTATCCGCGGAGCTGAGGCTTCGCCCCAACAACGCAAAAGCGCCCGGGATCCTCGGGCGCTTTTTGTTTTGCTCACTCTCTCCCGGATGTCATCCCCGCGAACGCAGGGACCCATAACCCCAGGGAGCAGTTTGGCGAAGGCCAGAGGTCCGGTACTCGCACCTCATCCGCACCGATAGATCACGCGCTGGGTCCCTGCGTTCGCAGGGACGACGGCGTGGGTGCGGCCGGCGCGATCGCATCAAACTCACAGTGCTAATCCAGCCCCTGCGCGGCCGGCATCTCCTGGGTCGGCAGAATCGTTGGGGCCGGCTTGGCCTGGCCGACGGTTGGCGCAATGGCTTGTGGCGCGGCCTCGACAGGCTTGGCCTGCGCGGCAGCGGTCTGCGGCGGTGCCTGTGCCTGCGGCGCCTGCGCCTGCTGCGCCACCGGCTCCGCCGGCTTGGCGGCGGCGACCGGCGTCTCGCCGCGTCGCGGGGCGGCCCTCGGAAGCGGCACGGCGCGGCTCGCCACGTGCGGGATCAAGGCCGGCGGCCGCGGCGGGCCGCTGCGGATCACGGTCGGCGGCGGCAGCGCGCTTTGCGGACCGTAAGGCGTGGCTGCGCGCTCGTCATAGGCGGGCGCCATGCCGTAGGCGTCGGCGGCGGGCATGAAACGGATGATCCGTCCGTCGCGGGCATCGATCACGAGCCGGCCGTCATCGCCGCGGGGGTCGATCACCGCGATGGTGTAGACGCTGCCGCGCAGGCGCGGGATGCCGAGCGGCGAGAAGCCGTTTTCGCGCAAAACCGCGTAGACCTCGGTCGACGGCAGCAACGCCGGACCGCGCTCTTCATAGCCGTAACCGTAGCCTTGGCCGTAAAGCGGCGGCGATGGCGGGGCGGCTTCGGGGGGCGCATAGGGTCCGTCGAAATCCGACACCGCGATAGCCGCCCCTCCTGCGATACCTTTCGCGGGAACTTGCGCCGAAACCTGCCCATGCCCGGCGCTGATGGCGAGCACCAGCGTGGCGGCAGCCACACATCCTGTGAAAAACTTCATCGTCGACACGCTCCTGTCAGGCCCCCGAATGCCTCGCGCTCTTTCGCTTCTTGCGGCGTGGCGCGCCTTTCGAAGGGTTGATCCGAAGCTTCATTTGGGATTTCGGCGCCCACAGGGCCGAATCGGGGCGCGTTGCTTCAAAACCGGGACCGCGCAACTTTCGGAAAGCGATTGATTGACATATCGGGAATCGGGACTTCCACGCGCTTGTGTGATAGACAAAAATTTGGCAAGGTGACGGTTAGGACAGGAAGACTGTCTCAATTTTGCTTGCGGTTCCGGCATAGGGATTGCAACGAAAGTCGGTGCTTTCGAGCACCATAAGGCAACAGGCAAAGCCGTTCTCGGGGACGAAGAACGCCTAGGCCTGAATTTAAGAAAATGCGGCTCGCAGCGGACGAGCGGTGACCCAGAGGCGGGTGCCGCGGAACGCCCAAGGTGCGCCGAAGATGGCGGTGAGGCAGCTTGCCGCACGGAGAGGATTGGAACAATGAACGGGTCGCAATTCGAGAGCGCAAACATCGTGGCAGAAGAGCTGTCGGCGACGGTCGCCTCGAAAACGACCGATCCGATTCAGGAACACAATTCGCGCCCGCCGGCCGTTGGCCTCTACGATCCGAGCCTGGAAAAGGATTCCTGCGGCGTCGGCTTCATCGCCAATATCAAGGGCAAGAAGTCGCACGAGATCGTCGCGGACGCGCTGAGCATCCTGTGCAATCTCGAGCATCGTGGCGCCGTCGGCGCCGACCCGCGCGCCGGTGATGGCGCCGGCATCCTGGTGCAGATCCCGCACGCCTTCTTCAGCCGCAAGGCCGGGGAGCTCGGCTTCGCGCTGCCAGCGCCCGGCGAATACGCCATCGGCGCGCTGTTCATGCCGCGCGACACCGCATGGCGCAACGTCATCAAGAGCATCATCGCCGACCAGATCAAGGAGGAGGGCCTGACCCTGCTCGGCTGGCGCGACGTGCCGACCGACAATTCCTCGCTCGGCGTCACCGTGAAGCCGACCGAGCCCGCCTGCATGCAGGTGTTCATCGGCCGCAACGGCACCGCCAAGACCGAGGACGAGTTCGAGCGCCGGCTCTACATCCTGCGCAAGTCGATCTCGCAGGCGATCTATCAGCGCCGCGACCGCGGGCTTGCCGGCTATTACCCCTGCTCGATGTCCTGCCGCACCGTGATCTACAAGGGCATGTTCCTCGCCGACCAGCTCGGCAAGTACTATCCCGATCTGCACGAGAAGGATTTCGAGAGCGCGCTCGCACTCGTTCACCAGCGCTTCTCGACCAACACCTTCCCGGCCTGGTCGCTGGCGCATCCCTATCGCATGATCGCGCATAACGGCGAGATCAACACGCTGCGCGGCAACACCAACTGGATGGCGGCGCGCCAGGCCTCCGTGAGCTCCGAGCTCTACGGCAAGGACATCAACCGGCTCTGGCCGATCTCGTACGAAGGACAGTCGGACACCGCCTGCTTCGACAACGCGCTCGAATTCCTGGTGCAGGGCGGCTACTCGCTGCCGCACGCCGTCATGATGATGATTCCGGAGGCGTGGGCCGGCAATCCTCTGATGGATGAGAAGCGCCGCGCCTTCTACGAATATCACGCCGCGCTGATGGAGCCGTGGGACGGCCCCGCCGCGATCGCCTTCACCGACGGCCGCCAGATCGGCGCCACGCTCGACCGCAACGGCCTGCGGCCCGCGCGCTATCTCGTGACCAAGGACGACCGCATCGTGATGGCGTCCGAAATGGGCGTGCTGACGATCCCCGAAGACCAGATCATCACCAAGTGGCGCCTGCAGCCCGGCAAGATGCTGCTGGTCGACCTCGAACAGGGCCGCCTCATCCCGGACGACGAGATCAAGGCCGAGCTCGCCAGGAGCCACCCCTACAAGGAGTGGCTGGAGCGGACCCAGATCGTGCTGGAAGAGCTGCCGAAGGTGCCGACCACCGGCGTGCGCTCCAATTTGTCGCTGCTCGATCGCCAGCAGGCGTTCGGCTACAGCCAGGAAGACATCGCCATCCTGATGACGCCGATGGCGGCCACGGGCGAGGAAGCCGCGGGCTCGATGGGCAACGACACGCCGATCTCGGCGCTGTCGGACAAGTCCAAGCCGCTGTTCACCTACTTCAAGCAGAACTTTGCGCAGGTCACCAACCCGCCGATCGACCCGATCCGCGAGGAGCTGGTGATGAGCCTCGTCTCCATCATCGGACCGCGGCCGAACCTGTTCGATCTGCAGGGGCTTGCCACCACCAAGCGTCTCGAAGCGCGCCAGCCGATCCTGACCGACGCGGATCTCGAAAAGATCCGCTCGATCTCGGATGTTGCCGAGTCGCACTTCAAGTCGCGCACGCTGGACACCACCTTCCACGCCGGTCTCGGCGCGGCAGGCATGGACCAGGTGCTCGACGAGCTCTGCGCGCGCGCCGAAAGCGCGGTGCGCGAGGGCGTCAACATCATCATCCTGTCCGACCGCATGGTCGGCACCGACCGGGTGCCGATTCCGGCACTGCTGGCCTGCGCCGCCGTGCATCATCATCTGATCCGCGTCGGACTGCGTACCTCGGTCGGTCTCGTCGTCGAATCCGGCGAGCCGCGCGAAGTACATCACTTCGCCTGCCTGGCCGGCTACGGCGCCGAAGCGATCAATCCTTACCTCGCGTTCGAGACCATCGTCGCGATGAAGGATCGCCTGCCCGGCTCGCTCGACGATTACGAGATCGTCAAGCGCTACATCAAGTCGATCGGCAAGGGCCTTTTGAAGGTGATGTCCAAGATGGGCATCTCGACCTACCAGTCCTATTGCGGCGCGCAGATCTTCGACGCGGTCGGCCTCAAGGCCGACTTCGTCGCAAAGTTCTTCGCCGGCACGCATACCCGCGTCGAAGGCGTCGGCCTTGGCGAGATCGCCGAGGAAGCTGTGCGCCGTCATGCCGACGCGTTCGGCGAGGCGCAGGTCTACAAGACCGCGCTCGACGTCGGCGGCGAATACGCCTATCGCAGCCGCGGCGAGGACCATGCCTGGACTGCCGAGTCGGTCGGGCTGTTGCAGCACGCCGCACGCGGCAACTCGCTGGAGCGCTATCGCGCCTTCGCAAAGATCCTCAACGAGCAGTCGGAGCGGCTGCTGACGCTGCGCGGCCTGTTCCGGATCAAGAACGCGGACGAGGAGAAGCGCAAGCCGATCCCGCTCGACCAGGTCGAGCCCGCCAAGGACATCGTCAGGCGCTTCGCCACGGGCGCGATGAGCTTCGGCTCGATCTCGCGCGAGGCCCACACCACGCTCGCGATCGCCATGAACCGGATCGGCGGCAAGTCGAATACCGGCGAAGGCGGCGAGGAAGCCGACCGCTTCAAGCCGATGCCGAACGGCGATTCCATGCGTTCGGCGATCAAGCAGGTGGCCTCGGGCCGCTTCGGCGTCACCACGGAGTATCTCGTCAACTCCGACATGATGCAGATCAAGATGGCCCAGGGCGCCAAGCCCGGCGAAGGCGGCCAGCTGCCGGGCCACAAGGTCGATGCGACCATCGCCAAGGTCCGGCACTCGACGCCGGGCGTCGGCCTGATCTCGCCGCCGCCGCACCACGACATCTACTCGATCGAGGATCTGGCGCAGCTCATCTACGACCTCAAGAACGTCAACCCGACGGGCGACGTCTCGGTCAAGCTCGTCTCAGAGATCGGCGTCGGCACGGTGGCCGCGGGCGTCGCCAAGGCGCGCGCCGACCATGTCACCATCGCGGGCTTCGAAGGCGGCACTGGTGCATCGCCCCTGACGTCGATCAAGCACGCCGGCTCGCCCTGGGAGATTGGGCTAGCCGAAACCCACCAGACGCTGGTGCGCGAGCGGCTGCGCAGCCGCATCGTGGTCCAGGTCGATGGCGGCTTCCGCACCGGCCGTGACGTCGTGATCGGCGCACTGTTAGGGGCCGACGAGTTCGGGTTCGCCACCGCCCCCTTGATCGCGGCCGGCTGCATCATGATGCGCAAGTGCCATCTCAACACCTGCCCGGTCGGCGTCGCGACCCAGGACCCCGTGCTGCGCAAGCGCTTCACCGGCCAGCCCGAGCACGTGATCAACTACTTCTTCTTTGTCGCCGAAGAAGTCCGCGAGATCATGGCATCGCTCGGCTTCCGCACCTTCAATGAGATGGTCGGCCAGGTTCAGCTGCTCGACCAGACCAGGCTGGTCGCGCATTGGAAGGCCAAGGGCCTCGACTTCTCGAAGCTGTTCGTCAAGCAGAAGGAAGAGAAGGGCCAGAAGATCTATCACTCCGAGCGCCAGAACCATCATCTGGAGGCGGTGCTCGACCGCACGCTGATCGAGAAGGCGACGCCTGCGCTCGATCGCGGCGCGCCGGTGAAGATCGAGGCCAATATCAACAGCACCAACCGCTCCGCGGGCGCGATGCTGTCGGGCGCGGTCGCCAAGATCTACGGCCATGCCGGCCTGCCGCACGACACCATCCATGTCAGCCTCAAGGGCACCGCGGGCCAGGCCTTCGGCGCGTGGCTCGCCCACGGCGTCACCTTCGAGCTCGAAGGTGAAGGCAACGACTATGTCGGCAAGGGTCTCTCGGGCGGCAAGATCATCGTCAAGCCGCCGAAGAACTCCGCGATCGTGCCGGAAGAGAGCATCATCGTCGGCAACACCGTGATGTACGGCGCGATCGAGGGTGAGTGCTACTTCCGCGGCATCGCCGGCGAACGCTTTGCCGTGCGCAACTCGGGCGCGGTCGCCGTGGTCGAGGGCGCCGGCGATCATTGCTGCGAATACATGACCGGCGGCATCGTGGTCGTGCTCGGCAAGACCGGACGCAACTTTGCGGCCGGCATGTCCGGCGGCATCGCCTACGTGCTGGACGAGACCGGCGATTTCGACAGGCTGTGCAACATGTCGATGGTCGACCTCGAGCCCGTGCTGTCGGAGGAGCTGATCAACGCCGGCACCTACCACCACTCCGGTGACCTCGAGGCGCACGGCCGGGTCGACGTGTTCAACAACCTGCTCGCCTCCGACGTCGAGCGGCTGCACGTGCTGATCTCGCGCCATGCGAAAGCCACCGGCTCCAAGCGCGCCGCCGACATTCTTGCCAATTGGAAGGAATGGCTGCCCAAATTCCGCAAGGTGATGCCGGTCGAGTACCGGCGCGCGCTGCGCGAAATGGCCGCCAACGCGGACGCCGAGCCGAAAATCGCTATCGGGGCGTAAAAAAGAAGCCTCATGGTGAGGAGGCGCGGAAAGCGCCGCCTCGAACCATGAGACCACCATCCGGGCCTCTATCCTTCGAGACGCGGCGCGAAGAGCGCGCCGCTCCTCAGGATGAGGAGTGAGAGAACAAAGAACTTAAGCGGCAGGGACTTCGGGTTTAATGGGCAAGATCACGGGTTTTCTGGAAATCGAACGGCACGACCGCAAGTACACCCCGGTCGCCGAACGCGTGAAGCATTACAACGAGTTCGTCGTTCCCTTGACCGAGAAGGAAACGCGCGACCAGGCCGCGCGCTGCATGAATTGCGGCATTCCCTATTGCCACGGCACCGGCTCGGTCGCGCCCGGCACGCCCGGCTGCCCGGTCAACAACCAGATCCCCGACTGGAACGACCTCGTCTACCAGGGCAATTGGGAAGAAGCCTCGCGCAATCTGCACTCGACCAACAATTTCCCGGAGTTCACGGGGCGCATCTGCCCCGCGCCGTGCGAGGCCTCCTGCACGCTCAACATCGACGACAACCCCGTCACCATCAAGACCATCGAATGCGCGATCGTCGACCGCGCCTGGGACAATGGCTGGCTGAAGCCGGAAGTCGCAGCCATCAAGACCGGCAAGAAGGTCGCGGTGATCGGCTCGGGTCCGGCCGGCATGGCCTGCGCCCAGCAGCTGGCGCGCGCCGGCCACGACGTGCACCTGTTCGAGAAGTACGCCAAGGCCGGCGGCCTGCTGCGCTACGGCATTCCCGACTTCAAGATGGAGAAGGGCGTCATCGACCGCCGCGTCAAGCAGATGGAAGGCGAAGGCGTCACCTTCCACTACAACAGCCATGTCGGCGTCGACGGCAATGTCGATCCGCGCGAGATGCTCAACGAATATGACGCCGTCGCGCTGACCGGCGGCGCGGAAGCCCCGCGCGACCTGCCGATTCCCGGCCGGGACCTCGCCGGCATCCACTACGCCATGGACTTCTTGCCGCAGCAGAACCGCCGCGTCTCCAGCGAACCTCAGAACGGCGTCCAGGAGATCCTGGCCGGCGGCAAGCACGTCGTCGTCATCGGCGGCGGCGACACCGGATCCGACTGCATCGGCACCTCGCTGCGCCAGGGCGCGCTCTCGGTGACCCAGCTCGAGATCATGCCCGCCCCGCCCGAGCGCGAGAACAAGGGCCTCACCTGGCCGAACTGGCCGCTGAAGATGCGGACGTCCTCCAGCCAGGCCGAAGGCGCCGTGCGCGAATACGCGGTGCTGACCCAGAAGTTTTCAGGCGAGAACGGGCAGGTCAAGAAGCTCCACTGCGTGCACGTCGACGACAAGTTCAAGCCGATCGCCGGCACCGAGTTCGAGCTCGATGCCGAGCTCGTCCTGCTCGCCATGGGCTTCGTCCATCCCGTGCACGAGGGCCTGCTCAAGATGCTCGCGGTCGAACTCGACCCCCGCGGCAACGTCAAGGCCAACACGCTGGACTACCAG
This sequence comes from Bradyrhizobium sp. 25ACV, assembly GCF_054863005.1. Taxonomy (NCBI): domain Bacteria; kingdom Pseudomonadati; phylum Pseudomonadota; class Alphaproteobacteria; order Hyphomicrobiales; family Nitrobacteraceae; genus Bradyrhizobium; species Bradyrhizobium sp. 25ACV. The sequence goes on from NZ_JAVAYO010000007.1 coordinate 109,215, forward strand.
ACCTCCCGTCCGAACGTCTTCACCGCCGGCGACATGCGCCGCGGCCAGTCGCTGGTGGTCTGGGCGATCCGCGAGGGTCGGCTGTGTGCAAGGTCGATCGACACGTTCCTGATGGGGAAGACGGATCTGCCGCGGTAGGTGAGGCGCGAGCTAGCAGCCCAACCGAGACTGTCATCGCCCGCCTTGTGCGCACTTGCGCACTGGAGCGGGCGATCCTGTATTCCAGAGAAGCTAAACGTATACGGATAAACCGCGGCGTACTGGATGCTCCGCCTTCGCGGAGCATGACAGCGGAATCAATTCTGCAACCTCACACCCACCATCACCACCGTCCCCTGCGAGCTCGATCCCGGCTGGTTCGAATCCAGGATGTCGTGGCGCAGCGTGCCCTTGACCCAGATGTTGCGGTTGAGCTTGTAGATCAGGTTGCTCTCGAACGAGTAGGTCTTGTCGTTGCGGTTCTGGCCCTGGTAGTCGAGCGTGCCGTAGGTGAACTTGCCCACGGCGGTCAGCCAGCGACGGAAGTCGTGGTCGACTTCGGCCGAATAGGTGCGCACCAGCACACCCGAGGAGCCGGGGATGGTGGTCTCGGCGATCTGCGTGTCGGTGAAGAATTTCACCGTGGTCAGGCCACTCGCATTCCAGATCAGCGAGCCCGAGGTGAGGAAGCCCGCGAGCTGGCTAAGGCGCGGGTCGGTATAGTTGCGCGCGGAATAGCCGACCGAGATTTCGCCGGTGAGGATGCGCGAGAACTCGAAGGACGAGCCGACCTTGGCGTAGCCGCCGTTTGAATCGCGGAAATAGCCGTTGCGGTCGGCGGCCTGGTCATGGACGCGGGTGTCGCCCTGGATCTCGACGAACGGCTTCAGGCCCGGCTTGAGGTCGTAGGAGAAGCGCCCGATGCCGCCATACTGGTTGAAGTCGCGATCGCCGTTGCTGAAGGTCGAGCCGTCGGTGAGCTTGGAGTCCGTGTAGGCGGTGCGATCGACGGTGGCGCCGGCGGCGACCTGGAAACGATTGAAGGTCTGATCAAAGCCGACAGTGGTGCCATAGGCGGCGTAGACCGGATATTTCTGTAGGCCGGCCTGCACGTTCGGGCTGCCGGGATTGTCGGTGGCGAGCCGCAGGCGCAGCTGCGAGGTCAGCTTGAGATCGCGGTCGACGTCGAGGCGGCCGTCGACATGGCCGGTGAAGTCAGGACGATTGATCTCGACCGGCGAAGGCGAGGCAAAGCCGTCGATCGTCGCCGGCATGTTGTTGGTGTAGCCGGAGAACGAGCCGCGCAGATCGGCGACCAGCGCGTGGCGCTCCCAGTCGGACATCACCAGCAGATCGGGTGCGACGACGTAGACCGGCGAGCCGATCGGCTTGTTGAGACGCGCAGGATTGGTGTCGTAGCCGGTGGAGAGCTCGAGGCCACCCTTGATCAGGAAGCTGCCGGCGTAATCGCCGACGGCTCCGAACGCATCGTCATCTGCCTTGAGGCGGCGGCGCAGCGGCTGTCCGGGCACGGTGCCCGCCATCGCCGCCGGCACCGGCGCCTTGTTGGCGGATGCGGATGGCGGCGGCGCGATTCTGGGCAGCCCGAGCGTCGACGGCGGCGGCACGGTGGTCGGCGCCGGCGAGCCGGGACCGGCCGCACGCTTCGGCTTCGGCTGGCCCGGATAGAGCTTGGGCTGCTGTCGCTTGCGGTTGAGCGAATCATAGCCGGAGCTGCTCGCGCCGGTGGCGGCGGGCAGTCCGTAGGTCGGGACCTGACCGACGCGCGAGGTCGCCGGCCGTTCGCGGGCCCTGCGCGGATCGGCATTGGGATCGGGCAGCACGGGCAATGCATCCGGCGGCGCCTGCGGCACGCCCGCCGTGCGGCGCGTCGGCAGCGTCTCGGGCGCGGCGAAGCCGCCGCGATTGGGATTGAACAGATCGGACGTGAGGCTCTGGGCGGCCGCGGGCACGCTTGTGAGGGCCGTCAGCGCAAGACCCGGCACAAGGCACGGCAATGCCGCGCGCAGGAACTGCGCGCGTTTGCTCCGGCCGGTGCCTGGAGACGACCCCACGATGGAAGAACTCCAACGAAATCAAACACTTTCACGGTGACCTCCGCCGGCTGGCGGGAACCATCGTTAATGGAGTTAAAACAATTATGGTTAATGACCGGTTGAGGGCTTAGGCGCGCTCGTCGCCTCCACCGCCGCGGCGTGCTAATGAGGCGCCGACCGGGCAAACGCCCCCTCCTCCCTGGACCAGTACATGCCGAGTTCGAAACCGCTGATGACCGCATCATCCGGCCCCATCCCCGACAGCGTCGAATCCGCGCTCCGCACCCTGGAGACGGAGAGCGGCGGCATCAACGCGCTCGCAGCCGCCCTGCGCGGCCCGCTCGGCGCGACATTTTCGAAAGCAGTCGACCTGATCCGCAACGCCAAGGGCCGCGTCATCGTCACCGGGCTCGGCAAGTCAGGCCATATGGGGCGCAAGATCGCCGCGACGCTGGCCTCGACCGGCACGCCCGCCTTCTTCGTGCACGCCGCCGAGGCCGGCCACGGCGACCTCGGCATGATCACCACCGACGACGTCATCATGGCGCTGTCCTGGTCCGGAGAGCAGCCGGAGATGAAGAACCTCGTGAACTACTCAGCACGGTTCGCCATTCCCATGATCGCGGTGACGTCGAACGCGGCGTCCTCGCTGGGACAAGCTGCCGACCTCGTGATCGAGCTGCCGAAGGCGCGCGAGGCCTGCCCGCACAATCTGGCGCCGACCACCTCGACCCTGATGCAGGCCGCGATCGGCGATGCCCTCGCGATCGCGCTGCTCGAAGGCCGCGGCTTCACCGCGCTGGAGTTCGCGCATTTCCACCCGGGCGGCAAGCTGGGCGCGATGCTGAAATTCGTCCGCGACTACATGCGCACCGGCGCCGAGATCCCGGTCAAGCCCCTGGGCACCAAGATGTCGGAGGCCGTGGTCGAGATGTCGGCCAAGGGTCTCGGCTGCGTCTGCATCGTCAACGAAGCGAACGAGGTCGCAGGCATCATCACCGACGGCGACCTGCGCCGCCACATGCGTCCCGACTTGCTGACGGCGTCAGTCGACGAGATCATGACGAAGCGGCCGAAGACCGTGCCGCCGTCCATGCTCGCCACCGAGATGATCGAGGTGCTGAACACAAGCAAGATCACGACGCTGGTCGTGACCGAGGCCGGCAAGGTGGTGGGCATCGTGCATCTGCACGATTTGTTGCGGGCTGGCGTGGCGTAGGACTCCGGTCTCTCCACCGTCATTCCGGGGCGACGCGAAGCATCGAACTATGGTGCGCAGTTGCGCACCTGAGAATCTCGAGATTCCGGGTTCACGCTACGCGTGCCCCGGAATGACAGCGAGAGTGAGCGCGCAGCTCCTTCTTCCGTCAGAGCGGGGTCGGAAACCGCGCCGTGTTCTCCTCCAGCGGCAGCCGCAGCCCGTTCGCCAGATAAGACACCGTGCGATAGAAGCCGCACAGCAGCATGATCTCCAGAATCTGCGCCTCGTCGTAATGCGCCGAGAGCGCGGCAAACTCTTCATCTCTGAACGTCGCGCGGTGATGCAGCGCGTCGACTGCCGCGATCAGCGCCTGTTCGGCCGGCGACCAGCACGGTGACGTCGCATCGCCCTGCACTGTGGCACGCACCTCGTCTTCGGCGAACTTCGCCGGCCCGGCGAAAACCGCGACATGTACGCCCCATTCATACTCGCATCTGTTCAGCGCGCAGGTGCGGTCGATGACGATCTCGCGCTGGCGCAGGGAGAGCGGGCCGGGATCGAGCAGGCCGCCGGCGCGAAACTTGTCCCAGGCGCGGCTGTGGCCCGCCATCACCCGGAACAGCACCAGCGGCGGCGCGCCGCGCATGATGCGATCGAACTGCGCCTGGATCTCCGGGGGATAAGGCGGGGTGAGCGGGGCAATGCGCGGCGTGGACTGGGACATCGGCCGCCTCCTTTGCTACATTTATTGTAGCAATACGCTACACTATCTGTAGCACGACGCAAGAGGGCCGCGATGGCAAAACAGGCAGCATCAGGAAGCGTCCGCGGCTCGCGCACCGGGCGGCCGATCATGGCGCTGCTGGACCTGCTCGGCCGGCGCTGGAGCCTGCGAATATTGTGGGAGTTGCGCGGCGAGCCCCTCACCTCCCGCGCATTGCGCACCGCCTGCGACGAGGCCTCACCAACGGTGCTGCAAGCGCGGCTGACGGAGCTGCGCGAGGCGGGATTCGTGGAGCTGGGTGAAGGCGGAGGCTATGGGCTGACGCCGCTCGGGCGGGAATTGTGCGAGACGTTCATGCCGCTGCACCGGTTTGCGGAGAGGTGGAAGGGGTGAACGCGAGAGCGGCCCCCACTTCCTTCTCCCCTTGTGGGAGAAGGTGGCGCGAAGCGCCGGATGAGGGGTACGTCTCCACTCGCAAGATAGTTCGTGAGGATGGAGACCCCTCACCCGTCTCGCCGCTACGCGGCGAGCCACCCTCTCCCACAAGGGGAGAGGGAAGAAATCCTCACGCCGCCACCGTCAGGTTGGCACCGTCCACCTGCACCACCTTCACCCGCGTCCCCGCCGGCGTATCCGGGCCAGCGACGCGCCACACGGTGTCGCCGATGCGCACGGTGCCGCTGCCGTCGATGATCGGCTTCTCCAGCGTGAACTCGCGGCCGAGCAGTGCCTCGGTTCGCTTGTTGAGGAACGGGCTGGCGCTTGCTTCCGACTTCGGCCGCGCAAGGCGGCGCCATATCGGAACGGCGGCGGCGGCGAACACCGCGAACATCACGAGCTGGATCTGCCACGATATGACGACGGTGAACGAGATCAGGCCGACGAGCAGCGCGGCGAGCCCGAGCCAGAACAGGAATATGCCCGGCGCCAGCACCTCCAGCGCCATCAGGATGAAGCCGAAGATGAGCCAATTCCAGGTGCCGAGCGATACGAACATGTCGGTCATGACACGACCTTCCATCATGGTGCATGCCCCCGTTCGGAGGGACACGCGCCGGTGACTATCCCTGCCGCGGCGGCACTGCCGGCGGCGTGCTGCCTGTCGTCGGCACCGAGCCGGTGCGACGGGCGGCGGCGGCCGCAGAGGCTGCGCTTTCGCCGAACGTTGCCTTTGCGATCTCGCCGATGCCGGCGAGCGAGCCCAGCATGGAGGTTGCTTCCACCGGCAGCATGATGATCTTCTGGTTCGGCGCGTCCGCGAACTGGCCGAACGCCTTGATATATTTGTCGGCGATGAAATAGTTCAACGCGGCGACGTCGCCCTTGCCGATGGCTTCCGACACCGCCAGCGTCGCCTTGGCTTCGGCCTCGGCCAGACGCTCGCGCGCCTCGGCGTCGCGGAAGGCGGCCTCGCGGCGGCCTTCGGCCTGGAGGATCTGGCCCTGCTTGGCGCCCTCGGCGCGCAAAATCTCGGACTGGCGCTGGCCTTCGGCGGCGAGAATGTCGGCGCGCTTGACGCGCTCGGCCTTCATCTGCCGGCCCATGGCTTCGACGAGGTCGGCCGGCGGCACGATGTCCTTGATCTCGATGCGGTTGACCTTGACGCCCCAGGGCGACACCGCGGCGTCGACGACGCGCAGCAGGCGTTCGTTGATCTCGTCGCGGTGCGACAGCACCTGGTCGAGATCCATCGAGCCCATCACCGAGCGGATGTTGGTCATGGTCAGGACCGTGATCGCCTGGGTCAGATTGGCGACCTCGTAGCTCGCCTTCGCGGCGTCGAACACCTGGTAGAAGGCAACGCCGTCCACCGTCACCGTGGCGTTGTCCTTGGTGATGACCTCCTGCTCGGGGATGTCGATCACCTGCTCCATCATGTTGATCTTGCGGCCGACGCGATCGAAATAGGGCACGATCAGATTGAGCCCGGGGCTCAGCGTCTGGGTGTATTTGCCGAACCGCTCGATGGTCCAGTCATAGCCCTGCGGCACCGTCTTCACGCCGGCGACCAGCGTGACGATGACGAGCAAAACCAGAACAATCGCGAAAATGTCGAAACCGCTCATATTTCCTCCAAGGCAGGAAAAAGCTCCTTCCCGCGCCGTCATTGGTCGGGAGCGCAACCCTACCGGTTCAGCGGTCGCAATTCACGTCGGTATCGATCCAATTCTGCACAAGTCATCCAAACGGGGAAGGATCAAGATATGTATTTGTAGCGGGCCCTTGAAAGCGTGCAGCGGAAACCTAGCGGCGAAAATTAACGAATCTGAAGGCGCACGTTAGACGATTTCATTCGATAACGTCATTCGCGAGGGCGATGAGGCCCGGGTGAAGTGTGACGCCACACTCCCTGGCGGCCTTGAGGTTGACCGCAAGCTCGAATTTGGTGGGGTTCTGCACTGGCAGGTCGGCTGGCCGCGCGCCGTTCAGGATACGATCGATATAGTCGGCGGCGCGGCGGAGCTGCTCGGCGCTGTCGGTGCTGTAGGACATCAGCCCGCCCTCCTCGACGAAGGTACGGCTCCAGAACACCGCGGGCACGCGCGCCTGCGCAATCGCCGCCAGAAGCTGGCCGCGATTGGCCATGGTGAAGAAGTCCGGCAACACCAGCAACCCGCCGTCTTTCCGCAAGCCCAGCGCCGCGATCGAGGCTGCGTCATGCACCGGCGCGGGCTCGACCGTCACCTGAAGGGCCCGTGCCGCGTCCTCGATCGTGCGCAGCATCAGCGGCGCGAACGGCGCGGTGGCAGGATTGTAGACGACGAAGACGCGAGACACCTTTGGCGTGACTTGCGTCAGCATCTCCAGCCATTTGCCGGCCAGCGGCCCGTCGTAGTCGGTGAAGCCGGTGACGTTGCCGCCGGGATGCGCGAGGTTTTCGACGAAGCCCTGGCTGACGGGATCGGTGACGACGGCGAACACGATCGGGATCGTCGTGGTGCGCTGGCGCAGCTCCTCGACCGAGGGCGTGCCGACCGCGAGTAGGACGTCGGGCTTGAGCGCGATCAGCTCGTCGGCAAGCTGCGCGATGCGCGCGCGGTCGCCGCCACCGCTGCGCCAGTCGATCTTGAGGTTGTCGCGCTCTTTCAGGCCATGTCGTGCGAGCGCCTCGACCAGGACCATGCTGCGGGTCTGGCCGATCGCATCATCGGCAGCCGTGACCGAGAGCACGCCGAGCCGACGCGCCGCGTTCGGCTGTTGCGCCAGGACCGGGACCGGGAGCGCGACGACGGTCCCAAGAAGCGCCAGACATTCACGGCGGTTCATGGGACGTCCATCAGATCCAGCCCTGGAGCTCGCGCAGCACCAGGGTGCGGATCACGTCCATGCCCGGGTCGCTGTCGTTGAGGCAGGGGATCGCGGAAAACTGCTCGCCGCCATTGTGCTTGAATATCTCGGCGTTCTCCTGCGCGATCTCCTCCAGCGTCTCCAGGCAGTCGGCGGAAAAGCCCGGCGTCACCACCGCGAGGCGGCGCACGCCTTCCTTCGCGAGCCGCTCCATGGTCTTGTCGGTATAAGGCTGGAGCCACTCGGCATTGCCGAAGCGCGACTGGAAGGTCAGCAGCAGTTTGGTCTCGTCCATGCCGAGCCGGCGGCGCAGTGCCGCCGTGGTGGCGATGCAGTGCTGCTGATAGGGATCGCCCTTGTCGACATAGGATTTCGGCATGCCGTGGAACGACGCCACGATCAGCTCCGGCTTGAAGGACAGCGTTGCCAGATGCGTCTCGATCGAGACGGCAAGCGCCTCGATATAGGACGCGTCCTCGTAATAAGGCGGCGTCACCCGCAGCGTCGGCTGGTTACGCAAACGGGCGAGCACGCGGAACACTTCGTCGCAGACGGTCGCCGAGGTCGAGGCGGAATATTGCGGATAGAGCGGGACCGCCAGGATGCGCTCGCAGCCTTTCGCGATCAGGGCGTCGATGCCCGACTTGATCGAGGGATTGCCGTAGCGCATCGCCCAGTCCACCACGACGTGGGCCCGGTCCGACAGGGCGGCGGCGAGCTTGTTGCTCTGCGACCGTGTGATGGTCTTCAGCGGCGACTCGTTCTTCTCGGTGTTCCAGATCTTCTGGTAGTCGAGCGCCTTGGTACGGGGGCGGCTGCGCAGGATGATCCCGTTCAACACGAACTTCCAGACCAGACCCTGATCCTCGATGACGCGGGCGTCCGAGAGGAACTCCTTCAGGTACACCCGCACGCCCGGCGCATCGGCCGTGTCTGGCGTTCCGAGATTGATCAGGAGCACGCCAGCGCGCGGCAGGGCGGATTGGGCGGCCGGTCTCGCGGCCTCGATGGGGACGACACTGGTCATGGCTCTGTGGGTCGCGCGTTGGTCCGAACTTGTCAAGATGAGCCCGGTTTCGCTAGGGTCGCACCCAGGCGGGGGAGGCAAAGATGACACTCGCGGAATGGTGCGTCTTTGGAGCGCTGCTGCTCTATCTGTCGACGATCGGCTCGATCAAATGGATCAGGTTTCGCCGCTTCGACAATTCCCGGCCACGCGACCCCGCCTTCTACGAGGACGCGCTCTCGCAGCGCGCGCTCGGCGCGCACCAGAACGGCATCGAGACCTTCCCGTTCTTCGCGTTCGCCGTGCTGCTCGCCGAATTCAGGGATTCGCCGCAGCGGCTGATCGACGAGCTCGCGGCCCTCTTCCTCATCGTGCGCCTTGCCTATGTGCTGACCTATCTCGGCAACCGCCCGACGCTGCGCTCGATCCTCTGGAGCATCGGCTTTGCGATCAATCTCGGGATCTTCTTCATGCCGGCGCTGAAGCGGTTTCTGCCGGTGTGAGCCTCGTGTCCCGGACGCGGTGCAGCGCGCTTGCGCTGCTCCGCAGAGCCGGGATCCAGAAGGCCACAGGCCGTACTAAAAAATAGGCCCCGGCTCTGCAGCGCACCGCACCGGACGATGCTTCGCATCGCCGGGAGCGCTGCGCTGCGTCCGGGGCACGAGAGCTTGGCCTAGAAACACGTGGTCCGTTCGGCCGCGATGTAGCCGAACAAGAGGCCTGCGCCAAACAGCAGCACGACGCCCGCGGCGGCGAATTCGATGCCGCGCATGAACAGCGCGCCGCCGCCGTCGCGCCCGGCACTGAGGCGGGCGGCGATGTCCTTGGCGGAGACGGCGACGACCGCGATGGCCGCGACCGTGATCGCAGTACCCAATCCCATCAGGAAGGTCGCGGCGATGCCGGCCCAGAACAGGCCCTGGGCGAGCGCGAACACCAGCACCAGGATCGCGCCCGAGCAGGGGCGGATGCCGACGGTCAGGATCGCAGCGAAGCCGCGCCGCCAGCCACCAGGGCCGGCGAGTTCGCTCGGGGTGGGGCCGTGGGAATGGCCGCAATGCTCGTCATGGACGTGGTCATGCCCGTGGTGGGCATGGGCGTGCGCATGGCCATGATCGTGGTGATGGTGATCATGGCCGTGATCGTGATGATTGTGGGCATCATGATGATGGTGATGACCGTGATCATGATCGTGCGGCACGCCGGCGATCGCCGGCACCGGCTGGGCCGCCTGCAGCGCCCGGATGAAAATGCGGCCCTTGACCCAGACGAGACGCAGCCCGAACAGCGCGATCAGGGCGTAACTCGCGATCTCGATCGCCCCTTCCGCCTTGCACATGGTCTTCGCGGTCGCGTTCAGCACCCAGGCCGAGATGCCGACGATGAGGATCGCCACCAGCGACTGCATCAGCGCCGAGGCGAACGACAGCGCGATGCCGCGCCGCGCGGTCTCGCGGTTGGCGACGAGATAGGAGGCGATCACTGCCTTGCCATGGCCGGGGCCGGCGGCGTGGAAGATGCCGTAGGCAAACGAGATGAAGAGCAGCGTCCACACCGCCGAGCCGTCGGACTTGGCGGCGCGAATGGTCGCCGACATCTGGCGATAGAATTCCGACTGTTTGGCCAATAGCCAGCCGATGAGGCCACCGGCCTCGGGCTGGGCCGCCTGCGCCGGGCGCGGCGCGCCGAACGGATTTTGCGCGAGGACATCGTGGAGCGCGGCATCGACCACACCCGCGACGAGGAAAACGGCGGCGCAGACAAGAAGCCCGCGGGCAATCGGAGACTGAGGACGACCGATCAAGGGCAATCCACCGTGATCTTGTTGGCGAACATCATGCCGAAATTCGAGTTCTCGCCATTCATGAAAGTCTGCTCGTTGAGCTTCTGCGCGCTCGCGGTGCCGTCGCTCGGGCGCTCCAGCTTCATCTGGCAGCCGGCGGGCGCGCCCACCAGTTTCACCGGGCTCTCCTTGGCCATCTGGAAGTCGATGAAGAAAGAGCGGTCGAACACTTCAAGCACCAGCTGCTTGGACTTGACCGGGTTCTTCAGCGGCAGCGTGAAGTGCAGGGTCAGCACCGTATCCTTGTAGTCGAGGAAATAGTCGATGGGCTCCTGGAATCGCTCCTTCTTGCCGTCCGCTCGCGCGAAGGTGAAGTAAGCGTATTCCTTGAGCGACTCGACGTTGGTCTGCGTCAGCGGCCCGAGCTCCTCGCGCGTATAGGCGCCCTTGGTCTTGCTCTCGAGCCCCTGCACCGCATAGGACGAGAACATGTCATCAAAGGTCCAGGCGTGGCGGACGCCGGTGATGGAGCCGTCCTCAGCGTAGAGCAATTCGCTGGTCGCGGTGATCCAGACATGCGGGTGTGCGCTCGCCGCACCCGCCGCGAGTGACAGGCCGGCAGCGAGCAGCAATCCGAACAGGGCGCGCATGCCCATCAGGCGGCCTTCGCGTCGTCGAGCAGGCCGCGCCGGCGCAGCAGCGCGTCAGGCTCCGGCGGGCGGCCGCGGAACGCCTCGTAGGCGGCCTCGGGATCGACCGATCCGCCCGAAGCATAGATATCGTCGTGCAGACGCTTGGCGACGGCGGGATCGAAGATGTCGCCGGCCTCCTCGAACGCGCCGAAGGCGTCGGCGTCCATCACCTCCGACCACATGTAGCTGTAATAGCCGGCGGCATAATGATCACCGGTGAAGATGTGACCGAACTGGGTCGGACGGTGACGCAGCGCGATCTCCTCGGGCATGCCGATCTTCTCCAGCTCGCGTCTCTCGAAGGCGCGCACGTCGCTGGCCGCTTCGGCCGGCTGGGTGTGGAATTCGAGATCGACCAGCGCCGAGGAGACGAACTCGACCGTGGCAAAGCCCTGGTTGAATTTTCGCGCGGCCAGGAACCGTTGCAACAGCTCGTCCGGCAGCGGCTCGCCGGTCTGGTAGTGACGGGCGAACTTCTGGAGCACCTCGGGCCGCTCCTGCCAGTGCTCATAGAGCTGCGACGGCAGCTCGACGAAATCGGTGAACACGGAGGTGCCCGACAGCGACGGATAGGTCACGTTTGAGAGCATGCCGTGCAGACCATGGCCGAACTCGTGGAACAGGGTGCGGGCATCGTCGGGCGACAGCAACGAAGGCTCGCCGCCGGCGCCCTTGGCGAAATTGCAGATATTGAGAACGAGCGGCGCAACATCGCCGTCGAGCTTCTGCTGGTCGCGCAGCGAGGTCATCCAGGCGCCGGAGCGCTTCGACGGCCGGGCGAAGTAGTCGCCATAGAACAGCGCCTTGTGCTTGCCGTCGGGGCCCTTGACCTCCCAGACCCGGACGTCGGGGTGCCAGACCGGAACGTCCTTGCGCTCCTCGAAGGTGATGCCGAACAGGCGCGTGGCGCAGTCGAAGGCGGCGGCGATCATGTGGTCGAGCGAAAGATACGGCTTGATCGCGGCGTCGTCGAAATTGGCGCGCTGAAGGCGCAGCTTCTCGGCGTAGAAGCGCCAGTCCCAGGGAGCGAGCTTGAAATTGCCGCCCTCTTCCGTGATCAGCGCCTGCATGTCGTCGCGGTCGGCGAGCGCCCGCGCCCGCGCCGGCTTCCAGACCCGCTCCAAAAGGCTCCGCACCGCGTCCGGCGTCTTGGCCATGGAGTCCTCCAGCCGGTAAGCGGCGAAGGTCGGATAGCCCAGCAGCTTGGCGCTCTCTTCACGCAGCTTGAGGACCTCGACGATGGTTCCATTGTTGTCGTTGGCATTGCCGTTGTCGCCCCGCGCGGTGAAAGCCTTGTAGACCTTCTCGCGCAGATCACGCCGGGCGGAGCTCTTCAGAAACTGTTCGACCGAGGAGCGCGACAGCGTGACGATGGCCTTGCCTTCCATGCCGCGCTCTTCTGCCGCAGCCTTGGCGCTGGCGACGAAGCTCTCCGGCAGGCCCTGGCGGTCGGCCTCCCCCAGCTCCATGACCCAGTCCTGCTCGTCGCCGAGCAAATGATGGCTGAAGCTGGTGCCGAGTTGGGCGAGCCGCTCGTTGATCTCGGCCATCCGCGTCTTGGCCTCGTCGGAGAGCCCGGCACCGGCGCGGTGGAAGCGGGTGTAGCTGCGCTCCAAGAGGCGAAGCTGCTCTGGAGCCAGATCCAGATTGGTGCGGTTCTCGTGCAGCTGGGCGATGCGGCCGAACAGCACGGCGTTCATCATGATCGGATTCCAGTGCCGCGCCATCCGCAAGGAGACCTCCTTGTCGATCTCAAGGATGGCCGGGTTGGAGTGCGCCGAGACGAGGTCGTAGAATACCGCCGCCACCTTGCTCAGCAGCTTGCCCGAGCGCTCCAGCGCCGTGATGGTGTTGGCGAAGTCGGGCGCGGCCGGATCGTTGGTGATCGCCGCGATCTCGGCGGAGTGGTCGGCGAAGGCCTGCTCGAAGGCCGGGAGGAAATGCTCCGGCTTGATCTCGTCGAAGGGCGGGGTCGCAAACGGCGTCACCCACGCCTTCAGCAGCGGGTTGGTCTCGGAGTCCGTAATTTGGCGGGGTTCTGACATCACAAGTCCCGATTTCGTGGCAAATTGTTGCGGCCAGCTATAGCACGCGATAGGGCTTTTTTGGGCCATTTGGCCTTGCTCCCGGCCGCCTTTTCGGGGAGATTGCGGCCCTCGAAGACTAGGGATCCCTGAGCCCATGAACGCGCCTTCCTCCTCGTCCCGCCAGATCGCCTGGCCAAGCGTCATCACCGTCATCAGCGCCGCCATCCTGATCGGCGCGGAGGTGTTCGGCGCGGCCTTCGCCGGCGGCTGGGCGCTCGCGATCCTGTTCGGCCTCGGCGACCAGGGCACACACATCCTGCAGGCGGTGCTGTTCGCGCTCGGTGTGCTCGTGATGACCGCGTTCATCCGCGCGGCCCAGCGTGTCGAGCCCTTCACGAAGCGCCGCTGACGCTTCTCGCGCGCGAGAGACGCGCGCGCTGCCACAGAAAACTTAACGCGTGTTCATCTTCCGCGTCGCTCGCGCAACACCGCGCAAGCAGATGTTAGGCAATTCTGTTCTCAGCCTAAAAAAATTCTTGCGAAGCTGATTCAAAACGCTTATGTGCGCTCTTGCCCAATTTCGCACGTGCCTGTGGTCGTGTGTCAGTCGGTAGGTATCCGGACAAGAGGCCGGACAGCCGCCAAGGGGTGAAGAAGCCGAGGGGCTCTTCGGAAGTGCGGAAGTCGGAAGACTGAAGGTCGCAAGGCCTGAAGGTCGGACGAGGAAGCAAACCCGGAGCGTCCAGCATCTCTCTCAAAGAGATGCCTTGTCGAAGGTGACTTCGCTCTTTGCAACCGTGACTGGCAGCCGGAGGCGAACCGGCGCACCCCGCTCTCAACGGGGGACGCGACTTAAAGCAACGACGGATCGGGCTTTTTTGGTCTCTACCGGCATTCCAACGCCGGCGCGGGCTACTGAAAAGGCTTGTCCTTCATTGCCAGGTGTGCGGGCGGGAAATTCCCAACCAATCCACGGCAGCACAATTCGGTCTAGGGGTCTTTGCCCTGTCGCGTCTCCATCGTGCGGCAGCGGCGTAGCACCCTCGTCCGAGAACCACTTTGAACGAGCTCCGTCGCTGGGGCCGCTTTGGAGAGTGCTATGACCGAACGTATCCAGGAATTCCTGCGCAACCGCCGCAAGGATGGCCTCGACACCGAGCCGTGCCTCGTCGTCGACCTCGAGGTCGTGCGCGACAATTACCAGACCTTTGCCAAGGCGCTGCCCGACAGCCGCGTGTTCTATGCCGTCAAGGCGAACCCGGCGCCGGAAGTGCTGGCGCTGCTGGCATCCATGGGCTCCTGCTTCGACACCGCGACGGTCGCCGAGATCGAGATGGCGCTGGCCGCGGGTGCGACGCCCGACCGCATCTCCTTCGGCAACACGATCAAGAAGGAGCGCGACATCGCGCGCGCCTTCACGCTCGGCATCCGGCTGTTCGCCGTGGATTGCGCCGCCGAAGTCGAGAAGGTCGCCCGTGCCGCACCCGGCGCGAAGGTGTTCTGCCGCATCCTCTATGATTGCGCCGGCGCCGAGTGGCCGCTGTCGCGCAAGTTCGGCTGCGACCCGGAAATGGCCGTCGAGGTGCTCGACGTTGCCAAGCGCCTGGGCCTGGAGCCGTGCGGCATCTCGTTCCATGTCGGCTCGCAGCAGCGCAAGGTGAAGGCGTGGGACCGTGCGCTGGCGATGGCCTCGCAGGTGTTCCGCGACTGCGCCGAGCGCGGCATCAACCTGTCCATGGTCAACATGGGCGGCGGCTTTCCGACCAAGTACCTGAAGGACGTGCCGCCGGTCGTGACCTACGGCCGCTCGATCTTCCGTGCGCTGCGCAAGCACTTCGGCAACCAGATTCCGGAGACCATCATCGAGCCGGGCCGCGGCATGGTGGGCAACGCCGGCATCATCGAATCCGAGGTCGTGCTCATCTCGAAGAAGAGCGACGAGGACGAGGTACGCTGGGTCTATCTGGACATCGGCAAGTTCGGCGGTCTCGCCGAGACGATGGACGAGTCGATCCGCTACGCCATCCGCACCGCCCATGACGGCGCGGACATGACGCCGTGCGTGCTCGCGGGTCCGACCTGCGACAGCGCCGACGTGCTGTACGAGAAGAACCCGTATCCGCTTCCCGTCACGCTCGAGATCGGCGACAAGGTGCTGATCGAAGGCACCGGGGCCTATACGTCGACCTACTCGTCGGTGGCGTTCAACGGCATCCCGCCGCTGAGGACGTACCACATCTGATCCGCCTCTTTCTCTGAGGCCTGACGAACCCGGGAGCCGGCTTGCCGGCTCCTCCCTGACATTTCGATCTGACGACGTCTTGGACAGGCGTGCTGCGCGCACGCCGGTTCAAGCGGGGACTGACGCGCCATGACCGCTTTTCGGAAGCCACAGATCGCCCTCACCTCGAAAGCCGCTCCGTTCGTGATCCGCGCGGAGCGTGCTGCCGACGTCGCTGTGCGTGAAACGCTGCTCGATGCCTGCTTTGGCGAAAACCGCCACGGCCGCACCTGCCAGCGCTTGCGCGACGGACGCGCGCCTGCCGCAGGCCTTGCCCTGTCGGCGGTGCGCGAGGGCAAGCTCGTGGGAACCGTGCGGCTGTGGCACGTCAGCGCCGGAGGCAGGCCCGCTTTGGTCCTTGGACCGCTGGCGGTAGACCCTGCCTGCCGCGAGCTCGGGATCGGCGCCGCGCTGATGCATCAAGCGCTGGCCGCCGCCCGGGCGCGCGGGCACGAAGCCGTCATCCTGCTCGGCGATGCCCCCTATTATGCCCGCTTCGGCTTCTCGGGCGAGAAGACCGGCGCGCTGGCGCTGCCTGGCCCGTTCGAACGCGACCGGCTGCTCGCGATCGAACTCCAGGCGGGTGCGCTCGATGGCGCCGAGGGGATGATCGTCCCGACCGGCGTGCCCCTGTCCAAACGGAGGGTCCTTCGCGCCCTCCATGCGCACGCGGCCTGAGGGATTGTCATGATGGCGACGACCGAAGCCGCGTAAAGCGGCAACGCTCGGCTGCGCCGTCCTGACGCCGGTTCTTTCGGGGTTGCGCAGGCCCGCGAAACGCCCTTTAACCCCGCAAAACACGCCTTTCAGTCGAGGTCCGAAACATGTCCCGTCGCCTCATCTCCACCGGCTCCCCCCTCGAGAAGACCGTCGGCTATAGCCGCGCCGTGATCGACGGCGAGTTCGCCTTCGTCGCGGGAACCACGGGCTATGACTACACCACGATGACGATGCCGACCGATGTCACGAGCCAGTCACGCAACTGCTTCAAGACCATCGAAGCTGCCCTGAAAGAGGGCGGATTCGAGATGGCCGATATCGTCCGTGCGACCTACTACGTCACCGACGCCAGCTACATCGATGCCCACTTCGCCGTCTGCGGCGGGGTTCTCGGTGACATCAGGCCGGCGGCGACGTTGCTGGTCGTCAGCGCCCTCGCCAAGCCCGAGATGAAGGTCGAGATCGAAGTCACCGCCAAGCGCCGCAGCATCTGACAAGCGCCGCAGCGCCTGATCCACCCCTCACCATTTGTTTGCCAGCACGTTCCGGAGAAACCATCCCATGAGCCCCGCCTCGCAGATCTACGCGAAGATCACTGGTCCCATCGTCATGGTCGGCTTCGGCTCCATTGGCAAAGGCACGTTGCCGCTGATCGAGCGGCATCTCGACTACGACAAGTCGCGCGTTACCGTGATCGATCCCAAGGACGAGGGCCGCAAGGCACATTGCGAGAAGCAGAATGTGCGCTTCGTCCAGAAGGCCGTGACAAAAGACAATTATCGCGAGCTGCTGACCCCGCTGCTGACCGAAGGCGGCGGCCAGGGCTTTTGCGTCAATCTCTCGGTCGATACCGGCTCCACCGACATCATGGAGCTCTGCAACGAGCTCGGCGCGCTCTACATCGACACCGTCAACGAGCCGTGGCTCGGTTTCTATTTCGACTCCTCCAAGGGGCCGGAAGCGCGCTCCAATTACGCTCTGCGCGAAGCCACGCTGGCGGCCAAGCGCGCGCGTCCCGCGGGATCGACGACGGCTGTCTCCTGCTGCGGCGCCAATCCCGGCATGGTCTCCTTTTTCGTCAAGCAGGCGCTGCTCAACGTCGCCGCCGATCTCAAGCTCAATGCCCCCAAGCCGAAGACCAAGGCCGAATGGGCGGATTTGATGCGGCAGGCCGGCATCAAGGGCATCCACATCGCCGAACGCGACACCCAGCGCTCGAAGAAGCCGAAAGAGCCCGACGTCTTCGTCAACACCTGGTCGGTGGAAGGCTTCCTGTCGGAAGGCGTGCAGCCGTCCGAGCTCGGCTGGGGCACCCATGAAAAATGGATGCCCGAGAATGCGCGGACCCACGAAGCCGGCTGCGGCGCCGCCATCTATCTGATGCAGCCCGGCGCCAACACGCGCGTGCGCACCTGGTGCCCGACCCGCGGCGCGCAATATGGCTTCCTCGTCACCCACAACGAGTCGATCTCGATCGCCGATTACTTCACCGTGCGCGACGCATCGGGCACGGCGGTCTACCGGCCGACCTGCCACTATGCCTATCATCCGGCCGACGATGCCGTGCTGTCGCTGCACGAGATGTTCGGCCGCGCCGCCAAGATGCAGGAGAAGCACCACATCCTCGACGAGAACGAGATCGTCGACGGCATCGACGAGCTCGGCGTGCTGCTGTTCGGCCACGACAACAATGCCTACTGGTACGGCTCGCAGCTCTCAATCGAGGAGACCCGCAAGCTCGCGCCCTACCAGAACGCCACCGGCCTGCAGGTGACCTCCGCCGTGCTCGGCGGCATGGTGTGGGCACTGGAAAACCCGAAGGAAGGCATCGTCGAAGCCGACGAGATGGATTTCGATCGTCTGCTGGAAATCCAGCTGCCCTATCTCGGCCCGGTGAAGGGGTTCTACACCGACTGGACGCCGCTGACTGATCGTCCGGGACTGTTTCCGGAAGACATCGACACCAGCGATCCCTGGCAGTTCAAGAACATTCTGGTGCGGTAAGGGGCCAACTCTCTCCACTCGTCATTCCGGGGCGACGCGCAGCGTCGAGCCCGGAATCCAACGGGCGGCAGAGCATGTAGAAGAATGGATTCCGGGCTCGCGCTTCGCGCGCCCTGGAATGACAGCGGAGAATTACTTCTTCTCGATCGGCGGCGCGATCTTCTCCGCCGGTGCCGGAGGCAGGGCCGGCTTGGTCGCCGCGCCTTGTGTCTGCGGCTCGGGGCGTGCAGGCTCGGGGGCCGGCGTGGTCGGCCGGTCGCCGCCGGGCTTGGCTTCCGCCGGCACCTTGCTCTGCTCGTCAGAGGGCGTGCCCTGAAGCGGCGGTGTCGCCTGCGCCAGTTGCAGCCGGCTCTCGGCGCGGATCTGCGCGATCGATATGCCTGATATCACGACCCCCGCCGCGAACAGCGAGCAGGCGATCATCAGGTCGAGTTTCAGTCTGCGCTTGTCATTGACTGTCATGTCGATCACCGCGTTTGTCCCCGGGATCAACGAAATTGCCCGACCAGGGTTCCGTCCCCGGCAAGGCGGAACTGCACGTCTGCGCGCCAAAACGCCGCGCTTACTCCGTCGTGCTGACTTCCCAGGTCGCGTGGCGGATGCCCGGCAGATGCTGGAGATCGGTCGCAACGGTGTTCAGCTCATTCGGATCGACCGCGCTCGCGACCAGCTTGGCGACGATCTCCAGCATGTCCTCGCCGATCTCGACGACCTCGATACCCGCCACCGGATATTTCGCGGCTTCGAGCTTGTCGACGAGGCGGTCGCGCATGTCGGGCAGGGCGTCGGCGGTAACCGCGAGCTTGAAATAATAGGTCGCCTCCAGTGCCTTCTCGTTCAGCGGAATGCGGTTGATGGCATTGACGAGCGGGCGCAGCATGGTGTTGCCGGCAATCACGAACACGGTCAGGGCGGCCGCCTGCGCGATCATATCGGCACCGGCACAGGAGCCGACCGCGGCCGAGGCCCACAGCGTCGCGGCGGTGTTGAGCCCGCGGACGTCCATGCCCTGCTTCATGATGACGCCGGCCCCTAAGAAGCCGATGCCGGAGACGACATAGGCGATGACCCGCACCGCGCCGTCGGCGCCGTCCAGCTGCATGGCGAGATCGACGAAGGCGGCCGCGCCGACCGCGACCAGCACATTGGTGCGCAGGCCCGCTGTACGCTGGCGATATTGCCGCTCGGCGCCGATCAGCGTGCCCAGCACGAAGGCCGTGGTCAGGCTGACCAGCGTGTCGAGGAAATCAGCAAGCTGGAAGGTCGTCAGAAATCGCATGAATGTCAGCTGCCGTAGGCTGGGCAAAGCGAAGCGTGCCCACGGCTCCCGTCAACGCAAAGAGAGCGTGGGCACGGCGCAAGAGCGCCTTTGCCCACCCTACGGCGTAAAGGATGACAGTTTAAAGCTCCAGCATTCCGCCGTCCCCGTTTTCATCGGCGAAGGCGAGCAGCGTGCCCTTGGCGTTCCAGGCGAGCGCGGCCACGGGCGGGGTGCCGTTGCGGCGGACCAGGATCTCGGCGCCGTCCTCCAGCCGCACCATCAGCACGGTGCCGTCGCTGTAGCCGGCGGCGAGGATGTCGTTCTTCGGATGGCAGGCCACCACGGAGACCCGGGCCTGCAGCGGCGCGAGCATCGCAGGCTCCTTGCCCATCGGGCCGTCCTTGCTGGCGAACGGCCACAGGATGATGGTGTCGGCGCCCGAGGTCGCCAGCGCCTTGCCGCCCGCGCTCCAGGACATCGAGCGGACGCGGCCGGGATAGCCGGTCATGCGCATATGCCTGTTGTCGGCAAGCCGCCAGCCATGCAGCGCCGCCTCGTGCATCGTGGTGACCAGGAATTTGTTGTCCGGGCTGAAGGTGACGCCGAGATGCGAGCCGGCCCAGGGCAGGAATTCGGCTGATCCCGCCATGTTCGGAAACCACAGCGTCGCGCCGTTGTAATGGGCGATCGCGAGCCGCAATCCCTTCGGCGCGAAGGCAAGCCCGCCGACGGTCGAGGGCACCTCGAGCGACTTCTCCTCGGTCTTGCCGCTCTTGACGAAAGCCGTCTTGCCGGCCGACCAGGCGTAGGAGCCGTCCGCATGCAGCGCCACCGCATCTATCCAGCGCCGCTTGGGATCGGTGGCGAGCAGCGTCACCTCGCCCTTGGCGTCGAGCGAGACGACCTTGCCGTCGTCGCCGCCCATCACCAGGCGCTTGCCATCGCAGGCGGTGGAGAGAATGCCGCCGCTGTGAACAGTGACCGTGCTGATCTCACCCTCGTCATCGACGAACGCGACATTCTCCTCGCCGCCGACGAAGGCGGCGCGGTCCCTGAGGAAATGCACCGAGGTCACGCCCATGCCGAGCGTAACGGGCTTGACGCGATCGGTGACGGAGACGATCGAGGCGGAATCGGGGGCCGGCGAAAACTCTTTCATCACGAGACGATGCAGCTCTCAAAACCCTTGCGGATGGCTTCTTCCGGCAGTTCGCGGCCGATGAAGACGAGGCGGCTCTCGCGCGGCTCGCCCTCCTTCCACTTCCGCTGGTGGTCGCCTTCCAGCATCATGTGGACGCCCTGGAAGACGTAGCGGTCGTCGTCGTCGTGGAAGGCGAGGATGCCCTTGGAGCGCAGGATCTTGCCGCCCTCGACCTGCACCAAATTCTGCAGCCAGGGCATGAACACGTTCGGATCGAGCGGCTTGTCGGTCTTGAGCGACAGCGACTGCATGTCCTCGTCGTGATAGTGCTTCAGGCCGTGACCGTGATCATGGTGGTGATGATCGTGGCCGTGATGGTGGTGATCATGGTCGTGGTCATGATCGTCGGCCTCCAGGAAGTCCGGCTCGATGTCGAGGATGCGGTCGAGGTCGAAGGCGCCGCGGTCGAGCACGTCGGCCAGGGCCACCGAGCAGCGCTCGGTGCGGTGGAGTTTCGCATAGGGATTGATGCCGCGGATGCGGGCCTCGACCTCGGCAAGCTCGCCCTTGCTGACGAGATCGGTCTTGTTCAGCACGATGACGTCGGCGAATGCGATCTGGTTCTTGGCCTCGGGCGCGTCCTTGAGCCGGTCGGACAGCCATTTGGCGTCGGCCACCGTGACCACGGCATCGAGCCGCGCATTCTTCTGCACGTCCTCGTCGACGAAGAAGGTCTGGGCGACCGGCGCCGGATCGGCAAGGCCGGTGGTCTCGACGATGATGGCGTCGAACTTGCCCTTGCGCTTCATCAGGCCGTCCATGATGCGCACGAGGTCGCCGCGCACGGTGCAGCAGATGCAGCCATTGTTCATCTCGAACACTTCCTCATCGGCGCCGATGATGAGGTCGTTGTCGATACCGATCTCGCCGAATTCGTTGACGATGACGGCGTATTTCTTGCCGTGGTTCTCGGACAGGATGCGGTTCAAGAGCGTGGTCTTGCCGGCGCCGAGATAGCCGGTCAGGACGGTCACAGGGATTTTGTGCGAGGTCGCTTCAGACATAAGAACTCCGACATCAGGCTTTTTCGCGCGACGCGAGGCGGGGTGGCCCCTGCCCTAGTGGTCAAGCGCGCTGGTCAGGGCCTTTATATTGTGCCTGACCATATCAATGTAAGTGGGTGCCGGCCCCTTTTCGCCGGTCAAACCGTCCGAAATCAGGGTCCCACCGACTTTTGAGCCGGTCTCGGCCGCGATCCGCCGGATCAGCCGGTCGTCACTGATATTTTCCAGGAACACGGCCGGTATTTTTTGGGCCTTGATCTGGCCGATGATGGCCGCGATGTCCCGGGCGCTCGGCTCGGTTTCGGTGGAGACGCCCAGGGGGGCGATGAACTGGATACCGTATTCGGCGGAAAAATAGCCGAAGGCGTCATGGGTCGAGATCACCTTGCGCCGCTCCGGCGGGATTTTCGCCACGGCCTCGCGGACCTCGCGGTCGAGCGTTTCGAGCTTTTCCAGATAGGCTTTTACCTGGGCCCGGAAGAACTCCGCATCATCCGGGGCGGCCGTGGCCAGCGCATTGGCGATATCGGTCACGTAGACCTTAGCGTTGGGGACCGACTGCCAGGCATGGGGGTCTGCGGCCGAGCCGAGCTTCAACGGCGTGATGCCGGCGCTCGCGGTGACCACCACGGCCTTGCTCCCTGCGGACTGCACGAGCCGCGGCAGCCAGCCCTCCAGCCCGAGCCCATTGACGATGACGAGCTTCGCCTCCGCGACCCGCTTCGCATCGGCTGGCGCCGGCGTGTAGACGTGGACGTCGCTGTCGGCGCCGACCAACGTCGTCAGATTGATCCTGTTGCCGCCGACATTGCGGACGAAATCGGCGAGGATCGAGAAGCTCGCGACGACGTTCAGCCGCTCCGCCGCATGCAGCGGCGAGGCGATGGTCAGCAAGGCAAGGAGCAGAAGGAAGCGCATCGCCATCACGCTTCCAGATGCCGGCCGGGAAACATCTGCCGGACGATGCCGCCGACGCGGCCGAACAGCACGGAGACGATGTAGAGCACCGTCGCCACCAGAATGACCGCGGGGCCCGAAGGCACGCGGGTCTGGAACGACAGCACGAGGCCGGCATAGCCGGAAGCCGCGGCAGCGACCACGGCGATGCAAATCATGGCGGTGAGATCGCGCGACCAGAACCGCGCGATACCCGCCGGCAGGATCATCAGGCCGACCGCCAGCAACGTGCCCAGCGCCTGAAAGCCGTTGACGAGGTTGATGACGACCAGCGCCAGGAAGGCGAGATGCGCGGGACCGCCGGCGCGACTGACTGTCCGCAAGAACAAGGGATCGACGCTCTCGATCACCAGCGGGCGGTAGATCACGGCGAGCACCAGCAGCGTCACGGTGGCGTTGAAGGCCACCACCAGCAGGGTCTGGTCGTCCATCGCGAGGATGTTGCCGAACAAGACATGGAGCAGGTCGATATTGGTGCCCTTGATCGAGACGATGGTCACGCCGAGCGCCAGCGAGGCCAGATAGAAGGTCGCGAGCGAGGCGTCCTCTTTCAGCCCGGTCGAGCGCGCGACGACGCCGGCAAGGATGGCGACGGCAAAGCCGGCGATCAGGCCGCCGGCCGTCATCGCGAACAGATTGAGACCGGAGAGTAGGAAGCCGACCGCCGCGCCCGGCAGGATCGCGTGCGCCATGGCGTCGCCGACGAGGCTCATCCGCCGCAGCATCAGGAAGACGCCGATCGGCGCGCCCGCCAGCGACAATGCGATCACGGCGGCCAGCGCGCGCCGCATGAACTCGAATTCGGTGAAGGGACCGATCAGCGCGTCATAGAGCATTGCAATCACGCGGCCCGCGAACTGATATCGTCGGCCGCGCAGGCCGCGGCGGTGTCGTCGAAGGCCTCGCACATCCGCATCGCCACCAGCAGGTTTTCCGGCGTCAGCACCTCCGCCGTCGGTCCCCACGCCACGGGGCCCCGCGCCAGCACCAGCGTCTCGCTGAAATGGTTGCGCACCATCTCCATGTCGTGCAGCGCGGCGAGCACGGTGCGGCCCTCGCCGTGCCAGTGCTTCACCAGCGCGAGCAGATCGGCGGTGGTCTTGCTGTCGATGGCGTTGAAGGGCTCGTCCAGCACGATGAGCGAAGCGTCCTGGAGCAGCACGCGCGCGAACAGCACACGCTGCATCTGGCCGCCCGAGAGCGTGCCGATCGGGCGGTTCTCGAAACCGTTGAGGCCGACGGAGGCGATCGCGCGCAAGATCTTCCCGCGCGCGGCCTTGCCGATGCCGCCGAACAGGCCGGTCCCGCGCCACAGCCCGGTGCCGACGAAGTCGAACACCGAGATCGGGAAGCTGCGGTCGATCTCCGCGCTCTGCGGCAGATAGGCGATATCGCGAGAGTCGAGCCCGCCGAGATGGATGCTGCCGTCGAGCGGTCGGAGGATGCCGACGATGCCGCGCAGCAGGGTCGACTTGCCCGCGCCGTTCGGGCCGATCACGGCGACCAGCGCGCCCCGCGCGACCTCGCCGTTGAGATGGTGCACGGCCGGGTGCCGGTCATAACCGAGCGTGACATTGTGGAAGTGCAGCGCCGCCATGGTCACCTCATCGCCAGGAAGACCACGCCCCAGAGCACGGCACAGACGGCGAGCGCGGCCAGAAGGCGCGCGGCCATGGTCATGCGCAGGATCGACCAGGGCGCGGCCTGGGCCGGATGCGGCGAGGCCGCGTCGTGGACATGGGCGTGGGTGTGGTCGTGCCCGTGCGAATGGTCATGGGGATGACCGTGAGCATGATCGTGATGATGGGCGTGGGACGCGGCGGGAACCATGCAGAGACGTTATATTATAACATTACCCCTGTCCACGACCCGGGTGTCAGGGCTTGCCGATCACCATTGCAATCGCCGCTGCCACGAAGGGAAACGGCACCGAAACGGCGCAGCGGAACCAGACGAAACGGGCCGGCATGAACGGGATTTCCCACAAGATCACCCGCTGGAAGGCGAACAGAGCCCAGGCGACGACATAGGCAACCACCTGCGGCACCCCGCCGCCCGACTTCAGCGCCACCGTGCCGATCGAGAAGCCGATCACGGGCCCGCCAGGCGTGGCCGCGCCGGCGACCACGGCGGTCGCAACCCCGAGCCAGCCGCTGTCCGGCCCGAGCCAGCCGGTGATCACCTCCTGCGGGATGATTGCGGCGATGTAGCCGGAGCCGATCACGCCCAGCGCGATGCGCGGCACGATGTTGATGAAGTCCATCGAGCCTTCGCGCAGCGAGGCCTTGAACACCGGAGGGCCGCGACGAAAGGCGATCAGCCCGACGCCGAACACCGAGCCCCACAACAGGATGTCGATGAAAAGCGCGGCGCTCATGCCGCGTCCTCGTCGCTTTCGCGCTTCGGATAGAGCCGGACATAGACGAAGCGGCCGAGGGCCCCTGCGAGCACCGGCAGCGGCAGCGAAATGAGAATCCGCCACAGCGTGAAGTCGGTGCCCATGATCGGGATTTCCCAGGCCACCGCCCGGCCATAGCCGATCAGGGTCCAGCTCACGACCATGGCGATGGTGGCGCCGAAATCGGCGCCGACTGCGAGCAGCGCACTCGCCACGGGATAGGCGGTGAACGGACCGCCGGGCAGGATCGCGCCGAAGGCGGTGCCGATCAGAAGGCCCGTCAGGCCGGATTTGGGCCCGAGCGAGCGCGAGACCTTTTCGTGCGGCAGGATCTCCGAGATGAAGGCCCCGAGCAGGCAGCCGGCGAGCACGCGCGGCAGGATGCCTGAGAACAGCGACAGATCGTGGGTCAGAATATCGAGAACGCCGTCGGTGCCGTCACGCTGCCAGACCAGCGCCGCGCTCACCGCGACCAGCGCGGCGATGATGATCGTCGACCAGCCGATCGGCTTGCGCACTCGCCCCGGCCGCGGCTCGGACTCGACGTCCTCGGCAGGCGCCGGGTCTTTCGGGGAAGGTTCTGACAACGGGCTCGGTTGGCTCGAGGGTGATGCCTTTCCTGATTAAGGGCGGTGTTCCCCTGATGCAAACAGTACGATGACAGACCGGTGCGCGCGCCACGCAGGGCAATTCCGCACAGCAAAAAGGCGGCCGCGCGAGCGACCGCCTTCTGAGTTCGTCATTCCGGGGCGCTCGAAGTGCGAGCCCGGAATCTCGCGCCACAACTTCCGGATTCCGGGTTCGCCCTGCGGGCGGCCCGGAATGACAACGAGGCCTTACGCCTTCTCGAACAGGGACTCGACGTATTCCCAGTTCACGAGGTTCTCGACGAACGCCTTGAGATAGTCGGGGCGGCGGTTGCGGTAGTCGATGTAATAGGAGTGCTCCCAGACGTCGCAGCCGAGGATCGGGGTGGCGCCATGCACCAGCGGATTCTCGCCGTTCGGGGTCTTGGAGATCTCAAGCTTGCCGTTCTTGACCTGGAGCCAGCACCAGCCGGAGCCGAACTGGCCGACGCCGGCCGCCTGGAAGTCGGTCTTGAACTTCTCGAAGCCGCCGAGGTCCTCGTTGATCTTCTTCTCGATCTTGCCCGGCAGCTTGGTGCCGCCGCCGTTGGGCTTCATCCAGCTCCAGAAGTGGATGTGGTTATAGTGCTGGCCGGCATTATTGAACACCGCGGGGTTCTTGCCGAACGAGCCCTTGACGATCTCTTCAAGGGACTTGCCTTCCCATTCGGTCCCCTTGAGCGCGTTGTTGCCGTTGGTGACGTAGGCCTGATGATGCTTGTCGTGGTGGAATTCCAGCGTCTCCTTCGACATGAACTGGCCGAGGGCGTCATAGGCGTAAGGGAGGGGGGGCAGCGTAAAGGTCATGGGATGTTGTCCGCGACTGATGGGGAACTGGCTTAACGGGGACTCTTATAGAAGGTTCCACCGCCGTTAAATACCGCCAATTTGCGAAAAGGCGCGATGCCACGGCTTGGCCGGATTGCACAAAATCGCCGTACCGGGGGACATTCAATCCGGGCCGGTCCCGCGCCGCAAAATATCATTGCCTTTGAACCGGTTATGACAGAACGAATGGACCGCGCAGCGTGTTGCGAGAGACAAAACCATGAGCATCGAGATCGACATTTTGAACGGCGACGCCTCG
Source organism: Bradyrhizobium sp. 25ACV (assembly GCF_054863005.1). NCBI lineage: Bacteria > Pseudomonadati > Pseudomonadota > Alphaproteobacteria > Hyphomicrobiales > Nitrobacteraceae > Bradyrhizobium > Bradyrhizobium sp. 25ACV. Next base: position 135,511 of record NZ_JAVAYO010000007.1, read on the forward strand.
TGGCCGATCGCAAAGCCGCTGCTCAGCGCGGTCTGGGGTCAAGATGCCGCGGAGAAGCCGGCCTGGGCTCACATCAAATGGGCCAATGCGGACCTGCGCGTGCTGATCGAGACGCCCGAGGACGGTCTCGTCTGCCATGTCGGCATCTATTTCCGCACCGTCATCTGGAACGGACAGAAGGTCCATATCGGCGGCATCGGCGGGGTCTGCACCCGCGAGGACCGGCGCGGTCGCGGCTATGCGACCGTGGCAATCGACGCCGCCGTGCACACCATCAGGGCCAACGAAGCGGTCCGGTTCGCCCTGCTGTTCTGCGAACCCCACAATTTTTCGTTCTACGAGACCCGAAGCTGGCTGCCCTTCAAGGGCGAGGTCTATTGCGAACAGCCGGAGGGGCGGATCCGCTTCACCGAGATGGCGCCCTACGTCTTCAACATCGTCCGCGCGCCGACGCTGGGCACCATCGACCTATGCGGCCTGCCGTGGTGACCCCTGCGTGGCGTGAGGGCTGCCGCAGGGGCTCGGCCATCCTATAATATGTCGATCATCATCTAAATTCCGCCCGGTGAACATGACGATCGACGCCCCTGCAGACGCCGTCCCGCCGCTTGCGCCGGTCGCCTCCCCGATCGCCAGCCTGCTGACCGCGCCGATCCTGCCGACGCTGCTGCGGCTCGCGATCCCCAACATGATCGCGATGGTCGGCAGCACTTTGGTTGCGATCGCCGAGACCTCCTATATCGGCCGGCTCGGCACCATTCCGCTCGCCGCGATCGCGCTGGTGTTTCCGTTCGCGATGCTGACGCAGATGATGAGCGCGGGCGCGATGGGCGGCGGCGTCTCCTCCGCGATCAGCCGCGCGCTCGGCGCAGGGGATCGTGACCGCGCCGCGACGCTGGCGCTGCATGCCGCCATCATCGGCCTCTGCGGCGGGCTGTTCTTCACGGTGATGATGCTCGTCTTCGGCCGCTCGTTCTTCACGCTGCTCGGCGGGCGCGATCGCGTGCTCGAGGAGGCCAGCGGCTATTCGCAGGTACTGTTCTCCGGCGCGGTCGCGATCTGGCTCGTCAACACGCTGGCCTCGGTGATCCGCGGCACCGGCGACATGCGCCTGCCCTCGATGACGCTGATCGGGGCCAGCGTGCTGCAGATCGCGCTCGGCGGCACGTTGGGGCTCGGCCTGTTCGGCGTGAAGCCCTTCGGTATGCCGGGGGTCGCCAGCGGCCAGCTGATCGCGTTCACCTGCGCCGCGATCTTTTTCCTTTGGTATCTCGCGTCCGGCCGCAGCCGGCTGCCGCTGAATATTCGCGCATTTCATTTCGAGCGCGCGATGTTCCTGGACATCCTCAAGGTTGGTGCGGTGGCCTGCCTATCGCCGCTCCAGACCGTTCTCACCATTTTGATCTTCACCAAGATCCTGGCCACGTTCGGCACCGAGATGCTGGCCGGCTACGGCATCGGCTCGCGGCTGGAATTCTTGCTGATCCCGATCACGTTCGCCTTCGGCATCGCCTCGGTGCCGATGGTCGGCATGGCGATGGGCGCCGGACAGGTGAAGCGCGCCCGGCGTGTGGCCTGGACCGCCGCTGCAGCTTCCGGATTGACGGTCGGCCTGATCGGGCTCGCCGTCGCGCTCGCTCCTTCGCTGTGGGTCGCACTCTTCACGCGCGATGCCGGCGTCACCGCCGCCGCTCACAGCTATTTCCACTGGGCCGGCCCGACCTTCGTGTTCTTCGGCATCGGCGTGTCGCTTTATTTCTCCTCGCAAGGCGCGGCGCGCGTCGGCGGCCCCGTGCTCGCTTCCACCGCGCGGCTTCTGATCGTCGCGATCGGCGGCGTCGGCCTCATGATGACGCAGGCGCCGGCGTGGACTTTGTTCGCGCTGGTCGGCGGCGCCATGGCGGTGTTCGGCCTGTCGACTGCGGCCGCGGTCGCCTTCGCGCGCTGGGACAAATGATCGCAGGCATGAACGCACGCAAATGAACGCAGGAATGTGATTCCAGCCGGCGTTGCACTATCCCGCCGGGCTGCTATGGAGGCGCTCCATTTTCGGGGCCTCTTCCATGACTTCCAGATTCGCTGCTCTCATCGTCCTCCTCGCTGCGCTGCTCGGCGCGCCGGCCGCGCATGCGCAGAGCGCCGATGGGACATGGCTCACCCAGGCGGGCGATGCGCGCGTCAAGATCAGCAAGTGCGGCGGCGGCATCTGCGGCGTCGTCGCCTGGCTGCGCGAGCCCTACGACACCGCGACCGGCCAGCCCGCCACCGACAGCAAGAACCCCAATCGCGAGCTCGCCAGGCGCCCGATGGTCGGCTTGCCATTGTTCAGCGGCATGCAGCCCTCCGGTCCGAACAAATGGTCCGGCCAGATCTACAACGCCGACGACGGCAGCACTTATGCCAGCAGCATCTCCGTGACGGGAGCGGATTCGCTGCGGGTCGAAGGCTGCGTCGGCGCGCTCTGCGGCGGAGAGACCTGGACGCGGGCGGGGCGCTGACGCTTCACGCCATCATCGCCTTCAGCGCCGTGGCCGCCGAGGCGTAGCCGCCCCGTGCGCCATCGATGAAATGGACGTGATCACTGCGCAGCGCCGACGGCGTGAAGCAGGTCATCATGGCGGCATCCTGCTGGTAGAGGCCGTAGCGTACGATGCCGTCACGGGCCGCAATCGCCAGTCGGTCGCTCAGCGCGCGCTCGAGCTGCGGCGTGCAATCGAGGATCATGCGCAGGCCGTCGTCAAATTTCCTGAAGTCCGAGTTCTCGACCACCTGACGCCTGTAGACGTTCGGCACGAAGCCGCCGACCTTGAGGTCGAAGCGCATGATCAGATAGACGAACAACGTATAGGCCAGCACGGTGGCGCGGCGCGCGAGCAGCGGACCACCGCGCCTGGTGCGGGCTTCGTATTCCAGCCCCTGCGGCGGCCATTTCAGCGGCGGCCCCTGCGGCGGCACCGGACGGGCGCCGTCCGGGCTGCGCTCGACGAGGTGGATGATGTCCTCGATCACCTTGCGGAAGGCGTGCGGATCGGCGCCCCGCGCCGGCATCACCAGAACCGACAGGATCAGCCCACGTGAGGCCGGTATCACCTCGAAGCGGCAGGACAGGCCCGAGAGATCGGGCTGCGTGCCCGCCGGCGCGGCCGGGACGGCAAACTCCCCGCGCTTCATTGCGGCATCGGCGAAGGCGAGCCCGCCGCCCGAGAACATCGCATAGGACAGGTTGGCCGACGGACCGAATCGCGCGACGCGCACGTCGAGGCCTTGCGCGCGGATGGCGCTGACCGGCACCAGCGCGACCCGCATCGTCAGATCGAGATCTTCCCGCACCCAGGTCGCGGTTGCCGCCAGCGCCTCTCGGGCAGGTTCGAGGTCGCCCGGCGCAACCGCAAAGCTCGCGCCGTCGCCGCCGAACACGAAGGGGAATTCGCGTCCCTCCAACGCGTTCGTCACCGCCGCGATCACGGCGGCGCCGGCCATGTTCACCGCCTTGTAGCGCTGCGCCGCGATCGCCTTGGTGGAATCGACGATATCGGCAACGCCGATGCTCCAATCGTCCGGCAGCGGCGCATAGAGCGCAGGGTCCATCAGGCTGGTGAAGCCGCGGAAGACGGGAATGCCGCCATAGAAGGATTCGCCTGAGGTCATCGGGGATGCCGGATGGTTGGAATGCAAAACAAATACGTGGCAGGATCGATCCGGGTTCGCCGGCCGGCGGCCCCTTTCAATCATTGGCCGAAACGGGCCAGGACAACAAGATACGGCAACAACAAGGTGAGGCCGCGTTGCAATACCGCAGCGGGTCATTGATCGGAATCAAGCGGCCGGCCGGGGAGAACGGCTATCGTTGGCCAGCTCCAACGGTTGCATGGGATGATCCAGGTGTCAGACTTCGGCAGCAAGGATTCCACCTCTCCTGTCCGCCGGCGCACGGGCACTGACCCGATCAGCGCGGTGAAGATGCCCGAAAGACTGACGGCAGCCGTCGATGCCTGGGCTGAAGCCCATCAGCTGACCCGCTCGGAGGCGATCTGCAAGCTGATCGAGCTGGGCCTGAAGATCGCGCCCCCGGTCCACTCCGCGGCGCATCCGATCGCATCGGACGCCACCAGGATCGAAGAGATCGCGGTCCACGAGATCGAGACGCTGCTCGATCCGGCATTGCCCGTGGACGAACGCGACCGCCGCATCCGCCGCCTCACCGAAGGGCCGCCGGAATTTTCACACGAACGAATTGACCTGCCGAAAGACCGGACGTGAGCTGCTAGTGCAGCTTCTCGTCTTGACGCTTGCGCAAGCTATCGAGAGACGCATCGTGGCAGCCGATCAGGCGCACGAATTGCTGCGGATACATTTCGTGGCCGTGACCGCCGGAATTCTGGTGCGTCATCGGCGGGCAGTGGACATCGTCCGGCTTGGCGCGGGATTGCTCTGTCCGGCCCTGATTTGAAGCGGTCATGTTGGGCATGGTCATGGACTGCTCCCTGTCGATTAGGGCACATCGATTGACGTAACCCAATCGATTGCGGGGCATCTTACGACCAAATCCGGCTGGATGTCATTGTGCCGGATCAATTCAATTGTAACGACGGAGTTCCCGCTTACGCCGTGTTTCCCGCATCGATGGTGAACACCGCACCTGTCACGTTGCGACCACCCTCGCCGAGCAGATATTCCACCATGCGCGCGACGTCGTCCGTCTCCGGCAGGCGGCGCAGCGCGCTGCGGCCGGCGATGCGCTTGCGGGCCTCGTCGGACAGATTGTGCGTGAGTTCGGTGTCGATGAAGCCAGGCGCAATCGCGTTCACAGTGATGCCGAGCTTGCCGACCTCGCGCGCCAGCGAGCGGGTGAAACCGGTGGCAGCCGCCTTGGTCGCGCCATAGACGGACAGGCCGTTGTAGCCGGTGGTCGCGATGATCGAGGAGATGTTGACGATGCGGCCGGCGCCGTCGGCCATCATCTGCCGCGCCACATATTTGGTGAGGATGATCGGCGACAGCACGTTGAGCTGCACCAGCGCCTCGATCTCGGAATTATGCATGGTGGCGAGCAGGCCTTCGGTGCCGAGGCCGGCATTGTTGACGAGGCCGTAGGTCGGGCCGAACTCGTCGCGCACGAGTTTTGCAAAAGCCGGAATGGCGTCGATCACGGCAAGATCGCAGGCGCGGAAATGCAGGCGCCCTTCGGACTCCGCAATCGCGGCCTTGAGCTCCTCGCTCTCGCGCCGGGCGGCCGCGACCACGTTGTAGCCGGCGCCGGCGAGGCGCTTGCCGATCGCAAGGCCGATGCCGCGGCTGCCGCCGGTGACGAGGACATTATGCATCGGTGCGCGCCAGTTTTCCGGCCGGGGTGACGTCGAGCGCCTCGACGAAACGGATCACCGCCGGCACCTTGTGGGACGCGAGCTGCGCGCGGCACCGCTCCAGGATCTGATCGCGGATCTCTTTCGCGCGGGCGGGATCGGTGCCCTCGGTGAGGATCACGTCGGCGACCACGATGCCGCCGGTGATCGGGCTCTTGCGCGATTTGGCCCGCGACATCCGCACGTCGGGATGGCGGTTGATGACCGCCTCGATCTCTTCGGGATGAACCTTCAACCCGCCGATATTGATGATGCCGCCGCGGCGGCCGACGAAATAGTAACGCTCGCCGCGCAACTCGACGATGTCGCAGCTGTCGACAAATCCATCATCATCGGTGAGCGCGGCTGCATTGCGGCCGACATAGGCATGCGCGGTGCGCGTCGAACGAATACGGAGCGAGCCATCGACCACTTTCATCTCGACGCCATTGCGATTGCCGAGATAGTCGGCCGGAAAGCCTTCCAACCCGTCATTGACGGCAAAGCCGACGCCGGCTTCGGTCGAGGCATAGGCATGACCGACGGAGGAATTGGGGAATGCCGCCTTCAGCCCGTCGAGCACCGCCTGGTCGGCAATCTCACCGGAGAGGCGGACGTAAGCCGGGGCGAACTGCGCGGCCGAACCGCTCATCAGGAGCTTGCGCCAGTGCGAGGGCGTGCCGGAGATGTGCGAGACGTCGCGCGCCTTCAGCCGCGCGACGTGATCGCCGAGCGCCTCATGCGGGTCGGACAGCACCATCGAGCCGCCGGAAAGGACGGCGCGCAGGAAGATTTGCAGGCCGCCATAGCGGCGAATGTCGTAAAAGGTCGCCCAGACCGGCGCCGGGCCGCGCGCGGGCCCTTCTGCAACAATCGCACCCGTCAGCGCTTCCAGCGTGTGACCGGCGATCTTCGGCACGCCTGAGGTGCCCGAGGTCAGCATCAGCCATTCCGTCGCGCGTTCGGTCTTGGCGGGCGCGGTGGATACAAGCGGCAATTGCGCGGTGACGATGAGCGCGATGCCTGAGTCGGCCCAACGATCAGGCTCGTCCGTCACGACGGCATCGATCCCGGCATCGGCGATCAGTGCGTCGAGATGCGCCGGGTTGAGATCGGGCGGGCACAGCAGCATGCGACGGGCGATGCCGTCGAGCTCGATCATGGCAAGGCCCGACCGGAGCTGGTCGGACAATTTGAGCAGCACGGAGCGGCCGGACAATTCGCGCAGGCGGCCACCCAGAACCGTCTGCGACAGGATATCGGTCAGCGACACGCAGGTGCGCGCGTCCGACAGCGTACGGCCGGTCAGCTCCGCGCCGAGATGGTCGCGAAGCGCAAAGATCTCACGCGGGGACATTTTCGTAGGCCCGCACGAAATCGCCGACCGTGGCGGGAAACGCTGCGTCCTCGGAGATGGTGAAGGGGTCGACGCCGGTCTCGTCTTCGAGGCGCGCGACCAGGATGGCGAAGGCGAGCGAGTCGAAACCCGTCTCGTGCAGCGACAGATCATCCGAGAGTGCGGGAAGCGTGACGTGCTGCTCTTTGGCGATCTGCTGGATCGCGTCAATGACCTTAGACCTTACCGACATGGCTGGCTCGCTTTGTTATCGTTGGTGTTGCGGCGGCTCTTGCTGGCCGCCTCCCCATGGCCGCTTGTTTACCCGACAGAAGTAAATGGCTTCTTGGACAATTCAGATAAAATTGGACCTAACTGCGGATTTTTGCGGGATTTACAGCCTGATCGAGCCGTCCACGATTCGCCCATAGGCCTCCGTATCGAGCGCCACATAGCCCCCCGACTTCGGGTCGGGCATGAACAGCGGATCGGAGATCGCGGCGGGATCGAAGCCTTCCCGTGCGAGCTCGCCCTTCTTCTGCTTGAACGTCTCGGTCGCGTCGATCTCGCTGGAGATGCGAATGAAGACGGGGCGTGCGTAGGCCGGCAGGCGCTGCGCGAGATGTGCGGGCAGTGCGGCGATGTCAAAGCCCTCGTTGACGACGATCGCGCTCATGCCGGCGCGGCCATCGGCGCCGGGGATGCTGACGCCGTAAGTGGTGGCATCGACCACGCCGGTGAAATCGCGCATCGCGTCGTTCACCTCCGAGGTCGCGACGTTCTCGCCCTTCCAGCGGAAAGTATCCCCGATCCGATCGACGAAATGGAAGAAGCCCTTGTCGTCGATCCGCATCAGATCGCCGGTGCGGAACCAGGCATCGCCCCTGGCAAAGACATCGCGAAGAACCTTCTTCTCGGTCTCGCCGGTGTCGGTGTAGCCCTCGAACCGGCCGCCGCCTTCATCGGCGGTGCCGATGCGGCCGATGGCTTCGCCGGCCTCGCCGCGGGCACAGGCGAGGCAAAACCCCTCTTCGTTGCGCAGCGGCGCGCCGCTGTCGGGGTCGAGCTTGACGAGATTGGCAGGGAAGCGATGCGCCAGCAGCGGCGGGATGCGACCGATCGCGCCCGGCTGCCCCTCGACGTTGAATAGCGAGAAATTGCCTTCCGTCGCCGCATAGAATTCGAGGATGCGCGGAATGGCAAAACGCGACTGAAAGTCTTCCCAGATGTCGCCGCGCAGGCCGTTGCCGCAGACGAGGCGGAGACGATGCCGGTTCTCATATTCCGACGGCGCCGCCTTGAGCAGATAACGGCAGAGCTCGCCGATATATTGAAACAGCGTGCAGTCATGGCGCACGATGTCGGACCAGAAATGCGAGGCCGAGAATTTCTCCACGATCACCACCGAGCCGCCGGCAGCGAGCATGCTGCAGGGCGCGACGATGCCGCCGACCGAGTGGAACAGCGGCAGGCAATCGTAGAGCCGGTCTTGCGGGCTCGCGCCGGTGAGGCCGGCGAACCAAAAGCCCCAATTGAGAATGCGGCGGTGGCTGATGCTGGCGGCCTTCGGCAGGCCGGTGGTGCCTGATGTGTAGATCAGCAGCGCACGGTCATCGATGGTGACCTCGCCGTGCTCCTCCGGCGACAAGGGAGCATCGTCCAGCGCCGCGAGGGCGACGTCGATGGCGCGCTCGCTGCGAGCATCGCCATGCGTCCAGACCTTGGCCTGCGTCTTCAGGTGCGGCGTTGCGCTCTCCAGCATCCGCGTCAGATCATGCGCAACGATGATATGCGAGGGCTTTGCCACATCGAGGCAATGCGCGAGCGAGGGTCCCACCAGCTTGGTGTTGAGCAGCGCCGCCACACCGCCGATCCGGCTGATGCCGAGCCAGGCCGCGACATAGTCGATGCCGTTCGGCATGATCAAGGCGACCGTATCACCCTTGGTCACGCCGGCCGAGCGCGCCCAGCGCGCGTAGCGGTTGATGCGCTTCGACAGGCCTTCATAGTCGAGACTTGCGTCGTCAGTGATCAGCGCGACGCGGTCGGGCTGGCGCTGCGCCCAATCGTCGATGATGTCGGCGAACAGACGCCCCGGCAGCGTCTCGATCCGCGCCGTAAGCTCGATGGCCTTCAGCCACATCTTTGAAGCCGAAGGCGCGCGCGCGACGTTTTGTCGTTCGATGACACCGGTGGTCATGCCGTTGATTCTTTCGGGCCGCCTGCTGACATCAGGCAATCTAGCCCCCGCGCCCTGCCCAGGTGTTAAGAGACAAGGTAAAACTCTGTTAGGGCGCGGTTAACTCTAGTGATCCTTCACCGCCGCCCCGGCAACGCCGGTGAGTTCGGCGGCATGGTGACGGCCGAGACCGATCGCGCCGGCGCAAGGTGGTCGAGCTGTGAGGGGCAGGAAGGAGTAGCGCGCAGCACCTGCCGACGCTAGCCGCTACGCCTGTAGCGCATGTGCGGCGGCGGCGCGTGAACCGGATAATACGGATTGAGATCGCAGATCGCGGATCGGCCATAAGCCGTGGCGCGGCACTGCGGCAACGAGGTGAAGGAGCAGTCGTACCACTCCCCACCTCCCCCGTTCGCACCTGAATAAACGTGCATGCAGACGGGATAGCGCGGATCAAAAGTCTGCGCATGCGACGGCGCGGCTGCGAGCACCGCGCCCACGGTCACGACCATTCCGAATGACAAGCGCATGAACTGTGTTCCGGTACGAGGCATCGGATTCGCTAGTGCACCTTCTTGTGACGCCGGCGCGGCTGCGGCGGCGGCTGGTCGAAGGCGTAGTAGGGGTTGACGTCGCAGCTCGCCGAGCGGCCCGACGCGGTCGCGCGGCACTGCGGCAGCGAGGTGAAGGAGCAGTCGAAATAATCGCCGCCGCCACCGCCGAAGCCGCCGCCGGGCGTGTAAACGTGCATGCACACCGGGTAGCGCGGATCATAGGTCTGGGCGCTGGCATCTGCCGCGACGAACAGCGCGGCAATCGCGGTGAGGGTCAAAATCGACAGGCGCATGGAGTTAGTCCTCGAATCGACGGCGTCGTCGGATCTGATGCCGACAGCCTCGTATGGCATAACACCAGGCCGGAGGCGACTGTTCCTAGGGACAGATGACGGCAAGGTGAGCGCTGCGGGCTGCGGCGCTAGGCGCCGAGCCCCTGCAGCACGAGCCGGTTAAGCCTTGCGGCAAACGCAGCCGGGTCTTCCGGCAACTCGCCGTCCAGGATCTGCGCCTGCTCGAGCAGGAGCAGGCTGAGATCGTCGACCGCCTTCGAGCCGGCTTGCGCCTTGGTGATCGCGCCCACCATCGGATGGCGCAGATTGATCTCCAGGATCGGCTTGGTCTTCATGCCGCGGTTTTGCTGCGACAGAATGCGCTCGAGCTCGCGGCTCGGGCCCTGGCTGTCGGCGACGAGGCAGGAGGCCGAGCTGGTGAGGCGCGTCGAGGCCTTGACGTCGCTGACGCGCTCGCCGAGCGCAGCCTTGATCACGGCAATGGTGGCCGCTTCATCCGCCTCGGGCTCGTCCTTCTTTGCCTCGTCCTTGTCGTCGACGCGCGGAATCAGGTCGAGATTGAGATCGCCCTGGCTCAGCGACTTCAGCGGCTTGCCATCGAACTCCGACGGCATCGAGGTCCAGAACGCATCGACGGGATCGGACAGCAGCAACACCTCGATGCCGCGCGCGGTCGCAGCCTCCAGCCGCGGATTGGATTTCAACCGCTCGATGCTGTCGCCGACGAGATAATAGATCTCGGTCTGGTTCGGCTTGAAATCGGCGATGACCTGCTTCAGCGACCGCGTCTCGCCCGACGTCGTCGTGAAGCGCGACAGCGCCAGCAGCTTTTCGCGGCGCTCGAAATCCTCGTAAATGCCTTCCTTGAGCACCGCGCCGAAGGCGTCCCAGATCTTGGCAAAGTTCTCCGGATCCTTCTCGGCCAGGCTTTCGAGTTCGGACACGACCCGGGTCGCCACGGCTTTCCGGATTTGCGCCAGCTGCGGATTGTTCTGCAGCATCTCGCGGGAGATGTTGAGCGGGAGATCCTCGCTGTCGACGACACCGCGGATGAAGCGCAGATATCCCGGCAACAGATCGGCATCATCGGTGATGAAGACGCGGCGGACGTAAAGCTTCACCCGGCCCTTGCGGTTCGGCTCGAACAGGTCGAACGGCTTGGTCGAGGGCGCGAACAGCAGCACCGCGTAGGAGTAGCGGCCCTCGGCGCGGTAATGCAGCGTCATCGCGGGATCGTCGAAGGCGGAGGCGATCTGCTGATAGGCCTTCTTGTAGTCATCCGGCGTCAGCTCGGATTTCGAGCGTTGCCACAGCGCGCTGGCCGAATTGATCTGGCGCGGCTCGCCTTCTTCCGGCACCAGCTCGATCGGGAACAGGATATTGTCGGAATAGGCACCAACGATGCGCTCGATCTCGAAGGTCTCGAGATATTTCTTGGCGTCGTCCTTCAGGTGCAGGACGATCTCGGTGCCGCGCGTCAGGCGCGTGGCCTCCTCGTCGCTGGCACGGGCGATCTCGAAGCCGGAGCCGCCGGAGGACGTCCAGGTCCAGACGTCGCTCTCGCCGGCGCGGCGGCTGACCACGACGATCTTGTCGGCGACCATGAAGGCGGAATAGAAGCCGACGCCGAACTGGCCGATCAGGCCGAGGCCGTCCTTGGCCTCCTTCAGCTTCGACACGAATGCCTTGGTGCCGGAGCGGGCGATGGTGCCGAGATGGTCGATCAGCTCCTGCCGCTCCATGCCGATGCCGTTGTCGGCGATCGTGAGCGTCCCGGCCGCCTTGTTCGGGATGATGCGGATCTTGAGCGCGTCGCCCTCGCCGAGCAGCGAAGGGGTTGCGATCGCCTCATAGCGCAGCTTGTCGCAGGCGTCCGAGGCGTTGGAGACGAGCTCGCGCAGAAAGATGTCGGTCTCCGAATAGACGGAGTGCACCATGAGGTGCAAAAGCTCGGAAACCTCGGCCTGGAAGGGCTGCGTATGCACAGCCGTGTCTGACGTCGTCATGCGTTTACCCGGTCAAAACGAAAGGGAAGAAACCCGGGATATAACGCGAGCGTAGAGGGGATCAAGTGGACGTGAAGAATCGTCCTCCCGGCGGGAGAACGATCTATCCGGCGCCCGGGCGGATCAGGTCACGCAGCGGCCGGGCTGGAGCAGCTTTGCGACCTCGGTCAGCGAGCTGACCATCGGCTCGCAGGCGATCGTCGGCCTGTTGCGCACCTTCTTCTGGTTCTGGAGCAGCACCGGCGGCTTGGCATTGCCGGTCTCGATCACCGCGGGGACCCGCAGCAGCACCGAGGTGTCGGCGAGGTCATTCAGCCGCATCGAGACGGTGCGGGTCGGAACAGCTGCCTGCTTGATCTCGGCGAGCCGGTCGGCCTTGCCGGTACGATTGACATTGTGGCCGGGCTTGTCGGCCTTGTCGGCGACCGCCTGCCAGCGGTCTGCCAGATCATGACCCGAGGCCAGTTGCACGGCACCGAGCGTCGCAGCAGCGGCAACGACGCTCAAAAATACCTTATGAATCTGTGACATGGCTGTCGATCCCTCGCCCCATGGCGATCGCGGGAACAACGCCGGGGAAGGATCAGGGGTTCTTAGCGGTTACGATCACTTAACCGTGTGCGACAAATACGACAGCGTGCGCAAAATATTTCGCGAGGGGTGGAACGACTTTCGCAGACTGGAGTCGTCTCAACAGCCGGCTATTCCCCCCTGCCCCATAAGCCGGTGACGTAGGGCGCGACTGTGGTGATGCCAGTCGCGCCTTACTTTTTTCTGGGGTTCACTTCCCCGCCAGCCACTCTCGCCCCTCGCCATAGAGCTTCTCGACCTCGGGACCTATCAGGCCCGGCATGTCGCGCTTGACCTTGTAGCCGATCAGCTCCTGCATATAGGCGAGGTGGCGGTAGCCTTCGGGCAGCCCGGCGAGCGCCGTCTGATCCAGACGGAGGGAAGCCGCGGGATCGACCGGATCGATCCGATCCTTCTCGTAGATCGGCTGGCGGCGGACGATGCCCCACTTCCCCTGCCGCTTCTCCAGGAAATCGTAGAAGCGGCCGGTGCAGACGACGTCGCAGACCACGTCATGCACCGGGGCGCGCTGCGAGATCGTCATCTTGGTCTGCGCGATGGCCCGCTCGCCCGCGAGATCGATGCTGGTGCCGCCGAGGAAATGCAGGATGCGAACGCCCCTGGCAAAGCCCTCCTGGCTGACGCGCATGAAATCCCGCGCCGGGCCCTGAAACCAGGTGGCGGACATCCAGCCCTCTTCGTGCCAGACCGTGGCAAACCGCTCCCAGTCACCGGCATCTCGCCAGACCGCCCAGTTCTCGACGAGGTCGCGAATGGCGAGGCGATCGAGGAGTTGCTGGTCCATGGGCACATCTCCGGCTGGGATCAATGCAGGAGGTATGAGCGGCGAAGCCGACGCACGTCAAGCACGGCAGGCGACACGAAAAATCCGGCGTGCCTTGCAGCACGCCGGATCGGATCGTTTGGCCAAATGGCCAGCTCTATTAAGCCGCCGGCGCCTTCGGCGTGCGGTTGCGCGAGTTGCGCTGGAAGAACAGCGCCTGGCTCGCCACCGCCGACACCATCGCGGGCTGGAACGGTTTTGAGATCAGGAACGCCGGCTCGGGCCGCTCGCCGGTGAGGAAGCGCTCCGGGTACGCGGTGATGAACACCACCGGCACCTCGAACGTGCGCAGCAGCTCGTTGACGGCGTCGAGGCCGGACGAGCCATCGGCGAGCTGGATGTCGGCGAGGATCAGGCCGGGCCGCTTGTTCTTGGCCAGTGCCACCGCATCGGCATGCGTGCGCGCGACGCCGACGACATTGTGGCCGAGATTCTTCACCAGGCTCTCGAGGTCCATGGCGATGAAGGTCTCGTCCTCGATGATCAGCACGTCGGTGGCGATCTCGGCGGCCATCTCGCGTCCGGCGGCATCCGCAAGCCGCCGCGTCTCGGCGACGTCGGTGCCGAGGATGTAGCCGACTTCCTCTTCCGAGAATCCCTCCAGCGAGAGCAGCAGGAAGGCCTGGCGCGGCAGCGGCGTGATGTTCGACAGCCGCCGCTCCGGCGGCATCGGCAAGGTCGTCACCTCGGAATCATCGTTGACGGAGACCGAGTTCCAGATCTGGGTGAACAGCCGGAACAGGCCCGCGCGCGGCCCATGGCTCTCGTCGAGCACCGAGGGATCCCCCAGCATGGCTTCCAACATGGCTGCGACATAGGCGTCACCGGAGGCCTGGCTGCCCGTCAGGGCGCGTGCGTACCGGCGCAACAAGGGCAAGTGTTCAGCAACAAGCTGTGAACGGGACATCCCCACTCCATTCATCTTCGGGCCAACCTTGACGTCCAGGCAATCCGAGGGGGGCCCGGGTTCCCCTGCTCGGCTGATTACGCCTCAGGCCAAGAAAAGTTCCGCCTGAGCGGGAACTTTTTCTCGAACCTCGAATTGAGCCTATCCAGGGAACGGCTCCCGGTTGAGAAAACCTCTCGATTTTACAGTCACTTAACTCGGGGAAACGTGGAACAGGTCATGAAAGATCTCAAGTCTCAAGCCAGCAGAAGCACGACCCCCGGCAAGGGAGGCCTCACTCCGGAGATACAATCCCGGATCGGGCACCAGTTGCGCGCCATGTATGATGATGTGGTGCGACAAGGGGTTCCAGATCGGTTCGCAGAACTGATCAAGAAGCTTGATGCGCCAGGAGCGACGCCCCACGTGGGACATGAAGGCGGATCCAACGACAACAATGGGAGGGATTAATGCCTCTCACGGACTCCCTGCGTAACGACATCCTGGCGGCCGTGCCCAGTCTGCGCGCGTTCGCCATTTCGCTCAGCGGCAATGCGGACCGCGCCGATGATTTGGTCCAGGAGACGCTGCTCCGCGCGCTCGCCAACATCGACTCGTTCCAGCCTGGCTCCAATCTGCCGGCATGGCTGTTCACGATCCTGCGCAACCTTTTCCGCTCCGACTATCGCAAGCGGCGGCGCGAGGTCGAGGATGCCGAAGGCAACTACGCCAAGACGCTGAAGACACAGCCGTCGCAGAATGCGCATCTCGAGTTCGAGGAGTTTCGCACGGCGCTCGACAAGCTTCCGCAGGACCAGCGTGAAGCGCTGATTCTGGTCGGCGCCTCCGGCTTCTCCTACGAAGACGCGGCCTCGATCTGCGGCTGTGCAGTCGGCACGATCAAGAGCCGCGTCAACCGCGCGCGCTCGAAGCTCGCCGCGCTGCTCTATGTCGATGGCGCCGAGGATTTTGGCCCGGACGAGACCGTGCGGGCCGTGATCGGCGGCAGCGGCGGCTGACGGCCGGCGTCAACCCCGAGCTCAGATGAGACGAAGGCGGCCGCTTCCGCGGCCGCCTTCGCGCGCGTCCGACAGCGATAGCGCAAAGCTACGCCGCTTGATCAATCGTCTGCGAAGGTCACGGTCTCGGCCACGCTGGCGCGCGAGGTGCGGTAGCTGTTGACCTTGTGGGCGTCGTCGGCATAGCCGAACGAAATGCCGCAGACGACGCGGCGATCGTCGGGCAGATTGAAGTGGCGGCGGATCAGTCCGGAATGCCGCGCGAGTGCCGCCTGCGGAATCGTGCCGAGCCCGAGCGCCTGCGCGGCCAGCATGAAATTGCTGACATAGGCGCCGCAATCGATCGCACCGTAGATGCCGAGCGGCTCGTTGGTGTGAATGATGGCGACATGCGGCGCGCCGAAGAAATTGTAGTTCTCCAGCGCCTGCCTGGCGTAGGCGCTTCTGTCGCCACGGGCGATGCCGAGCGTGTTGTAGAGCTGAAAGCCGCTCTCGCGGCGGCGTTCCAGATAGACACCGACATACTCGCGCGGCGGCGTGAAATCGTAATCGTCGCCGAGACCTCCGGAAGCCTCCGTGTAGATCAGCTGGCGGAAGCGCTCCTTGGCCTCGCCGCTGGCGATGATGACCTGCCAGGGCTGACTGTTGCACCAGGACGCAGTGCGCTGCGCGGTGGTCAGCACATGCTCGATCGTCGCGCGGTCGACCTCCTTGGGATGGAAGGCGCGGACGGAGTAGCGCTCGTTGAGCAGCTCTTCGAGCACGCCGATGCGGTCGTTTTGTTTGACGGTAGCGTCCATGATTCAGCTCGCGTCGCTTTCTTCGTAGGGTGGGTTAGCCTCGCGGATTGCGCGAAGCGCAAACCGCCCGGCGCAACCCACCTCTCTTGTTTCCGCGTCTACAGACGTGGTGGATTACGCTCCGCTAATCCACCCTACAAGTCACGTCTACCGCCCCTTGGTCGGAATCTTGTTGTACGGCACGTCCTTATCGACGCGGATGTCGCCGGGCAGTCCCAGCACGCGCTCGGCGATGATGTTGCGCAATATCTCGTCGGTGCCGCCGGCGATGCGCATCGAGGGCGAGGACAGCAGCATCTGCTGAAACTGGCCCTGCACGGTTTCCTCGTCGCTGCCCGTGAGAGCACCGGCTGCGCCCTGCAGGTCCATGGCGTAGGTCGCGATGTCCTGCAGCATCATGCCCGAGACCAGCTTGCCGATCGAGTTCTCCGGGCCCGGCCGCTCGCCCTTCGACAGCGCCGAGATCGTGCGATAGCTGGTGTATTTCAGCCCGCTCGATTTCGCCGCCCAGGTCGCGAGCTTCGAGCGCACGGCAGGATCGTCGATGGCAAGCCCGTCCTCCAGCATCAGATTGGAGCAAAACTCGAACATCTCAGGCACGCCGGTCGCAAGGCGCGAGCCGATCGACATGCGCTCGTTCATCAGCGTGGTCAGCGACACGCTCCAGCCTTCACCGACGGCCCCTAGCCGCTGGCTGTCTGGGATCACGACGTCGGTGAAATAGACCTCGTTGAACTCCTGCATGCCGTTGGCCTGCCTGATCGGACGCACCTCGACGCCGGGGCTCTTCATGTCCAGGAAGAACATGGTGAGGCCCTTGTGCTTGGGCACGTTCGGATCGGTCCGCGCGATCAGGAGACCGTAGTCGGAGTAATGCGCGCCCGAGGTCCAGATCTTCTGGCCGTTGACGACCCAATTGTCGCCTTTCTTCTCCGCGCGGGTGCGCAAGCCTGCGACGTCCGAACCGGCCGACGGCTCGGAGAACAGCTGGCACCAGATCTCCTCGCCCGAGGCCAGCTTCGGCAGATAGCGGCGCTTGGCATCCTCGCTGCCGAAGGCCATCACGGTGGGGCCGCACATGCCCTCGCCGATCTGGAACGGCTGCGTCAGCTTGCCGTAGACGCCCTCTTCCTGCTGCCAGATCACCTTCTCGATCGGCGTCGCGCCACGGCCGCCATATTCCTTCGGCCAGTGCAGGCAGGCCCAATTGCCTTCGAACTTCTTCTTCTGCCAGGCCTTGCCGACCTCGACGATATCTTGCTTGGCAAGCCGAATGCGGCCGAGCGAGGATTTTGACAGCTCGACGTGCAGCTCTTTCGGCGCATTGGCGTCGACCCATTGGCGCGCGGTGGCGCGGAATGCGGCTTCCTGCGGGGTGTCATCGAAATTCATTTTCGAACTCTCCTCTCTCGTGCCCCGGACGCGGCGCAGCGCGGAGCGGTGCGCTGCTGAGCCGGGGCCCATTGTAGTTTCTGGGTCCCGGCTCAGCGGCGCGTTGCGCCGCGTCCGGGACACGCATTCATCTTCCCTTCGTCGGGATCTTGTTGAACGGCACGTCCTTGTCGACCCTGATATCGCCGGGCAGGCCCAGCACGCGCTCGGCGATGATGTTGCGCATGATCTCGTCGGTGCCGCCTTCGACACGCGTGCCGGGCGCGCGCAGCAGCATCGCCTGGAAACGGCCGGCAAGCTCGGCACCCTCGCCGCTGACGACGCCGCTCGCGCCCTGCAAATCCAGCGCGTAAGTCGCGACGTCCTGGATCATCGAGCCCGCCACCAGCTTGCCGATGGAGTTCTCCGGCCCCGGCCGCTCGCCCTTCGACAGCGCCGAGATCGCGCGCATGCTGGTGTATTTCAGCCCGCTCGCCTTCACCGCCCAGTTCGCCAATTTCGAGCGCACCGCGCGATCCTCAATCGCGGGGCCGTCGTCGAGCATCAGGCTGGAGCAATACTCGAACAGCTCCGGGAAACCGGTCGAGACGGCCGCGCCGATCGCGCTGCGCTCATTCATCAGCGTGGTCAGCGAAACGTTCCAGCCGTCGCCGACCTCGCCGAGGCGCTGATGATCGGGAATGCGGACGTTGGTGAAATAGACCTCGTTGAAGTCGGAAGCGCCGCTGGCCTGCTTGATCGGCCGGACCTCGACGCCGGGGCTCTTCATGTCCAGGAAGAACATGGTGAGGCCCTTGTGCTTGGGCACGGTGGGATCGGTACGGGTCAGCAAGATGCCGTAGTCGGAATAATGCGCGCCCGAGGTCCAGATCTTCTGGCCGTTGATGACCCAATCGTCGCCGTCCTTTTCCGCGCGCGTGCGCAGGCCCGCGACGTCGGAGCCGCCGGCGGGCTCGGAGAACAGCTGACACCAGACCTTTTCGCCCGAGGCCAGCGGCGGCAGATAAGTGCGCTTATGCTCCTCGCGCGCGAATGCCATCATGGTCGGCCCGCACATGCCGTGGCCGATGATGAACATGCGGGACAGCAGTCCGAACGGCCCCTCCTCCTGCTGCCAGATCACGCGCTCGATCGGCGATGAGCCGCGGCCGCCATACTCCTTCGGCCAGTGCAGGCAAGCCCAGCCGGCGTCGGCCTTCTTCTTCTGCCAGGCCTTTGCGACCTCGAGAATGTCAGCGTTCTTGAGCACGGTGCGGCCGAGCGAGGATTTGCGCAGCTCGTCCTCGTATTGCTTTGGGGCATTCGCACCGATCCAGGCGCGGGCGGTGGCGCGAAATTCGGCTTCCTGCGGGGTGTCGTCGAAGTTCATGGTTTCATCTCTCTGTTCGTTCCCCGGACGCTGCGCAGCACCATTAGCGCGTTTACGCGCGTCTGGGACGCGCTATGGTGATGCGCTGCAGATCCGGGGTCCATTGCGGCCTCTGGGTCCCGGCTCTGCGAAGCGGCATTGCATGCCGCGCGTCCGGGACACGAGCGGTGGACTACGCCGCATTCTTCTTCCGCATGCGGTCGATCAACTGGTCTTCCCAATAGGTGAGGCTGCCGAGCCCGAGCGCCATCGCGTTGGCGCGGCGGTAGTACATGTGGCAGTCAAACTCCCAGGTGAACCCCATGCCGCCGTGGACCTGGATGTTGTTCTTGGCACAGTGCTGGAACGCCTGCGTCGCGCTGATGCGCGCGGCGGCCGCGGCTTCCGGCAATTCAGCTGCGTTGGTCGAGAGCGCCCAGGCACCGTAATAGCTGTTGGAACGCGCCAGCGTCGCCGAGACATACATGTCGGCGAGCATGTGCTTGACCGCCTGGAACGAGCCGATCTGGCGACCGAAGGCGATGCGGTCGAGCGCGTAGTCGCGGCCCATCTCCAGCGCGCGGTCGGAGCCGCCAACCTGCTCGAACGCACAGAGCACCGCGGCGCGATCGAGCACCTGGGTGAGGATGCTCCAGCCTTCGCCGGCAGCTCCCAGTGGCTCAGCCTTGCAGTCTTTGAAGGTGATCTCGGCCTGCCCGCGGGTCGGATCGAGATTGGTGAGGCTCTTCACCTCGACGCCGCCGGCTTTGAGATCAACCAGGAACAGCGAGATGTCGCTGTCGCGACCGCTCGATCCGTTGCGCGCCGCGACCACCGCGAAATCGGCGATGGTGCCATCCGCGACCGGTTTCTTGACGCCGTTGAGCACGCCGTTCGCAGCCGTCAGCTTGACGTTCTTCGGCGCGGGATTGCCCTTGCCCTCGAACAGCGCCAGCGTGCCGATCGCCTCGCCCGAGGCAATCGCCGGCAGCCATTTCTTCTTTTGCGCGTCGCTGCCGGCGATCAACAGCGCTTCGGCGGCGAGATAAACGGTCGAGGAGAACGGCACCGGCGCGTTCGCGCGTCCCATCTCCTCCGCGATCACGCAGAGTTCGAGATGGCCCGCGCCGGCACCGCCGAACTCCTCGGGGATCGCGACGCCGAGGAAACCCATCTCCGCGAGGCCCTTCCAGAGTTCCTTGTCGTAGGGAGCCTTGCCGTCGAGGACGATGCGCACCGCCTTGGGCGAGCATTTCTCGGTGAGGAATTTGCGCGCCTGATCGCGGAGCTGCTTCTGGTCGTCGGAGAAGTCGAAGTTCATGGCGGGCTACCCTATTATTGCTGTTCTGTAGGATGGGTGGAGCGAAGCGATACCCATCGATTGTCTGAGCAAGAATGATGGGTTTCGCTGCGCTCTACCCATCCTACCGTCTTCATCGCAACACGATCACACCTTCATCCGGCTTCTCGGCATAGAGCCGCTCGACCAGCGCGGCGCGGCGTTCGAGGCCGGCGCGCTGGTTGATGTAGCCCTTGTCGGTGAGCTCGTTGCCGTCGATCGAGGGCGGCTCGACCATCAACATGGCGCGCGCGATGATGCGGCTGCTGGCGCCTTCACAGTCCCGGTTGTGATCCTCTAACCCACGCCTGAAGCAGGCGATCACCTCGGGATGCTTCACTGCGTCCTCGAAGCTGAGATCGGCGTTGCCGACAAGTTGCCGGCAGGCGTGCAGGTTTGGCCAGGCGAGTAGGCCGATGAAGGCCTGGTCCTGCCCCGCGACCAGCGCGTCGTGCACGACAGGCGTCGCTGCGGCGATGGCATCGGTGCGGAGTGAGCCGACATGCACGAAGGTGCCGGTGGTGAGCTTGAAATCCTCGACAACACGTCCCGCAAAGATGATGCCCTTCACCGGATCGGCATCGTCGACGAAAACGCCGGCATCGCCGATGCAGTAATAGCCCTCCTCGTCGAACATCTTCTTGGTGAGATCAGGCTGGCCGAAATAGCCCGGCGTGACGTTGACGCCGCGCAGGCGTAATTCGTATTTCGAACCGCACGGCACCATCTTCAGCTCGACACCGGGGAACGGCAGGCCGATCAGGCCGACGCGCTCAGTGTCCCAATAAGTGCCGGTCGAGGTCGGCGCGGTCTCGGTCGAACCCCAGCCGGTATAGAACACGATGCGTTCGCCAGTGGTCTTCACGGCCAAGGCCTGCATGCGATCGTAGAGATCGTCAGGCAGGCGCGCGCCGCCATAGGCCATGATCGACAGGTTCTTGAAAAAGGAACGGCAGAGCGCATCATCCTTTTCCATGGCGGCGGCGAGCGCGGCATAGCCGGCCGGAACGTTGGCGTAATAGGTCGGCGAGATCTCGCGCAGGTTCCGCAGCGTCTCCTCGAATTGGCCCGGCATCGGCCGGCCGTCGTCGATATAGAGCGTGCCGCCATCGACCAGGATCGGGTGGAACGCCGCGTTGCCGCCCATGGTGTGATTCCACGGCATCCAGTCCAGCATGGTCGCAACAGGGCCATCAGCCGAGCGCGGCCGCACCTGCATCATCATCGCCGCATTGGCGCACATCATCTCCTGCGTATTGATGACGGCCTTGGGCATGCCGGTCGAGCCTGACGTGAACAGCAGCTTGCCGACGGTGTCGGGCGTGATTTTCGCGATCGACTCCTCGACGTCCTCGGTTACCGGCGTTACCGCAAGCTCGGCAAAGCTGACGCTCTTGATGCCGTCACAGGGACGCGCGACGTGAACCACCGTGACGCCGGTAAGATCGATCGCCTTGAGCGCCTTCTCGAACGTCGGCCCGTCCTGCACCATCACCACAGCCGGTTTGATCAGGTCGAACAGGTACTTCAGCTTGACGTGATCGTGGCTCATCAGCGAGTAGGCCGGCGACACCGGCGCCGCGGGCGCACGCGCCTGCATCGCGGCCTGCGTCATCAGCGCATGCTCGATCGAATTGCCGGAGAGGATCGCAACGGGACGACCATCGAGAGCGAGATTGAGCAAGCCTTGGGTCAGCGCATCCACGGTACGCTTGGCTTCGCCATAGGAGACCTTGCGCCATTCGCGATTGGGACCGCCGCGCTGGGCGAGCCAGATGCGCTCGGGCGCTTCCTTCGCCCATTTGGCCAGCGACGCCGGGATGTGCGTCTCGTAAGCTTGCAGCGGAATGCGCGACTTCAGCACCACCGTGCCGTCGTCGCGGCGCTCGACGTCGATGTCGCGCGCGAGCCATTCGATCTTGC
Source organism: Bradyrhizobium sp. 25ACV (assembly GCF_054863005.1). Lineage (NCBI taxonomy): Bacteria > Pseudomonadati > Pseudomonadota > Alphaproteobacteria > Hyphomicrobiales > Nitrobacteraceae > Bradyrhizobium > Bradyrhizobium sp. 25ACV. Next base: position 157,342 of record NZ_JAVAYO010000007.1, read on the forward strand.
GAAAGGCGGGCTTCGTCATCACAGCCGCCGCGCTTCCACTCATTTTGCGTCTCCCGGAATTATCGTCCTTTGCGGATCGTTCTCGTTCAGCGCTTGATATAGACAGGCTTTCGCTTCTCAAGGAAGGCCCTGATGCCTTCCGAAAATTCCTCCGATCGGCTGCAGAGGACCTGGTTGCGATCCTCCATCGCGATCGCAGCCTCCAGTGATCCCGCATCGACGCTCATGTTGAGGCATTCCTTGGACAGCCGTAGGCCCACGGGCGAAGCCGTCATCATCGCCTCGACATAGGGCTCGGCCGCCGCATCGAGCTTGTCTTCGTCGACGACCTCCGAGACCAGCCCGACCGCCAGCGCGCGCTCGGCGCCGATGAACCGGCCCGTGAGGATCAGCTCCGACGCCACGGACACGCCGACCAGCCGCGGCAGGAAATAGCTGGTGCCGATGTCACAGCCGCCGAGGCCAAGCTTGATGAAGGCGCAGTTCATCCGCGCCGATTTCGTCGCGATGCGGATGTCGGAGGCAAGCGCCAGCGCAAAACCGCCGCCGGCCGCCGCGCCCTGCACGAGAGAGATGATTGGTTGCGGGCAACGCCGCATCAGCATCACGATGTCGGCGATGCGGCGCTGCGAATCCAGCGACTCAGTGACGCCAGGCGGCTCCTGCTGGCCGGCACGGCGGGCCATCGCAGCCTTGAGGTCGAGGCCCGCGCAAAAATTCTTGCCGGCACCCTTCAGCACCACGACACGCGTGTCACGGTTGCGTTGCAGGCCCTGGAAATAGTCGTTGAGCGCGTCGATCAGCGCAGGATCGAGCGCGTTGAGGTGCTCGGGCCGATTGAGCGTCACCCGGTCGACGCCGTCGTCATGCTCGATCAGCAGCGGTTGGGACATGGGGCGCTCCTGCTTGCCGCCGATCGCGGTTCCAATTGCTGCGCCCTCTCCCCTTGTGGGAGAGGGCATGTACGTCGCTGACCAAGAACTCGTTGGGGTGAGGGGTCTGTCTCCGCGGAGAGAAACCCCTCATCCGGCGCTTCGCGCCACCTTCTCCCACAAGGGGAGAAGGGAAGAAGCTACCTCGGCGCCATACGGATGGCGCCGTCGAGGCGGATGGTCTCGCCGTTGAGCATCGGATTCTCGACGATGTGCACGGCGAGCGAGCCGTATTCCTTGGCATCGCCGAGACGAGAGGGATGCGGCACCTGCGCGCCCAGGCTCTTGCGGGCCTCCTCGTTCAACCCCATCAGCAGCGGCGTGAAGAACAGGCCGGGCGCGATGGTGTTGACGCGGATCTTCTGGCTGGCGAGATCGCGCGCGGCCGGCAAAGTCAAACCGACGACGCCGCCCTTCGACGCCGAATAGGCGATCTGGCCGATCTGGCCCTCGTAAGCGGCAACCGAAGCCGTGTTGACGATGACGCCGCGCTCTTCGCCGACCGGCTCGATCGTGACGAGGCGCTCGGCGAACAGCCGCAGGCAGTTGAAGGTACCGATCAGATTGACGTTGATGATGCGCGCGAACTTCTCCAGCGGATAGACGCCGTCGCGGCCGACTATGCGCTGCGAACCACCGATGCCGGCGCAATTCATCAGCACCCGGGCGACGCCGTGCGCGGCTTCGGCCTTGGCGATCGCCGCCTTGATCTGCTCCTCGCTGGTGACGTCGGCATGGAGCGCAACGCCCTTCACCTCGGCCGCGACCTTCTCGGCATTCTCCTTGTTCTGGTCGATCACGCCGATCTTGGCGCCCTTGGCCGCCATGGCGCGGGCGGTCGCCTCGCCGAGGCCCGAACCACCGCCGGTGATGAGAACGGCTACGTCTTTCAATTCCATGACAGGCTACCTTTCCTTGGACGTTTCTTCTCTAGACTTGAGAGTTGCGGCCGGATCATCCGGCCGCGGCAGCTTCCCCGGCTTGCGTGAGGATGCCGCCGCAGATCAGCGTTTCCATGTGCTTGATATATTGCCGGCAGACATCATCGGTGACCGGGCCGACGCCGGTCGCGCGAGACATCGCGTGCCGGCCAAAGAACAGATGATCGCAGGCGCCGATCAGGCTGGTGTAGAACAGCACCGGATCGGTGGCGCGGAACTCGCCGTGGCTGATGCCTTCGGCCAGCAGGCGGCGGTGAAAGTCGAGCAGCGGCGCCACGAAGAATTTCGACACTTCGTCAGCGGAGGCCGTGTTGGTCTCGTGCAGCAGGTAGTGGATCAGCCGGTTCATGTAGGGGAACCGGTGATAGGCGCGGATGATGCCGCCGATATGCAGCTTGAGCTTCGCCGTCGCCGTGATCGGCTGCGCCAGCAGATATTCAAGATTGGACATCTCGGTCGCGGCATCCCGCGCGAGCAGTGCCAGCAACAGGCCGTCCTTGTTGCCGAAATGATATTTGACCAGCGCGGCGTTGGCGCCCGACTTCTGGGCGATGTCGCTGAGCGAAATCTCGATCGAGGAGCGTTCGATCATCAGCTCGCTCGCGGCCACGAGCAATTTCTCTGCCGTGGAATTTTTTCCGCTGGGGAGCCTGTTCGGTACGCTGGTAGCCACGGAGTTCCCTGAATGCGCGTCGAGACGGGGCGCAGATAAGCCCAAGCAGCGGCTCATCACAAGAATTAATTGATCGATTGACTAATTCATCTTGCGTCCCTTAAATCCGCCCCCGACAACCGACCCAATCAAGAATTCAGGGAGAAACCGACATGGCCGAGGCTTACATCGTCGCCGCTGCGCGTACCGCGGGCGGGCGCAAGGGGGGCCGTCTCGCGGGCTGGCATCCGGCCGATCTCGCCGCAAAAGTGCTGGACGAGTTGGTCGACCGCACCAAGGTCGATCCTGCACTGGTCGAGGACGTGATCATGGGCTGCGTCATGCAGGTCGGCGAGCAGTCCAACAATGTCGCGCGCAACGCGATCATGGCCTCGAAGCTGCCGGAGAGCGTGCCGGGCACCTCGATCGACCGCCAGTGCGGCTCCTCGCAGCAGGCGCTGCATTTTGCCGCGCAAGCGGTGATGTCCGGCACCATGGACGTCGTGATTGCCGCCGGCGTGGAATCGATGACGCGCGTGCCGATGGGCCTGTCCTCACAGCTCGCCGCCAAGAACGGCTTTGGCCATTACAAGAGCCCGGGCATCGAGGCGAGATATCCGAACATCGTGTTCAGCCAGTTCACCGGCGCGGAGATGATGGCGGAGAAGTACGGCCTGTCGAAGGATGACCTGGACGAATATTCCTATAACAGCCATCAGCGCGCGATCGCGGCAACGCAAGCCGGTTACTTCAAGAAAGAGATCGTGCCGCTCGAGATCACCCGCGCCGACGGCAGCAAGGACACTCACCACATCGACGAGGGCATCCGCTTCGATGCCACGCTCGACGGCATCAAGGGCGTCAAGCTGATCGCGGAGAACGGCAAGCTCACCGCGGCCAGCGCCAGCCAGATCTGCGACGGCGCTTCCGGCGTGATGGTCGTGAACGAGCGCGGCCTGAAGCAGCTCGGCGTCGCACCGCTGGCGCGCATCCACCACATGACCATGACCGGCGGCGATCCCGTCATCATGCTGGACGCGCCGCTGCACGCCACCAAGAAGGCGCTGGAGAAGGCCGGCATGAAGATCGACGACATCGACCTGTTCGAGGTCAACGAGGCCTTTGCCTCGGTGCCGACCGGCTGGCTCAAGACCACCGGTGCAGATCCGGCCCGCCTCAACGTCAATGGCGGCGCCATCGCGCTCGGCCATCCGCTCGGCGGCTCCGGCACCAAGCTGATGACGACGCTGGTTCACGCCCTGCACCAGCGCGGCAAGCGCTATGGCCTGCAGACCATGTGCGAAGGCGGCGGCATGGCCAACGTGACGATCGTGGAGCGGCTGTAAGAAAAAACAAAAGCGAGTAGTGAGTGGCGAGTAGCGAATGGTGAGTAGGCGAAGAGCGGTTTGCCCTTCTTCCTATTTGCCATTCGCTACTCGCCATTCGCGTTTTGAGGAAACGCCATGACCCACCCCTCCATCCACGCCCGCACCACGCCCGACAAGATCGCCTACCAGATGGCCGGGACCGGCAAGGCGATCACCTATCGTGAGCTCGACGAGCTTTCGAACCAGGGCGCGCATTTGTTCCGCTCGCTCGGCCTCAAGGCCGGCGACCACATCGCGCTTCTCATGGAAAACCGCCTCGCCTTCATGGAGCTCTGCTGGGCCGCGCAGCGGAGCGGGCTCTATTACACCGCGATCAGCCGTTATTTGAAGCAGGACGAGATCGACTACATCATCGCCGATTGCGGCGCCAAGGTCGTGATCACGACGCCGAAATGCGCCGACCAGATCAAGGGCCTGATCAAGGGCGCCGCCGGCGAGCCGATCTTCTACATGATGGACGACCCGCTGCCCGGCTTCCGCTCCTACGACAAGGAAGCCGCCGCGCAGCCGATCACGCCGATCGCCGACGAGATCGCCGGCTATGACATGCTGTATTCGTCCGGCACCACTGGCCGGCCCAAGGGCGTCAAGAAGGCGTTCGAGGGCAAGCCGATCGACGAGCCGAACGCATTCCTGCGCGTGCTCTGCGCCAACATGTGCGGCATGAACGCCGACACAATCTATCTTTCTCCGGCGCCGCTCTATCACGCCGCTCCGTTGCGCTTCAACATGATGGCGACCGTGCTCGGCGGCACCTCCATCATCATGGAGCACTTTGACGCCGAGGAATTCCTGAAGCTGGTCGAGAAATACAAGGTGACGCAGTCACAGCTGGTGCCGACCATGTTCGTGCGCATGCTGAAGCTGCCGGACGAGGTCCGCGTGAAGTACAACGTCGCCACGCTCAAGGGTGCGATCCACGCCGCAGCCCCCTGCCCCGTCGACGTGAAAGCGAAGATGATCGAATGGTGGGGGCCGATCCTGATCGAGTACTACGCTGGCTCGGAAGGCAATGGCGTCACCGTCTGCGGCTCGAAAGAATGGCTGGAGCATCGCGGCAGCGTCGGCCGTGCCGTGGTCGGCAAGATCAAGATTCTCGACGAGAACGACGCGGAGCAACCGCCCGGCGAGATCGGCACGGTCTATTTCGCCGACGCGCCCGCGTTCACCTATCACAACGACCCCGAGAAGACGAAGAAGGCCTACAACGCAAAAGGTTGGTCCACGCTCGGCGACGTCGGCTATCTCGACAAGGAGGGCTTTCTCTATCTCACCGACCGCAAGTCCTACATGATCATCTCGGGCGGCGTGAACATCTACCCGCAGGAGACCGAGGACGTGCTGATCACCCACCCCGACGTCGCCGACGTTGCGGTGTTCGGCGTGCCGAACGAGGAGATGGGCGAAGAGGTGAAGGCGGTGGTGCAGCCGCACGACATGAATCGTGCCGGCAAGGCGCTCGAGGCCGATTTGATCGCCTATTGCAAGGGCCGCCTCTCCGCCATCAAGTGCCCGCGCTCGATCGATTTCGAAGCTGAGCTGCCGCGCACGCCCACAGGCAAGCTGGTGAAGCGGCATTTGCGCGACAAATATTGGCCGAAGGTTACGGCGAAGATTTAGGGCTCGCTTTTACTTACCCTCCCCTGGAGGGGGAAGGTCGGCGCGAAGCGACGGGGTGGGGTGATCTCTCCACTCGGGCACCGTTCAACGCGGAGGGACTGTCACCCCACCCCGCTGCGCATTCCGCTTCGCTGCATACGCATCGACCCTCCCCCTCCAGGGGAGGGTGAAGTGGAGATCAATCAAACAAACTCGGCGTGTGGTTCACCAGCGCGCCTTCGATCTCGAGCATCTTCAGCTTCGTCACCACGCCGCCGTTCGCCGAGAAGCCACCGGGCTTGTTGCCGGCCGCCAGCACGCGATGGCAGGGCACCACGATCGGGCACGGGTTGTGGCCGAGCGCCTGGCCGACGTCGCGCGAGAGCTGGACGCCGCCGAGCTGCTTGGCGATGTCGCCATAGGTGATGGTCTTGCCGGGCGGGATGGCGCGGGCGAGCGCGTAGACGCCGCGATTGAAGTCGGGCACGCCGTCGAGATCGAGCTCGATATCGGTGAGGTCATCCGGCTCGCCCGCGAGCAGTTTTGTCATGCGGTCGATCGCCTGCCGTACCTCGGCGGTCGGCTCGGCCTCGACGGCGTCACCGTGGCGCTGGCTGATGCGGGTGCGGATCTTCTGCTCGCCGCCCATCGGCAATTGCGTGCCGTTGATGCCGCGCGGGCGCCAGGCGATGGCGCAGAGGCCGATCCTGGTGTCGAACAGGGCGAAATGCTGGTCGGTCATGGCTTGGTTCCTGGCTTGCGTTGCCGTCGCATGCCCCCAATGTGATCTCGGACCAAATCTAGGCTTGGAAATAGTTGCGATCCACCCGGTTTCCGGGAATCTTGCACAGGAGTTCCAATCCCTTCGCGAGCCCGGAATGCAAAGCCTCCACGTCAACGAATACGACATGCCCTATCTCGATGTGGGCGAGGACCACGGCCGGCCGCCGCTGGTCTGCGTGCACGGTTCGCTCAACGATTTCCGGGTCTGGGGCTGCGTGCTCGGCCCGCTGACCCAGCGGCACCGGGTGATCGCTGTCAGCCTGCGGCACTTCTTCCCGGCGCGATGGGACGGCATCGGCGACACCTACTCGATCGCCCAGCACGTCGACGACGTCATCGCCTTCATCGAGAAGCTCGATCTCGGCCCGGTCGACCTGATGGGCCATTCCCGCGGCGGGCACATCTGTTTCCGCGTGGCGCAGCGGCGGCCGGATCTGCTACGGCGGCTGATCCTCGCCGAACCCGGCGGCGAACTCGATGCGAGCCTCGACCCCGATTATGCCGGCGGGCCCTCGCCGCTGCTGGCGCGTTTCATGGCCTCGGCCGAAAAGATCGCAGCGGGCGATGTCGACGGCGGCCTCGCCGTCTTCGTCGACACGCTGGAAGGCGCCGGCACCTGGCCGCGGCTGCCGGCCCTGGTGAAGCAGAATTTGCGCGATAATGCCACTACGCTGATCGGCCAGGTCCGTGATAACCGCCCGCCGTTCTCCAAGGCGGATGCGGAGGCGATCAAGATGCCGACGCTGTTCATCCTGGGGGCGCGGACCAAGGGCCTGCTGCCGAAGGTGCTGCATGCGCTCGCCGCGCATGTGCCCTATTCGAAGACGGCGATCATCCCGAACGCGACGCATCCGATGTTCGAGCAGGCGCCGCAAAAATACTCCGAAGTGGTTCTCGACTTCTTGGCGAGCTGATCATGCAGACATTTCGCGTCAACGGTTACGACATGGCCTATCTCGAAGTCGGAGAGGGCCATCCGCTGGTCTGCGTGCACGGCACGCTCGGCGACTTCCGGACCTGGTATTCGGTGCTCGGCCCGCTGTCGAAGGCGCATCGGGTGATCTCAGTCAGCCTGCGGCATTTCTTCCCCGAGCATTGGGACGCCGTCGGCGACGACTACAAGATGGCGCAGCACGTCTCTGACGTGATCGCCTTCATCGAGCAAGTGAGGCCCGGTCCCGTCGACCTGATGGGCCATTCGCGCGGCGGTCACATCGCGTTTCGCGTGGCGCAGGCGCGGCCTGATCTGGTGCGAAAGCTGGTGCTGGCCGAGCCGGGCGGCGATCTCGACGCATCGCTGCCGGTGCCGGAAGGCACGCCCGCGCATCCGCCGCTGGCCGCGCGCACGGCGCGATCGGTCGAGATGATCCGCGCCGGCGATATCGAGGGCGCGCTGCAGAATTTCTACGAGGGCATCGAGGGCGACGGCTCGTGGCGGCGCGTGCCGGCGGCGGCGAAACAGCAGCTGCGCGACAACGCGCTGACGTTCCTCGGCCAGATCAACGAGCAGCGCAGGCCTTACACGCTCAGCGATGCGCAGGCGATCCGCACGCCGACACTGCTGATCGGCGGCGGGGCGACAACGGGAAGCCTCTCGGTGATGTGGCGCGTGCTCGCCGAGCACATCACGGCCAGCCGGACAGCAGTGATTCCGAACGCCGGCCACTGGATGTTCGAGCAGGCTCCGCTGGAGTTCGGCGAGGTGGTGAGCCGGTTCCTGGCGGAGTAAGTGCTCCCTCTCCCCGCAAGCGGGGAGAGGTGAAGACCTCACACCTTCCAAACACCCACCGGCATCTTGATCGTTGCGTTCAGTCGGTTCCAGACGTTGATGGTGGCAATCGAGAGAATTAGCGTTGCAAGCTCGCGCTCGTCGAAATGCTTGGCGGCCTCGTTCCAGATCGCATCCGGCACCGGGTCCTCGCGATCGGCGAGGCGCGTGACGGCCTCGGTCAGCGCCAGCGCGGCGCGCTCGGCGTCAGTGAAATAGGGCGCATCGCGCCAGGCGGACACGGCGAACAGACGCTCGTCGGTCTCACCGAGCTTGCGGGCGATCTTGGGATGCATGTCGACGCAGACGCTGCAACCGTTGATCTGGCTGGCGCGCAGGTGCACCAGTTCCAGGAGCTTTTCCGGCAAGCCCTGCTTGGTCAGATTGCCGAGGGACTGCAGGACATTCATGGCGTCGGGGAGGACCATGACAGGGTGATTCATGCGGGCGTGCATCTTTTTCGTCTCCATCGCTCGAATTTCGAAGGTTCCGGTCACATCGGCCGGATTGGCTTCGTCATGGGCATGACGGATCGCGACGAGGGAATGTGACCGATGACCGAAAAAAACGTCGAAGACAATTTTCTCAGCCACCAGTTTGAGGCCAGCAGGGACCATCTGCGCGCGGTCGCCTACCGGATGCTGGGCTCCGGCGCAGAGGTCGACGATGCCGTGCAGGAGGCCTGGCTGCGGGTCAGCCGCTACGACATGTCCGATGTCGCGAATTTGCGCGGCTGGCTGACGACCGTGGTCGCGCGCATCTGCCTCGACATGCTGCGCGCGCGGAAGTCGCGCAAGGAAGAGCCGATGGGCCCGCACGTGCCGGAGCCGGTCGACGAGACGCGGGAGCGCGAGGCGGAGATGGCCGATTCCGTCGGCGCGGCGCTGCTCGTCGTGCTCGAGACTTTGCAGCCGGCGGAGCGGCTCGCCTTCGTGCTGCACGACATGTTCGCAGTGCCCTTCGAGGAGATCGCGCCGATCGTCGGCCGCTCGGTCGACGCATCGCGGCAGCTCGCGAGCCGGGCGCGGCGGCGCGTGCAGGGGGCGCCGGTGCCCGAGACCGACCTGTCGCGCCAGCGCGGAATCGTCGATGCCTTCCTCAAGGCGTCGCGCGAAGGCAATTTCGAGGGGCTGCTCGCCGTGCTCGATCCCGACGTGGTCTTCCGCGCCGATCAGGCCGCGGTGCGGCTCGGCACGCTGCCGGAGATCCGCGGCGCGGACGCGGTCGCGCAACTCTACAAAGGCCGCGCCCAAGCCGCGCGGACGGCACTTGTCGACGGCGAGATCGGCGTGGCCGTCATTCTCGGCGGACAGCTGCGCATCGCGCTGCGCGTGACGTTCAAGGGCGAGCGCATTGCCGGGATCGAGGCCTTGGCCGATGCGGAGGGGATCGCCGCGCTGGAGGTGGAGGTGCTGGAGGGTTGAGGCGGAGGTTTTTTTTCGCGAAAACAACCCCATGCACAGTAGACGAGCATAGCGAAATCAATGGTTTAGCGAAGTCGCACGGGCGCCCTGGGCGTGGCCGGGCAGCCTATCTTGACGCCCTCCCCCTCTCGCGGTAGCTTCGAATACGGAATTCCGTATTCCATCGTAGGAGCTGCCGGCGTGATCCCTCTCGACCCGCTCCCGAACCTGATCGACCAGGTCTATGCCCGGATCCTGGAGGCGATCTCCGACCGCACCCTTCAGCCCGGCCAGCGCATCCGGCAGAACGAACTCGCCGACAAGCTCGGCGTGTCGCGTCAGCCTGTCTCGCATGCGCTGCATCTGCTGCACCGCCAGGGTCTGGTCGCCGAAAGCGGCAAGCGCGGCTTCGAGGTCACCCAGCTCGATCCCGCGCGCATCCGCCAACTCTACGAGGTGCGCGGCGCGATCGACGCGCTGGCCGCGCGGCTTGCGGCGAAGCGCGCCGCCAGCGACGCGGCAGGACGCGCACGGCTGGAGGCTGCGTTCGCCGCGGGGCGCGGCATCGATCGCAACACGACACTCACTGAACTGATCGTGCTCGACGTGGATTTTCACCGCGCGATCTATCAGCTCGCCGGCAATCCCGTGATCGAGGAGACGATCGCGCCGCAATGGCCGCACATGCGGCGTTCGATGGCGACGGTGCTGTCGGAGCTCGACTATCGCGGCAGCGCCTGGGCCGAGCATGCCGATATCGCCGGATACATTCTCGCAGGCGACGCGAAGGCGGCCGAAGCCGCCGCGCTGGCGCATGCGCAGACGGCGGGACGGATGACTGAGGAGAGATTGAGAGCGACGGAGGAAGCGGCGGCGTAGCGACAAAAGCACGCCGTCATTCCGGGAATGGTCCGAAGGACCAGACCCGGGATCTCGAGGTTCTCAGGTGCGCAAGTGCGCACCGGAGTTCGGTCCTGCGGACCGCCCCGGAACGACAAAAAACGAAACAACGCAAGGAGGAAACGACCCCATGAAACTGTCTCAGGAGCAATTGGAGTTCTTCCACCGCGAGGGTTGGCTGTTCCTGCCCGAGCTGTTTAATCAGGAGGAGGTCGATCTGCTGGCGCGCGAGGCGGTCGGTATCTACGACGCCAACCGTCCCGAAGTCTGGCGCGAGAAGAGCGGCGCGCCGCGCACGGCGTTTGCCGCGCATCTTTACAACGAGGCGTTCGGCCTCCTCGGCGCTCATCCGCGCATGATCGACCCGGTCGAGCAGCTGTTCGGCGAACCGGTCTACATGCACCAGTTCAAGATCAACGCGAAATCGGCCTTCACCGGCGATGTCTGGCAATGGCACCAGGATTACGGCACCTGGAAGCGCGACGACGGCATGCCGGAGCCGCGCGCCATGAACATCGCGATCTTCCTCGACGAGGTGATGCCGATCAACGGGCCCCTGATGCTGGTGCCGCGCAGCCAGAACGCCGGCGATCTCGAAGCCTCGCACGACCTCGCCACCACCTCCTATCCGCTGTGGACGCTGGACGAGGCGACCGTGACGCGGCTGGTCGCGCAGGGCGGCATCGTCGCGCCGACCGGCAAGCCCGGCGGCATGCTGATGTTCCACGGCAATCTCGTGCACGGCTCGGCCGGCAACATCACGCCCTTCCCGCGCAAGATCGTGTACCTGACGCTGAACGCGGTCTCGAACTACATCCGCACCCCCACGCGGCCGGACTACATCGCGCATCGCGACTTCGCCCCGATCAAGACGGTGGACGACGACGCGCTGCTGCGGCTTGCCCGTGCGCCAAGGCAAGCGGCGGAATAAAGATGCTTTCGTGCCCCGGACGCAGCGCAGCGCTTCTTAGCGGTGCGCTGCAGAGCCGGGGCCCATGCCGCACGGATAGACTTTTTCTCTGGGTCCCGGCTCTGCGGAGCAGCACTACGTGCTGCACCGCGTCCGGGACACGATACTGATCGGATTCGCCCCATGAACCTCTTCCGCCTCCTCCAGGCCCGCGCGTCCGCCGGCAAGCCTGTTCGTGTCGCGCTGATCGGCGCGGGCAAGTTCGGCTCGATGTTTCTGGCGCAGGTGCCGCACACGCCGGGGCTGGAAGTGCCCATCATCGTCGACATCGACCGCGAGCGCGCACGCGAGGCCTGCCGCACGGTCGGCTGGAGCGCCGAGCGGATCGCCGCAACCGTCTTCACCGATGACGGCGCGCGCGCCATTGCGGGCGGCGCGATGGACGTGGTGGTGGAGGCGACCGGAAATCCCGCCGTCGGGATCAGGCATGCGCGCGCCGCGATCGCGGCGGGCAAGCATATCGTGATGGTGAATGTCGAGGCCGACGCGCTGGCAGGTCCGCTGCTCGCCGAGGAAGCGCGCAAGGCGGGCGTGGTCTATTCGCTCGCCTATGGCGACCAGCCGGCGCTGACCGCCGAGATGGTCGACTGGGCCCGCGCTACCGGCTTCCGCGTCGTTGCCGCCGGCAAGGGGACCAAATACCTGCCGGCCTATCACGACGTCACGCCTGACGGCGTCTGGCAGCATTACGGTCTGACTGCAGGCGAAGCGCAGTCGGCCGGCATGAATCCGCAGATGTTCAACTCCTTCCTCGACGGCACCAAATCGGCGATTGAGATGGCTGCGATCGCCAATGCCTGCGCCCTCGACGTACCCGCGGACGGCCTGCTGTTTCCGCCCTGCGGCGTCGACGATCTGCCGCATATCATGCGGCCGCGCTCGCGCGGCGGCGTGCTGGATCGGTCGGGCCTGGTGGAAGTCGTCTCCTCGCTCGAGCGCGACGGAAGGCCGGTGTTTCGCGACCTGCGCTGGGGCGTCTATGTCGTGCTGGAGGCGCCGAACGACTACGCCGCCGACTGTTTCAGGCAATATGGCCTCAAGACCGACGCCAGCGGACGCTATGCTGCGATGTACAAGCCCTATCATTTGATCGGGCTCGAGCTGAACATCTCGGTGCTGTCGGCCGCGCTGCGCGGCGAGCCGACCGGCCAGGCCAGCGGCTTCCGTGGCGACGTCGCAGCGGTCGCCAAGCGCAGTCTGCGCGCGGGCGAGATGCTGGACGGCGAAGGCGGCTACACGGTGTGGGGCAAGCTGGTACCGGCGGAAGCGAGCCTGAAGGCCGGCGCGCTGCCGATCGGTCTTGCTCATCGCCTGAAGCTGAAA
>NZ_JAVAYO010000007.1:175000-415971 GCF_054863005.1 Bradyrhizobium sp. 25ACV
TCCCGGATAGTACTCTCAGGTATTCGGAGTTTGGTTGGGTTTGGTAAGACGGTAAGTCCCCCTAGCCCATCCAGTGCTCTACCCCCTGAGGTATTCATCCGAGGCGATACCTAAATATCTTTCGCGGAGAACCAGCTATTTCCCAGTTTGATTGGCCTTTCACCCCTAACCACAAGTCATCGGAGCCTTTTTCAACAGGCACCCGTTCGGTCCTCCAGTGAGTGTTACCTCACCTTCAACCTGCTCATGGCTAGATCACTAGGTTTCGGGTCTAATACAACGAACTTGACGCCCTATTCAGACTCGCTTTCGCTACGCCTTCGCCTATCGGCTTAAGCTTGCTCGTTAAATTAAGTCGCTGGCCCATAATACAAAAGGTACGATGTCACCCAGAACGTATCTTGGGCTCCATCTGTTTGTAGGTGTCCGGTTTCAGGTCTATTTCACTCCCCTCGTCGGGGTGCTTTTCACCTTTCCCTCACGGTACTGGTTCACTATCGGTCGCTGAGGAGTACTTAGGCTTGGAGGGTGGTCCCCCCGCGTTCAGACAGGATTTCACGTGTCCCGCCTTACTCGTGGATACATCATCGCATTACTCGTACGGGGCTATCACCCTCTGAGGCCCAGCTTTCCTGACTGGTTCCGATTGTCTTTGATGTATCACTGGCCTGGTCCGCGTTCGCTCGCCACTACTAACGGAGTCTCTGTTGATGTCCTTTCCTCCAGGTACTTAGATGTTTCAGTTCCCTGGGTTTGCTTGAAACCTCCTATGTATTCAGAAGTCTCATACCTTCTCTTGATAACCGGAAATCCAAAACCTCGCGGTCATGGTCCCGATCATTTCTGGTCGAACACCAAGACACAAGGTCTTGGAGTTCCGGCTATCGAAGGTGGGTTTCCCCATTCGGAAATCCATGGATCAAAGCTTCTTCGCAGCTCCCCACGGCTTATCGCAGCGTAGCACGTCCTTCATCGCCTCTCAGCGCCAAGGCATCCACCGAACACCCTTAAGGCACTTGATTGCTCTCATTATCAATGTCCACACACTCGGCAGAATGTTGTCTGCAGAATTACCTTGCGGCACGCGCCCTCGATGAACGCTATCTGCAGCCGGACAATGATTAGAAAGACCAGCTTGCTTCGTAAGATCGTTCCGATAGCGAGGCGGTCAAGCTTCGCTAAAAGGATCATTTACAACTCGCTTGTCTCTCCAAAGCAGCCTTGTGAGCTACCCTTGAAAGACGCACGAGCGCCGAAATGATCCGGAGATAATGAAGTCTCGCGTAGCAATTGCTTGCTGCACGATCCAACTCGGATCGATCTCCTCTTTACGATGTCAGAAATCACGCAACTTGCTGTCTATCCAGACTAGCAAGATGCGAAGTGATGTTTCGCGGACGATTTAGGTGCACGATCAGTCGATGATCAAACCATCTGGTGGAGCCAGACGGGATCGAACCGACGACCTCATGCTTGCAAAGCACGCGCTCTCCCAGCTGAGCTATGGCCCCGTAACCAGAAGACGAATGCTCACTCGATGAAAGTGGTGGGCCTGGGAAGACTTGAACTTCCGACCTCACGCTTATCAAGCGCGCGCTCTAACCAACTGAGCTACAAGCCCCTAACGCATATCCAGTCAAGGACCAGGGATCCTGCAAGCTTGCAGCCCCAGCGCGTGTTCGTCCGCGAAGAAAGAGAAACGAAGACGGCGAAATCCCGCCAATGCAGCTCAACAATCCTGACGATTGTTGGCCACTGATGTTTCTAAAACGATCCGATAGTGAGCCGAAGCTCGCTGAAGGATCATCCTTAGAAAGGAGGTGATCCAGCCGCAGGTTCCCCTACGGCTACCTTGTTACGACTTCACCCCAGTCGCTGACCCTACCGTGGCCGGCTGCCTCCCTTGCGGGTTAGCGCACCGTCTTCAGGTAAAACCAACTCCCATGGTGTGACGGGCGGTGTGTACAAGGCCCGGGAACGTATTCACCGTGGCGTGCTGATCCACGATTACTAGCGATTCCAACTTCATGGGCTCGAGTTGCAGAGCCCAATCCGAACTGAGACGGCTTTTTGAGATTTGCGAAGGGTCGCCCCTTAGCATCCCATTGTCACCGCCATTGTAGCACGTGTGTAGCCCAGCCCGTAAGGGCCATGAGGACTTGACGTCATCCCCACCTTCCTCGCGGCTTATCACCGGCAGTCTCCTTAGAGTGCTCAACTAAATGGTAGCAACTAAGGACGGGGGTTGCGCTCGTTGCGGGACTTAACCCAACATCTCACGACACGAGCTGACGACAGCCATGCAGCACCTGTGTTCCAGGCTCCGAAGAGAAGGTCACATCTCTGCGACCGGTCCTGGACATGTCAAGGGCTGGTAAGGTTCTGCGCGTTGCGTCGAATTAAACCACATGCTCCACCGCTTGTGCGGGCCCCCGTCAATTCCTTTGAGTTTTAATCTTGCGACCGTACTCCCCAGGCGGAATGCTTAAAGCGTTAGCTGCGCCACTAGTGAGTAAACCCACTAACGGCTGGCATTCATCGTTTACGGCGTGGACTACCAGGGTATCTAATCCTGTTTGCTCCCCACGCTTTCGTGCCTCAGCGTCAGTATCGGGCCAGTGAGCCGCCTTCGCCACTGGTGTTCTTGCGAATATCTACGAATTTCACCTCTACACTCGCAGTTCCACTCACCTCTCCCGAACTCAAGATCTTCAGTATCAAAGGCAGTTCTGGAGTTGAGCTCCAGGATTTCACCCCTGACTTAAAGACCCGCCTACGCACCCTTTACGCCCAGTGATTCCGAGCAACGCTAGCCCCCTTCGTATTACCGCGGCTGCTGGCACGAAGTTAGCCGGGGCTTATTCTTGCGGTACCGTCATTATCTTCCCGCACAAAAGAGCTTTACAACCCTAGGGCCTTCATCACTCACGCGGCATGGCTGGATCAGGGTTGCCCCCATTGTCCAATATTCCCCACTGCTGCCTCCCGTAGGAGTTTGGGCCGTGTCTCAGTCCCAATGTGGCTGATCATCCTCTCAGACCAGCTACTGATCGTCGCCTTGGTGAGCCATTACCTCACCAACTAGCTAATCAGACGCGGGCCGATCTTTCGGCGATAAATCTTTCCCCGTAAGGGCTTATCCGGTATTAGCACAAGTTTCCCTGTGTTGTTCCGAACCAAAAGGTACGTTCCCACGCGTTACTCACCCGTCTGCCGCTGACGTATTGCTACGCCCGCTCGACTTGCATGTGTTAAGCCTGCCGCCAGCGTTCGCTCTGAGCCAGGATCAAACTCTCAAGTTGGACTTGAACTTTGAACCGGCTGATCACAACGTTTGACGAGGTCCCACCATTATCGACCGAAGTCGATGTGCTGCCTGCGATTCACATCGCGGGCAACGATGGTGTTTCCTTTGAAACGTGTACCGCCAAAGTCTTTCGTCCGGCCCCGATCAAAAAAGCCGAAGCTTTTCAGATGCGAGACCCGCAAGGACTCCGCCGTCCACGTTTCTCTTTCTTCATCTTCACTTGTCAAACAGCCCGAGACCGTGGAGGTCTCAACCTTCCTGAGAGGAAGGGTTCCGACACCCTTACCGACGATGGATGAACTCCAATCGACTTACGTCGACTGTTGTGTCACTCAACAAGGTGAGGAGCATCAGTGGCGCGTTCGCTCGCCTTGGTCAGTGACCCGGCGGCGCCGCGCTCAGTGGTCGGGTTATAGGCCCCCGCACTCGGGATTGTCAACGCCCATTGTCAACAAATCGTCGCACGGTGGATTGTCGCGAAAAACAACGTGTTTCCAGATGGTTAGGAGAGCCGCAGATGCGTCGACCCGGTCAGGCCGGTGAAAAAACTTGAAAAAAGTTTGGGCCCCAGGGGGCTCCGGAGCCGACCTGGGAGGGGTTGTGGATGGGGACTGGGAAGCGACCTGGCAAGCCACCTGGGAAGCCACGCGGGGGAACGGCTTGGCGACTGGATTGGCGCGCGGGTCGGCGACTTGGGCAGAGTACCTGGGGAGGACTTGAGGCGCCTTACCGTGTACCTTCGCGGTGGGAAGCGGCGTGCAGCTCCCTCTCGGGAGGCCCCCGCCCTCCGGCCGTTCAGGAAACTTTTTCGATGACAGGCGCCGTACTTGAGCCACAATCCCGCGGCGTTCTGATAAGAGACAAGCTTGAATCGCAGGGATGCCAGTGGGGGCTGCCGGCGGTTTTCATGGGGTCAGAGGAAGGCGATCTTGCAGATGACGCGGCCTTCCTCCGACATTCGAGAGACATCGAGAGAGCTTCACCCGTCCAGCTGTTCGTAATTTCGGCCGGCCCCATCCGAGGGGCCTTCTGAGCGCGGACGCCTGCGTGGCTTGCCTTTTCCGGCGATCCCCCTTCAAGAGGGCGACCAGGACAAGGTTCGAAAGCGGGTATCTTGGGTCGTTGATTGGGGGACTTGCGTTGAACCACAGGACTTCACGCGGCGCTTACGGGCGTGAGACCGGGATCATCGATCTCGGCCACGAGCCGCCGCTGTCCGTCGATGGTTCTGAAGCCGCCGTAATCGACCGCCGCCGCGTCTCGGTGCAATGGTTCAGCGGGACAATCTTGACCGGACTCTGCGGCGCAGCCCTGATCGGCGGCGCCGTTTTCGCATCGCTCGACGGCGAGATGACCTTCGCCAAGGTGCCCGAGCGGGTCGAGGGCGCGCTGCGCGGTGCATTCGGTGCCGCCGATCGCGCCGCCACCCTGCACAAGAGCGACCGCCTGCCGCCGCCGAGCGAATCCACCGCGTCCCGCAACATCATGCGCGTCTCCACGGTGGCCCGCGTCGGCAACCGCGACGTGATGCGGGTGCGCCCCTTCGTCCGGATCGCCGGCAATCTGTCGATGACGACGAGCGACCTGTCGGCGAAGATCCCGCCGTTCAACGCCCAGCGCCTGCTCACCGACGTCGGCTCCGATCCGAAGACCGCATCCGACGATCCCAACAATCCCGAAGCGGTCGAGCCCGACGCCGAAGTGTCCTTTGTCACCAAGGACCTGTCGCCGGTGCTGCCGAAAGCCAAGATTTCCGCGGTGGTGGCGCTCGACGATATCCTGATGCGGGTGCGCGATGCCGCCAACTGGCGCGGCAATGGCGGAGTGCGCTACGCCTCGCTCGCCAATGCCGCCGCCGATGTCTCCGGCGCGACCGGCCCGTCCGACATCCGAAGCGCCTACGCCGCCGAGGCCTCGCCCTCCGATCCCTATGCCGGCTTCGAGACGCGCGTGGTGCCGGAAAACGTCACGCTACTGCCCAAGACCAAGGAGCAGATCACCGGCGGCAATCCCAACGGCGAACGCGTCCATCTGGTCAAGAAAGGCGACAGCGTTGCCTCGGTGCTGCGCGATCTCGGCGCGAACGCCGACGAGATCAAGGCGATCACCGCAACGCTCGGCCCCCGCGGCCGCGACGGCGGCCTCAAGGACGGCGAGAAGCTCCGCATCCTGATGGCGCCGGCGAGTCCTGGCGCCCGCCTCCAGCCCTATCGCGTCGTCGTCGCCAACGAGACCATGGTCGAGGCGATCGCGGCGCTGTCCGATCTCGGCAAATACGTCGCGGTCGACGTCTCCAGCATGAACACCGTCGCCGATGCCGCGGCCAGCGCCAGCAGCGACGACGACGATGATGACGACGGCTCCGGCGTGCGGCTCTACCAGAGCATCTACGAGACCGCGATGCGCAACAAAGTGCCGATGCCGGTCATCGACGACATGATCAAGATCTACTCCTACGACGTCGATTTCCAGCGCAAGGTGCAGCCGGGCGATTCCTTCGACGTGTTCTACGCCGGCGAGGACGAGGGCGTGACGTCCACGGAGAAGAACGACGTGCTGTTCGCCTCCCTCACGGTCGGCGGCGAGACCAAGAAATACTACCGTTACCAGAGCCCCGACGACGGCGTCGTCGACTACTATGACGAGACCGGCAAGAGCGCGAAGAAATTCCTGGTCAGAAAGCCCGTCAACAACGCCATCATGCGCTCCGGCTTCGGCGGCCGCCGCCACCCGATCCTGGGCTATGTGAAGATGCACACCGGCGTCGACTGGGCCACCGCCTACGGCACGCCGATTTTCGCCTCCGGCAACGGCATGATCGAGAAGGCCGGCCCCGAAGGCGGCTACGGCAAATATATCCGCATCAAGCACAACAACGGCTACGAGACGGCCTATGGCCACATGTCGGCTTTCGCCAAGGGCATGGAGATCGGCAAGAAGGTGCGGCAGGGCCAAGTGATCGGCTTCGTCGGCTCATCCGGCCTGTCGACCGGTCCGCACGTCCATTACGAGATCCTGGTCAACGGCCGCTTCGTCGATCCGATGCGCGTGAAGCTGCCGCGCGGCCGTTCGCTCGACGGCCCGATGCTCGCAGGCTTCGAGAAGGAGCGCGACCGGCTCGACGGCATGATGAGCGGCCGCGGCGGCGCCATCGCCCGCATGTCGGATGCGACCGGCGGCCCGTTGCAGGTCAGCAACCGCTAATTGCAACCGGCCGACATCGGCCGGACATCTCCAGCCACGATCCGAATTCGACGTTCTCGCGCGAGACCCCGCTTGGCGGCGTCTCAACGTCAAGTTTCGTTTGCCAAAGCGGCACCAGGGGCGAATACTTTCCAAAAAACGGGAGGTCTCGCCATGAAGAACAGGCTCGCCTGCGCAGCCGTTGCCGCTGCCCTTTTCGCCACCACGAGCGCATCGGCCGAGACTTGGGAGCTCACCAAGCTGGTCCAGGGCTCGGCATTCCATGGCGTGCATGGGCTCGGCATCGACAAGGCCGGCCATCTGTTCGCCGGCAGCGTCGCCGGCGCCGCTCTCTACGAGGTCGACATATCAGGCGGTACCGCCAAGGTTGCAATCCCCTCGCCGATCGGAATGGCCGACGACATCGCGTTTGCGCCCGACGGCACCATGGCCTGGACCGGATTCCTGACCGGCGATCTCTATGCGCGCAAGGGCGATGGCCCGATCAAGAAGCTCGCCAGCGGCCTTCCCGGCATCAACTCGCTCGCCTTCCGCAAGGACGGCAGGCTCTACGCCACCACCGTCTTCCTCGGCGACACGCTCTATGAGATCGACGTCGAGGGCGTGAAGCCGCCGCGCCAGATCATGGAGAAGATGGGCGGCCTCAACGGCTTCGAGTTCGGTCCCGATGACAAGCTCTATGGTCCGCTCTGGTTCAAGGGTCAGGTCGCAAAAGTCGACGTCGACAAGGCCGAGCTGACGGTCGTCGCCGACGGCTTCAAGGTCCCGGCCGCGGTGAACTTCGATTCCAAGGGCAATCTCTTCGTGGTCGACACCGCGCTCGGCCAGCTCGTCCGGGTCGATCCCAAATCGGGCGCCAAGACCATGGTCGCGCAATTGAAGCCGTCGCTGGACAATCTCGCCATCGACGACAAGGATCGCATCTACGTCTCCAACATGGCCGACAACGGCATCCAGGAGGTCGATCCCGCGACCGGCCAGGCCAAGCAGATCATCATCGGCAAGCTCGCCTTGCCCGGTGGCATCGGCGTCACCTCGGAGAACGGCAAGGATACGATCCACCTCGCCGACGTTTTCGCCTATCGCACGGTGGACGGCGCAACCGGCGAGGTCACCGAAAAGGCGCGCATGCACGCCGCAGGCACCACGCTGGAATATCCGATGAGCGCGACGGCGCGAGGCAACGACGTGGTGCTGTCGAGCTGGTTCACCGGCACGGTGCAGGTGATCGACGCCAGGACCGGCGCGACGCGCGACATGCTGCACGGCTTCAAGGCGCCGCACGATGCGATCGTGCTCGCCGACGGCGGCATTTTGGTCGCCGAACTCGGCACCAAGTCGCTGGTCAAGATGAGCGGTGAGCACGGCAAGGATCGCACCACGCTGATCGGCGACCTCGAGGGCCCGGTCGGGCTCGTCCGTGGCAAGAGCGACGAGGTCTACGTCACCGAGGCCTTTGCGGGCACCGTGTCCCGGGTCGACAGCAACGGCGAAAAGACCGTGCTCGCCAAGGAGCTGAAAATGCCCGAAGGCATCGCGCGCGGCAACGACGGCACGCTGATCGTCGCGGAAGTCGGCGCCAAACGGCTGATCGCGATCGCGCCGGAGAGCGGCAAGATCACCGAGATCGCCGCCAATCTCCCGATCGGCCTCGCGGGCGCACCCGGCGGCCTGCCGACCAACATTCCGACAGGCGTGGCGGTCGGGGCGACGGGCGTGATCTACTTCTCGTCCGACATCGAGAACGCGATTTACAAGGTAACGAAGAAATAGATCCCGGCGCGTTCCAGTCGGCTGCTGGACTTGGCGAGCCGTGGATCATTCCTTTGGTCCACGCTGCGGGGCCATTCTGAATCAATGCAGGATCGCGCTCTGCACGCAGAACGCGACTCCACGAGCGCTCCTGCGCAGTCAGGATGCCGCGGCGATTTGTTGTCCGCCAACGAAGCCCAATAGCGGCGGCTCGACCGCCATCCAGATCACGATCAGATCGGCAAGTCGCTATCTTCCACGCGAGCTACGCAACCGCGTACGTACCATCGGCAGCAAGTGTGACCTCAATTGAATCATTGCCAGCCTCAATTGCGGTCTTTGCCGCAGCCTTTGCCGCGGCGGCCGACTCTGCTTTAGGTACTGGTCCGTCATCATCAAATTCCGTAGCGCCAGTATATGTACCATTGTTATTCAGAGTTAGAGATATTCTCATCGCTTCTTGGTTGATGTTGAACTCTACGAAGCTAATCGCATCGTGCCTGCTGGTTATGATCTCAGACATTACGCTCTCCAGTACTGCTGTTTCGCCGACCGGCTAAAGTTTAAGGCAGACGATAACCTGGCGCCGAACCGATCCCAGGCCGGAGCTCGTGAGGATGCTTCGCACATTTGTGAACCCTTTCGGCAAGCACGCGTTCGCTGCTTTGAGATTGGTGCGATTGATTGCTGAATTGCCTCCGCCTGGCCTTAGAAATGCGTCCAGAATTCTCGTCGATGAGTCCGGGCTATAAACTCCGCTTATTACAACTTCTTTCTGCAAGGCGGCTTGATCCGCCGCCTCTCCCGATTTTCCGAGAGCTTCAATCAATCCTGCGGTGAGCGTGCCGGCCCGATAATAGTCTTCGAGATCGTGAAGGGCTGCCGAGAGCGGATAGGCTGCTGACGGTGCATCGCGCAAAGGGATAATGCGCTTGGCAATCTCGTCCCGCTTGGCTCGCATATGTCCTTGAGCGATCTGGATCGTCTTCGCGATGACAATTTCGCTGTCGTAGAATCCGCGAGCGGCGCTTACCCCGGACGCTGCACCTGCGAGAATTTGCGCGGAGCGAAGTGGAGTCGTTAGGGAACTCGCAATCGTAAGGGACTGTGCGACTACCGACGTGCCAAAGCCGAACTTCTGCCGCTCATTCGTCAATGCCGTTTCATATTCGGAATACTCCAGATCGATGATGTACATCCGTCGCGCAATAACTTCATTGCGATAGAACACCCGATCGCCTTCGGCCGTCGGACTATTCGAATCTACGGAATAATAACGTTCGACCATTCCCTGGATGCGACGCTTGCCATCAGGGCCTGTATCGCCATCCAGCCATGCGCGCGCGAGGGATACTTCCTCTGCCGGGCTGTATAGCCTATCGGGCCCGCTATCCCAGGTTTTGCACCCTGTCAAAACAGCGCCAGCCAGCATCAGGATGCTGAACGCTAAACGTCGACGCAACGCCCCCACGCCACGCATGCTACGCCCCCTTAACCCCTCGTTAGGGATTGTGGCGATGATGTGTCGGGTTGTTCAAGAGGATTCGCACAGCCACAGCGTTAAAGCGCTTTACGTGTCGCATTTGCACAACACTTCCTTTGCGTGCAGTGCGTCAAAATTGTAGATGGCGTGCATATGCCGGTGGGAGTGCACCGCGAAGACGCTCGCCCCGGCAAAACGGCGCTCCGCTCCACCATCAGCGAACGAACCACCCGCAAAAAAATCGCCCCGGAGAGGCTGACCTCTCCGGGGCGGCTTGTCGTTTCAGGCTTTGATCGCCCGCGTTCAGTTCAGCTTCCGCTTCGCCACCGGCGCCTCGAACTGGGCGATCTCGGCGGTCTGTGGCGCCTTGCCGTTGAAGGTCAGGACGTTGCCTTCGGACGAGATCGCGACAGTATCGCCGTCCCTGATGTCACCGGCCAGGATCATCTCGGCGAGCGGGTCCTGGACGTGACGCTGGATCACGCGCTTGAGCGGCCTTGCGCCGTAGGCGGGGTCCCAGCCCTTGGCGGCGAGCCAGTCGCGGCCGGCGGCGTCGAGCGTCAGCACGATCTTGCGATCGGTCAGCAGCCTCTGCAGCCGCGCGAACTGGATCTCGACGATCCGGCCCATCTCGCTCCGCTGCAAGCGGTGGAACAGGATGATCTCGTCGACGCGGTTGAGGAATTCGGGGCGGAAATGCCCGCGCACCATCGCCATCACCTGCTCGCGCACGGCCGAGGTGTCCTCGCCCTCCGGCTGGTTCACCAGGAATTCCGAACCGAGGTTCGAGGTCATGATGATCAGCGTGTTGCGGAAGTCGACGGTGCGGCCCTGGCCGTCGGTCAGGCGGCCGTCGTCGAGCACCTGCAACAGGACGTTGAAGACGTCGGGATGCGCCTTCTCGATCTCGTCGAACAGCACCACCTGGTAGGGCCGGCGCCGCACCGCTTCGGTAAGCGCGCCGCCCTCGTCATAGCCGACATAGCCCGGAGGCGCGCCGATCAGACGCGAGACCGAGTGCTTCTCCATGTACTCGGACATGTCGAGGCGGACCATCGCGGTCTCGTCGTTGAACAGGTACTCGGCCAAGGCCTTGGTCAGCTCGGTCTTGCCGACGCCGGTGGGGCCTAAGAACATGAACGAGCCCGTGGGGCGGTTCGGGTCCTGCAGGCCCGCGCGCGAGCGACGCACGGCGGTTGCGACCGCGCGCACGGCCTCGGCCTGGCCGACGACGCGGGTGCCGAGCTGCTCCTCCATCTTCAGGAGCTTCTCCTTCTCGCCCTCCAGCATCTTGTCGACGGGCACGCCGGTCCAGCGCGAGACCACCTGCGCGATGTGGTTGGCGGTGACCGCCTCCTCCATCATCTCGCCGGAGCCCTCACGCGCCTCGATATCCGCAAGCTGCTTCTCGAGCTGCGGGATCCGGCCATAGGCCAGCTCGCCGGCCTTCTGGAATTCGCCGCGACGCTGGGCGTCGGCGAGATCGACGCGCAGGGCGTCCAGCTCCGACTTCAGCTTCTGGGCGTTGGAGAGCTTGTTCTTCTCCGCGCTCCAGCGCGCCGTCAGCGCCGCGGACTTCTCCTCGAGCTCGGCGAGCTCTTTCTGGAGCGTCTCGAGACGGGACTTGGAGCCGGGATCGCTTTCCTTCTTGAGAGCTTCCTGCTCGATCTTGAGCCGGATGATCTCGCGGTCGAGCGAATCCAGCTCTTCCGGCTTGGAATCGACCTGCATCTTCAGCCGCGCAGCCGCCTCGTCCATGAGGTCGATCGCCTTGTCGGGCAGGAAGCGGTCGGTGATGTAGCGGTTGGACAGCGTCGTCGCGGCAACAAGCGCGGAATCCGTGATTCGCACGCCGTGGTGCTGCTCGTACTTGTCCTTGAGGCCGCGCAGGATCGAGATGGTGTCCTCGACCGAAGGCTCGCTGACGAAGATCGGCTGGAAGCGCCGCGCCAGCGCGGCGTCCTTCTCGACGTGCTTCTGGTACTCATCGAGCGTGGTCGCGCCGATGCAGTGCAGCTCGCCGCGGGCGAGCGCGGGCTTGAGCAAATTGGAGGCGTCCATCGCGCCGTCGCCCTTGCCGGCGCCGATCAGGGTGTGCATCTCGTCGATGAAGAGGACGAAATTTCCCTCGCTCGCGGTCACCTCCTGGAGTACGGCCTTCAGCCGCTCCTCGAACTCACCGCGGTATTTTGCACCCGCGATCAGCGCGCCGAGGTCGAGCGAGAGCAGCTTCTTGTCCTTCAGGCTCTCCGGCACATCGCCGTTGACGATGCGCAGCGCCAACCCTTCCGCGATGGCGGTCTTGCCGACTCCGGGCTCGCCGATCAGGACGGGATTGTTCTTGGTCCGGCGCGAAAGCACCTGGATGGTGCGGCGGATCTCCTCGTCGCGGCCGATGACCGGATCGAGCTTGCCGTCGCGCGCGGCCTGGGTCAGGTCGCGGGCATATTTCTTCAGCGCGTCATACGCGTTCTCGGCAGTGGCCGAATCGGCCGTGCGGCCCTTGCGCAGGGCCTCGATCGCCGCATTGAGGTTTTGCGGGGTGACGCCGCCCTTGGCGAGGATGGTGCCGGCCTCGCTGGTCTTTTCCAGCGTTAGGCCGAGCAACAGCCGCTCGACGGTGACGAAGCTGTCGCCAGCCTTCTCGCCGGCCTTTTCGGCGGCATCAAAAGTGCGGGCGAGCTCGGGCGCCAGATAGATCTGGCCGGCGCCGCCGCCACTGACCTTCGGCACCTTGCCGAGGGCATCCTCGGTCGCCTTCAGGATTGCACGGGAATTGCCGCCGGCGCGGTCGATCAGGCCGGAAGCCAGGCCCTCATTGTCGTCCAGGAGGACCTTGAGCACGTGCAGGGTGGAAAACTGCTGGTGCCCCTCGCGCATCGCAAGCGACTGCGCTGACTGGACGAAGCCCCTGGAGCGTTCGGTGTATTTGTCGATATTCATCTTTTCTGTCCCTCGGCCTGCCCCTGGAGCCCTCTAAGGCACTCCAAACGGCATCTTCATTGGGTTTCCGATTACCGCATTGACGTTTCTCAACCGGTAACGGTCGTGTTTTGCCGACGTTGCCGCCGGCGTGAGGCAGATGTGGGAAGCAGGCTGCAGATGCGAAAGAGGCCAATTCACAATTTCGTGCGCTGATCCGCCGGCTTGGCGGGGCCGGGTCGAATCCCTTAAGTAGCGGCATGACAGCTAGCCAGACCGCCGAGATCACCGGCCTTTACCGCTACCCGATCAAGGGCCTGACACCGGAGCTCCTGCACCGCGCCCCCTTGCGGACGGGCCAGACCCTGCCCGCCGACCGCCGCTACGCCATCGAGAACGGTCCGAGCGGCTTCGATCCCGAACGGCCCGAGTGGAGGCCGAAAATCCAGTTTCTGATGCTCGCACGCAATGAGCGGCTTGCCGAGCTCGACAGCCGGTTCGACGACGCCACCAATGTCTTGACCATCCGCAAGGACGGCCAGACCGTCGCCAGCGGCGACCTCGAGACCGCCGCCGGGCGCGCCGCTATCGAGAGGTACTTCGCGGAGAACTTTCAGCCGGAGCTAAAGGGCCCGCCGAGGCTGCTGTCCGGCCGCGACCACAGCTTCTCCGACGTGGCCCGCAAGGTCGTCTCCATCATCAGTCTCGGCAGCGTCCGCGCCATCGAGACCATGCTGGGCGGCACTGCCGTGAATCCCCTGCGTTTCCGCGCTAATCTTTATGTAAAGGGCTGGCCGGCCTGGTCCGAGCTCGATCTCGTCGGCCAGACGCTGGCGATCGGCGCGGCGCGGCTGAAGGTGGTCAAGCGTATCGTCCGCTGTCCGGCCACCAATGTCGACCCGGTGACGGCCAAGCGCGATCTCGAGATCCCGCCGACGCTCTCGCGCAATCTCGGGCACATGGACTGCGGCATCTATGCCGAGGTGATCGAAGGTGGCGAGATCGGCGTCGGCGATGCGATCGCGTTGGAAGAGCCGAAGCTGGTGTGAGCTTCGTACGGTGGGTTAGCCGAAGGCGTAACCCACCACTGTCTGTCACCGCAGAAACAGACGAGGTGGGTTACGCCAGCGGACCGCACTTCGCGCGACCGCTAGCTAACCCACCCTACGCACCTCACCTCAGTTCGGCATCACATAGGCATAGATCCGCCCGCGCGAGACCGGCGCTTCGCGGACGCGGTTGCCGTTGTTGCCGGAGATCATGATCGGATTGCCCTGCGCGTCGATGCCCGTGATGATGCCGACATGACCGCCGCGGCGGCCGCGCGACATCACCGCGATGGCGCCGACCTGCGGACCGGAGACACGGGTGCCGTAACGCGCGAACGAGCTCGCCATGTCGGAGCCCGAGCCCTTATGGCCGGTGTGCTCCAGCACCATGTTCATGAAACGCGCGCACCACAGGCTGCCGCGCCCGGTCGGATTGCCGCCGACATAGCGGCGCGCCTCGGATACGAGGTTCGATCCGCCGCCGAAGCCGCCGCTATTGGCCATTGCGGTATTAGCCATGGTGTTGTGGACCATGCCGCCGCTATTGGCGTTCGGATCATAGCTCGCCTGGGTGTCGGCGAATCCGCTCGCCCGCAACTGCGCCGCGCTGCGCTCGAAGCGCGAGCTGCGTGCATGGTGGCGGTAGTGATGATGTCTGGCGTGGTGCACGTGTGCGTGCCGCTCTGCGCTATGACGATGATGCGGCCGCGCTGAGGCCGGAGAAACGAACGCGGCCACCGCCGCGAAGAAGATCGCCAGCGCGACAACACAACGCGACAGGCGAGACGCAAACAACTCAAACATTCTTCATCCTTCGTTGACACCCCACTTCCCAATCGGCCCGTGCAACGGCCGACATCGGTCTGGCCGTTAAGCCGCCCGATGTGGCGAGAAAAAGACGCGGGCTGCCTGCGAATGGCTGCGATGATTTTGTGCCGATACTGGCTCGAGGCCGCCGCATTGCCGACAACAGCATTAACTGCGATCTTGCAAAGGCGGCTTTAAGAGAGGGAAACGGTTAATGCCCCACGCCACGACCAGGGACGACGTCCGCATCTATTTCGAAGAAGCGGGTCAGGGAACGCCGATCATTTTTCTGCACGAGTTCGCGGCCGACCACACCAATTGGGAGCCGCAGATGCGCTACTTCTCGCGCGGCCATCGCTGCATCACCTATTCGGCCCGCGGCTACACGCCGTCGGACGTGCCTGAAGGCGAGGTTTACAGCTACACGCATTTCTACAGCGATGCGCTCGCGGTGCTCGATCATCTCAGGATTGAGCGCGCGCATCTGGTCGGCCTGTCGATGGGCGCCTACTCCTCGCTCCAGATCGGGCTCAACGCGCCGCAGCGCGCGTTGTCGATGACGCTGGCCGGCGTCGGCTCCGGCTCGGAGATCGAGAACCTGGAGGCCTGGCGCAAGCAGTGCCGCGCCAATGCCGAGCAGTTCGAGACGCTGGGCTCCGCGGAGGTCGCGAAAGTGACGCGCGAGGCGCCTAGCCGGATTCCCTTCCTGGTGAAGGATCCCCGCGGCCACGCCGATTTCTACGCCGCGCTGGCGCGCCACGACGCCAAGGGTTCGGCGCGCACGATGCGCGGCTTCCAGGGCCGCCGCCCCTCGATTTACACGATGACGGATGCGATCAAGCGCGCATCGACGCCGGCGCTGATCATCTGCGGCGACGAGGACGATCTATGCGTCGGACCGAGCCTGTTCCTGAAGAAGCATCTGCCTGCGGCGGGGCTGGCGATGTTTCCGAAGTCGGGCCACGTGCTCAATCTCGAAGAGCCCGCGCTGTTCAACGAGACGGTGGCGCGGTTCGTGACGCTGGTGGAGGCGGGAAGATGGCCGGTGCGCGACACGCGGTCCCTGGCTCCGCACTAGCTGTCATTCCGGGATGCGCCGGCGGCGCAGGCCCGGAATCCATTGCGCTGCAGGCGCTGTTGCTCGATGGATTCCGGGTTCGCGCTACGCGCGCCCCGGAATGACGCCTACGGCGTCACTTCCCCCCGCCGCGGCTGAGCAAGAACACCGCCTGCTCGCCGAACATGTTCCAGACCCACCAGGGCAGATTCAGCGGCACCGGGCGGCCGTAGAGATCGAGCGCGACCGAGCGCTCCATCTTGACGTTGATCTCGTCGCAGAGCTGCACGAAATCCTTGATGGTGCAGAAATGGATGTTGGCGGTGTCGTACCAGGTCGCCGGCAAATTCTCGGTGCGCGGCATGTGGCCGCCGACCAGGAGCTGGAGCCGCATCTTCCAGAAACCGAAATTCGGGAACGAGACGATGGCGCGGCGGCCGATGCGCAGCAGATTCTCCAGGACCACCCGCGGCTGCCGCGTCGCCTGCAGCGTCTGCGACAGGATCACATAGTCGAAGGCGTCATCCGGATAATTGACGAGGTCGGTGTCGGCATCGCCCTGCACCACCGCAAGGCCCTTGGCGACGCAGCGATTGACGCCCTCGCGCGACAGCTCGATGCCGCGGCCGTCAATGCCGCGGGTCTCCATCAGCTGAAGCAGGTCGCCCTCGCCGCATCCGACGTCGAGCACTTTCGAGCCCGGCTTGACCATCTCGGCGACCAGCAGATGATCGGCGCGAAACTGGCCGGACGATCCGGTCGCGACGCCGTTCAACGGCAGCACTTCCTGTACAGACATGACTAGCCGTCCCTGGTGAGCCCGCGCGCCTTGCCCGCCGATTGCAGGAAGGCGCGGGAGATGTCGAAGAATTCGGGCACGTCGAGCAGGAAGGCGTCGTGGCCGCGATCGGTCTCGATCTCGGCGAACGACACCCGCGCGCTCGACGCATTCAGCGCGTGCACCAGCGCGCGCGATTCCGAGGTCGGAAACAGCCAGTCGCTGGTGAAGGAGACCACGCAGAAGCGGGTCGCAATTCCCGCGAACGCCTTTGCGAGCACGCCGCCATGGTCGGCGGCGATGTCGAAATAATCCATCGCGCGCGTCAGATAGAGATAGGAATTGGCGTCGAAACGCTCGACGAAGGACGAGCCCTGGTAGCGCAGATAGGATTCGACCTGGAAGTCGGCGTCGAACGAGAAGGTCGGCAGCTCGCGGTCCTGCATGCGCCGGCCGAATTTTCGATGCAGCGCCGCGTCCGAGAGATAGGTGATGTGCGCCGCCATCCGCGCCACCGCGAGCCCGCGATGCGGATGGATGCCGTGATCGGCATAGCCGCCGCCGTGCCAGTCGGGATCGGCCATCACGGCCTGGCGGCCGAGCTCATGGAAGGCGATGTTCTGCGCCGAGTGCCGCGTCGCGCAGGCAATCGCCAGCGCGGAGAACACGCGGGAAGGATAGGCGGCGGTCCATTGCAGCACCTGCATGCCGCCCATCGAGCCGCCGACGACCGCAAACAGCGTGTCGACGCCGAGCCGGTCGACCAGCATCGCCTGCGCACGCACCATGTCGGGAATGGTGATGACCGGGAAATCCAGGCCCCAAACCTTGCCGGTAGCAGGATTGATCGACGCCGGCCCGGTCGAGCCCATGCAGCCGCCGATCACGTTGGAGCAGATGATGAAGTAGTGCTTGGGATCAATCGGACGTCCAGGGCCGACCAGCGTCTCCCACCAACCGGGCTTGCCAGTGACGGGATGCACATTGGCGACATGCTGATCGCCGGTCAGCGCATGGCAGATCAGCACCGCGTTGGAGCGATCGGCGTTGAGCTCGCCATAGGTCTGGTAGGCGATCTGGAACGGGGTGAGATCGATGCCGCAGTCGAGCCGCAGCGGCTGCTCGGCGCCGAAATGCGCGATCTGCGAGCTTGGATGATCCACCTCGTGCGACCGCTCGTCGGCGCTGATCGCAGGACTCGGTATCGACTTGACGCTACCCATCTGACCATCGACCTCGTTTGCGATCAAACGCGTGATCGCCACTTGCATCAGGCCATGAAAAACCCGGCCTGAACGATAGGTTCGGCCGGGATCGGAAGCGTCCCCGGCCTGTTTAGCGAGTTTTTTAACGTGGCTGCAAGCCGGCCGGCTCAAATGACCACGGAACGGGCAAAAGCTACCGTCTTGGGCGGTTTTCGTCAAGTCGCGGCCCGGATCGGCCCAATTCGTCTCTCTCGCGTCATCCGAAAAGGACGTGATTTCTCTTTGCTTTCGCCGTCCCGACTGCCTAATCAGGACATCCCCCATCGAAACCATCGACAGCCAGACATGTCCCAACGTCCGCCCGCGCCACCATCGCTCCAGGAACTGCGCAAGGAGATCGACGCGATCGACGAGGGCATGCATCGCCTGCTGATGCAGCGCGGCGACATCATCGACCGCCTGATCCAGGTGAAGCAGACCCAGGAGGTCGGCTCGGCGTTCCGCCCCGCGCGCGAGGCCGCCATGATGCGCGAGATCGTGCAGCGCCATCGCGGCATCCTGCCGCTCGACACGGTCGAGAGCATCTGGCGCGTCATCATCTCGACGTTCACCTATGTGCAGGCGCCGTTCTCGGTGCATGCCGACATCTCGGCGAGCGAGCCGGCGATGCGCGATTCCGCGCGCTTCCATTTCGGCTTCACCGTGCCTTACGTCGCGCATTTCAGCGCGCAGGCCGCGGTCGAGGCGGTAGCGAAATCCAAGGGCGATCTGGCGCTGGTGTCGGCGACGTCGAGCCGCACGCCATGGTGGCTCTTGCTCGAAACGGAAGGCGCGCCGAAGATTATCGCGCGGATGCCCTTCGTCGAGCGCGACGATCATCCGGCGGCACTGCCGGTGTTCGCGATTTCGCGCGTCGCCGACAGCGCCCTGGTGACGGAGGTCGAGACCTTCAGCGTCCGCGTCTCCGGCTGGAACGCCGAGGTCGCGCGCGCCCTGTCGCCGCTCGCCGAGATCGTGGCGGTGCCTGATACCGCCTTCGACGGCGCGGCGCTGCTGGTCTCGGTCACGAGCGCGACCAGCATCGACAAAATCAGGGCTGCCCTGATCGAGGCGGGGGCCTCGGTGCGCTCCACGGCCCTCGTCGGCAGCCACGCAACGCGCTATACGGTGCCCCCGACCGGGGCGAAATCGTAAACCACGCGCCGCGCCCCGCCATTTTCGGAGTTCAAGATGTCCCGCCCCGTGCCGAATCCCGGCATTCTCGATATTGCGCCCTACACGCCCGGCAAGAGCCCGGTGGCGGAGCCGGGCCGCAAGGTATTCAAGCTGTCGGCCAACGAGACGCCGTTCGGGCCCTCGCCCAAGGCGATCGAGGCGTTCAAGCGCGTGGCGGATCATTTGGAAGACTATCCGGAAGGAACCTCGCGCGTGCTGCGCGAGGCGATCGGCCGCTCCTTCGGGCTCGACCCCAACCGCATCATCTGCGGCGCCGGCTCGGACGAGATCCTCAATCTGCTGGCGCACACCTATCTCAGCCACGGTGACGAGGCGATCTCGACCACGCACGGCTTCCTGGTCTACCCGATCGCGACCATGGCGGTCGGTGCCAAGAATGTCGTCGCGCAGGAGACCAACCTCACCTGCGACGTCGACGCCATCCTCAAGGCGGTGACGCCGCGCACCAAGCTGGTTTGGCTCGCCAACCCGAACAATCCGACCGGCACCTATGTGCCGTTCGACGAGGTCAAGCGCCTGCGCTCCGGCCTGCCCTCGCACGTGCTGCTGGTGCTCGATGCCGCCTATTGCGACTACGTCTCGCGCAACGACTACGAGATGGGAATCGAGCTGGTCGCCACCACCGAGAATACGGTGGTGACGCACACCTTCTCCAAGATCCACGGCCTCGCCGCGCTGCGCATCGGCTGGATGTTCGGCCCCGAGCACATCATCGACGCGGTCAACCGCATCCGCGGCCCGTTCAACGTGTCGACGCCGGCAATGTATGCCGCGGTCGCCGCGATCGAGGACACCGCGCACCAGGCGATGTCGAAGCAGTTCACCGAGACCTGGCGCAACTGGCTGACCGAGGAGATCGGCAAGCTCGGACTGAAGGTGACGCCGAGCGTCGCCAATTTCGTGCTGATCCACTTCCCGACCGACAAGGGCAAGACCGCTGACGATGCCGACGCCTTCCTGACCAAGCGGGGCCTCGTGCTGCGCGGCTTAAAGAATTACGGCCTGCCGCATTCGCTGCGTATGACCATCGGCACCGAGGAGGCGAACCGCCTCGTCCTCGACGGCCTGCGCGATTTCATGGCCGGCAAATGAACAGCGCACCGCACTTCCAGCGCATCGCGCTGATCGGTTTCGGCCTGATCGGCGGCTCGATCGCGCGCGCTGCGAAGCTCCAGGGCCTGGCGGGCGAGATCGTCACCACCGCGCGCTCGGAGAAGACCCGCGCGCGGGTGATGGAGCTCGGTATCGTCGACCAGGTCGTGGCGACCAATGCGGAAGCGGTGAAGGATGCCGATCTGGTCATCCTCTGCATTCCCGTCGGCGCCTGCGGCGAGGTCGCGCAGGAGATCGCCGCGCATCTGAAGCCCGGCGCAATCATCTCCGACGTCGGCTCGGTCAAGGGCGCCATCGTCAGGGACATGGCGCCGCATCTGCCGAAGACCATTCATTTCGTGCCGGCGCATCCCGTGGCGGGCACCGAGCATTCAGGGCCGGATTCAGGTTTCGCCGAGCTCTTCATCAACCGCTGGTGCATTCTCACCCCGCCGGAAGGCGTCGATGCGGCCGCGACCGATCGCCTGCGCGCCTTCTGGGCGGCGATGGGCGCCAAGGTCGAGGTCATGACGCCGGATCATCACGATCTCGTGCTCGCGATCACCAGCCATCTGCCGCATCTGATCGCCTACACCATCGTCGGCACCGCCGACGAACTGGCGCAGGTGACGGAGTCCGAGGTGATCAAGTTCTCGGCTGGCGGTTTCCGCGATTTCACCCGCATCGCCGCGTCCGATCCGACGATGTGGCGCGACGTCTTCCTCGCCAACAAGGAAGCCGTGCTGGAAATGCTCGGCACCTTCACCGAGGATCTCGCCAAACTCACCCGCGCGATCCGCCGCGGCGACGGCGAGGCGCTGTTCGACCATTTCACCCGCACCCGCGCCATCCGCCGCGGCATCGTCGAGATCGGCCAGGATTCGGCGGCCGCGGATTTCGGCCGGCAGCATGGGGCGCTGAAGAAGCCCTGAGTTCGTAGCCCGGATGGAGCGCAAGCGTAATCCGAGATTCTTGATCGCGGCTGGCACCGTCCCGGATTGCGCTTCGCTCCATCCGGGCTACGGCAGCTACGCCACCTAATACAGCGGCGGGATCTGGCCGACCTTGACCGGGCCGAGCAGCACGGCGCCGTCGACGAACTTCAGCGGGAAGCTCCTCGCCTTCTTGCCTTCCAGCGTGCTCTCGGTGCCGATCGAATTGATGCCGGCGGCAACGCCGGCATTGGCGTTCTGCTTGATGACCTTGCCGAGGCCGGGAACGGCGCGATCGAGCGCGCCGAACAGATTGTTGAGGTCCTGCGACTTCATGCCGGGCGCGACGCGATCGAGCGTGGCCTGCGGCACGCCCTCCTCCAGCATCTTCTCGATGCCGAGCGCCGGGATCACGCGCTCGAGGCCCGTCACCGTCATCTGCAATTCGCCGTCGAGCCGGCCGTTGGCCGAGAGGGCGAGCGTGCCGGCCGCAACCGCGATCATCTCACCCTGCTGGATCCGCGACTGCACGATCTCGATATGACCGCCGGCGGCCTGGATCTCGCGGAAGCGCTGCGGCCAGGGTTTTGGCGTCAGGTCGGACAGGCCCGTGATCTTGGCGCGTGTGTCCGCCTCGAACGGCTCGGCGAGCAAGGGATGAACGCCCTGGATGCTGCCCTGCGCGACATGGAGCACGGTCTCGATCACAGGGTGTTCGGCCGGCGATCCGTCCGCGAGGCGTCCGTGCAGCTCGACCTGCTTGGCGCGCGCGAGCGGCACCTGCATGCTGCCGTCGAGACGATTGATGTTGGGATCGTCGAACACGATGGAGGCACGGTCCGGCACGGAGGGCAGGCCGACCACGCTGCTGCGGCCCTTGCTCCAGTTCACCACGAAGGTGTTTTGCGTGACGCCGTCGGTCAGTGTCGCCGGCGCGGAGAATTCGGCGATGACGAGCTTGGGATCGTACACCTGCGCAACGACCAGGATGTTGTCGAGCTTGGCCGTGAACGGCGTCTTGCTGGCATTCTGCGAGACCAGGGCCACGCTGGCGCCGGAGCACTGGACCTCGAAGCGGAACGGGAAGCCGGCGATCGAGCGCTTGGCGCAATCATAGATGCGGCCGGATTTAGCCTCCTGCGCCCGCCAGGCGTCTGCGGCCACTTCGGCCTGCGAGGCCGCGTAGAACCAGAAGCAGCTCCAGGCAACGGCGAGGATCAGGACGAGGACGGGGGCGATGAAAAGGCCCCAACGGGAGCGGCGGTGGCCTGCGGCAACGGTCATATTGGACATGCGGCGACCCTTTGGTCCCAGATTTTGGCAAATGTAAGCGAGGCCAGCCCCCGACGAAAGGCGGAGAATTCGCTTCTTTTGGGGGCGCGGTTCTGGTAGCCGTGCCCGAAATGTCCGAAATCACCCTCCCCTCCGTCACCACAGCCACGGGCGACCTCTGGGTGTTCGGCTATGGTTCGCTGATGTGGCGTCCGGGATTCGATTTCGAGGAGCGCCTCCCGGCGCGGCTGGTCGGCGAGCACCGGGCGCTCTGCGTCTATTCCTTCGTCCATCGCGGCACGCCGGAGAAGCCGGGCCTGGTGCTCGGGCTCGACCGCGGCGGCGCCTGCCGCGGCATCGCCTTTCGCGTCGCCGAAAAGAACCGCACTGAGGTCGTCGCTTACTTGCGGGCACGCGAGCAGGTGACCTCGGTCTATCGCGAGGTGATGCGCTCGGTCTGGCTGGAGAACGATGCGAGCCAGCGCGTCTCCGCGCTCGCCTATGTCGTCGACCGCGGCCATGTGCAATATGCCGGCCGTCTGTCGCTTGTCGAGCAGCACCGCCATGTCGTTCAGGGCCACGGCCAGTCTGGCGCCAATCGCGACTATGTCACCGCGACGGTGAAGGCGATCGAGGCCGAAGGCTTTCGCGATACGCAATTGCATCAGCTTGCGACTATGCTGCATGGGGAGGCGCATTCCCTGCACCCGCCGGCTCCCGACGATCGAGAGATCCGCTAGTTCTCCGACGGCGCGTAACTCGGCGAGGCGCCGATCAATTGCTCCTGCTCCTTGCGGCCGGCTTCGACGAGGCGGCTCGTTGCCTCTTCGATGGCCGTTTGCACACGGGAGAGAAACTCATCCTTCGGCAGGCCTGATGGCAACGGATCGAGGAATTCCACCACGAGCGTGCCGGGATAGCGCATGAAGGTGCGCCGCGGCCAGAACAGGCCGGAGTTGAGCGCGATCGGCAGACACGGCACGCCGCAGGACGAATAGATCTGCGCAAAGCCGGTCTTGTAGTCGGGCGGCGCGCCCGGCGCGCGGCGCGTGCCTTCCGGAAAGATGACGAGCTGCCTGCCCGAGCGCACCGCCTCGCGCGCCCGCCGCGTCATGTCCAAGAGCGCCTTCACGCCGGCCTTGCGGTCGATCGCGATCATCCCGGTCTTGACCAGAAACTGGCCGAACACCGGGATCTGCATGAGCTGACGCTTGAGGATGAAGATCGGACGATTGAAGAAACCGGGCAGAACGAACGTCTCCCAGAACGACTGATGCTTCGCCACGATCACCAGCGGCCCCTGCGGGATGTTCTCGACACCGCGGAATTCGACCTTGATGTTGCAGACCACGCGCATCAGGACCAGCGTCGCCTTGGCCCACCATTGCGCGACCGTCAGCATGGCGCGCGGCGGCAATGCGAAGGTCGGCAGCGCCACGATCGCGAGGCAGACCAGCACGGCGTAGAACAGCACGTTGAACACGAGCGAGCGCACGAAAATCAGGAACATCGACGATCCGATTATTTTGCCGATCAATTGGCTTGGGCGGTGGCGGGCCGCTTTGGCTGATGACCTGCAGGCTGCTCCGACATCTCGGGCGAAAGGTCAA
The DNA here is from genome assembly GCF_054863005.1 of Bradyrhizobium sp. 25ACV. Taxonomy (NCBI): domain Bacteria; kingdom Pseudomonadati; phylum Pseudomonadota; class Alphaproteobacteria; order Hyphomicrobiales; family Nitrobacteraceae; genus Bradyrhizobium; species Bradyrhizobium sp. 25ACV. The sequence goes on from NZ_JAVAYO010000007.1 coordinate 198,707, forward strand.
TCCCGAAATCCTCCAGCCGCACCCTGAGCTCGGCCGCGACGTACTTGACATATTCCGACAGCAGCAGCCGCAAGGTAGACGCCGAGGTCCACCACGGCTCCTCGCGCCATTTGTCGCCGACCACTGCGAATGGGATCAACGTCGTCTGCGGCATCGCATGCGAGAATTCCACCAGCGCGCGCGGCATGTGATAGTTCGAGGTGACCACGATCAGCGACTTGAACCGGCGGCCGTCGGCCCAGCGCCGCGCCTCCGCCGCATTGCCGCGGGTCGAAAGCGCGGTACGGTCGAGATCGACACAACAGGTCATGAAGGACTGGTTCTCCGGCAGGGTCCGGGAGATGTCGTTCGCCGTCGACGTCGGGTGCACGCCGGAGATCAGGAGCCGTCTGCCGTAGCCGGCAGCGAGCAGCTCCATCGCGTCGGACACCCGCGAGGAGCCGCCGGTCAGGACCACGATGCCGTCTGCCTTGCGGCTTGGGGCGATCTCGGCGCCGCGCAATTGCGACAGGAACGCGATGAAGCCCGCCGCCGCGCCGACGAAGGCGAGCGCAATCGTCGACACCACGGCCGCGCGCAGCCAGCCGCGCGGCAGGTTCGGCGATCGATCGTCGGTCGGCGAGGTCATATAGTGTCGGTGATCCCTTCCCTGAGGTGATTTTAAAAGGTTTTGAGGCGAAGTGGAGTCCGGTTTCTTCGCCCTCTCCTGCGGGAGAACGGAAGAAAGAACTCAATCCACATCGTTCAACGTCGCAAACAGGGTCTGGCGTGAGGCCACCGCGGTGATGGCGCCGATCAGCACGGCCTGGGCCGCGAGCACGATGTAGCCGGACGGCCGCAGCGAGAAGGTGCCGAGCAGCGCCGCGAACTGGTCGCCGACGGGGGTACCGGAAAACCAGCCGGCGATCGACTCGGAGAAGCCGAACACCAGCATGGCGGCGCCGCCGCCGATCACGCCGCCCTCGAGGCCGAGCCTCAGGAAATGACGCAGGAAGTGATTGGCGATGTAGCGGTCGCCGGCGCCGACGAAATGCAGCACCTCGACGATCGGACGGTTCGCCGCCATGGCGCCACGGGTCGCGAACGAGACCGAGATGATGGTGGCGATGATGACCAGCGCGAGGATGCCGAGGCCGGCGAGCACGGTGGCGTTGGTCATCGAGCGCATCCGCTCGATCCAGGCGCGGTGATCGTCGACGCTGGCACTTGGCGCGACCTGGGTCACACGCGCGCGCAAGGCGCCGAGATCGAGCAGCGTGCCGGGTTGCACACGCGCGATGATCATGCGCGGCACCGGCAGGTCGTCCATCGACAGGCCGGTGCCGAGCCAGGGCTCGAGCAGCTTGCCGCTCTCCTCCCGGGTGAACGGCTTGACCTCGACGACGCCGGCTTGCGCGCGCATCGCCTCCGTCACCGCCGCGGTGTCGCGTTCGAGATCGCGGCCGGCCTGCGGGCGAACCTGGATGGTGATTTCGCTGGCGACGTCCGACTGCCATTCCGCGGCGGAGGCGCTCACCAATAGCACCGTGCCCGTGGTCATCGACGCCAGGAAGGTCATGATGGCGACGACGGCGACCAGCGCGCGGCCCTGGATCGAGGCGCGCGGCACGATCGGCGACATGTTGCGCGCGTTGGCCGGAAGCTGCGGACGCTCCTGTCCGAGGTCGACCAACACGCCGCGCTCGTCGGTCCTACTCATAGACGTGCAACCGTCCCTGGTGCAGCACCAGCCGCCGGGCCTCGTACTGGTCCATCAGGCCGATGTCGTGGGTCGCGATGATGACGGCGGTGCCTGATTTGTTGAGTTCGATGAAAAGCCGCAGCAGGCGGCGTCCGAGCGTCGGGTCGACGCTGCCGGTCGGCTCGTCCGCGAGCAGCAGTTGCGGCCGCGAGATCACGGCGCGCGCGATCGCCGCGCGCTGCTTCTCGCCGCCCGACAGGATCGGCGGCAGCGCGTCCATGCGGTCGCCAAGCCCGACCCAGCGCAGCAAGTCGATCACCTCCTTGCGGTAGCTCGACTCGCTGCGGCCCATGACGCGGAACGGCAGCGCGACGTTCTCATAGGTCGTCATGTGATCGAGCAGGCGGAAATCCTGCAGCACGATGCCGATGCGCTTGCGCAGATCGGCGATCTCGTCCTTGCCGAGACGCGAGATGTCGTGGCCGAACAGATTGACGAGTCCCCGCGTCGGTCGGTGCGACAGGAACAACAGGCGCAGCAGCGAGGTCTTGCCGGCACCCGAGGGGCCGGTGAGAAACTGGAACGAATGCGCCGGGATCTGGAAGCTGAGGTCGCGCAGGATCTCCGGCCCCAGACCGTAACGCAATCCGACATTTTCGAACCGAACCAAGCTCAGCTCCGTTCGAGAGGGGACGCGGGTCGCACTGCTGCGCTCCGCCATATGCGACCAACGGGTTTTGCCGCCGTTATGGTTTCCGGTTCGTTAACGGTCGCCTTGTAGCATCCAGGCTGCCCGGTTCGGCGCGACTGGGTCATCGTCGAGGCCCGTCCATGCATATCGTCTGCCCCCATTGTATGACATCCTACGCCATCAAGCTCGCGAGCCTTGGGGCGAACGGACGGGCGGTCCGCTGTTCCCGCTGCAAGGAGACCTGGATCGCCCATGCCGAGGATGCCATCGAGGAGGCATCCGTCCCGGCCATGGCCGCCGCCAGCCAGGCCGACGACCAGACCGACCTCGCCGAGCAGTGGAACTCCTATGCCAAGGACGACGGCGCCACGGATGCGCCCGTCGTCGACAGCCCATCGATTGCCAGCGACTGGCCCGACGAAGAGGCCTCCAAGGAAATCGAGGACGAGTGGTCCGCGGCGGCCCGGGAGGCCGAGGAGGAGGTCGTCGGCGCGCAGCACCAGTCCTGGTTCCGCGGTCTGTTCCCCCGCCGCGGCGCGCGGGTGAGCCGTCCGGTCGCGACTGCGTCGCCCAAAAAATCTCATTTCGGCCTGCCGACCGCCTGCGCTGCCATGGGCGCGCTGGTGCTGGCGCTGGTGATCTGGCGCGGCGACATGGTGCGGCTGCTGCCGCAGACCGCCGCTTTCTACAAGATGGTCGGGCTCGAGGTGAACCTGCGGGGCCTCGCCTTCAAGGACGTGAAGCTGTCCAGCGAGACCGTTGACGGTAAGCAGGTGCTGGTGATCGAGGGTGTGATCGTCGGCGAGGGCAAGAAGCCGCTCGACATTCCGCGGCTGCGCTTCGCCGTCCGCGACGGGCAAGGCGCGGAGATCTACGCCTGGAATACGGTGCTGGAGCAGACCGTGCTGCGGCCCGGCGAGCGCGCCTTCTTCCGCTCCCGCCTGGCCTCGCCGCCGCCGGAAGGCCGCAATATCGACGTTCGCTTCTTCAACCGGCGCGACATTGCCGGCGGCAGCGTATGATCGCGCCGCCCGGTACCGAGGTTGGTTCGAAAGTTGGTCCCATGCCGAAGATCTTGATCGCCGATGACGAAGATTCGATGCGCACGCTGGTGGCGCGCGCCATCGCCATGGACGGGCACGAAACGGTCACCGCGCAGGACGGCGCCGAGGCGCTGGAGATCCTGACCCGCGAGGATGGCGCCTTCGACCTTCTGCTCACCGACATCCAGATGCCCGTGATGGACGGCATCGCGCTGGCGCTCTCCGCCGCGCGCGATTTTCCCGATTTGACCATCTTGCTGATGACCGGCTTTGCCGACCAGCGCGAGCGCGCCTCGAACCTCAATGCGCTGGTGCACGACGTCGTGACAAAACCGTTCTCGGTCGCCGACATCCGCACCGCCGTGGCGGACGCGCTGGCGGCGAAGAAGGGGTAGCGGGCGACAGCCACACATTCCACCGTCATGCCTTGACCGGGGCATCCAGTACGCCGCGGCCTCTCGGTTCAATCACTGCTGTCTCTGGAATACTGGATCGCCCGGTCTTCGCCGGGCGATGACAGTGGGGCCTCAAAAATCCTTCAGCAGCCGCTCGATGTAATCGAGCTCGATCTGCGGACGCGAGCTGTCGCCGAGGCGGCGGCGGAGCTCTTCGAGGATGCGGCGAACGCGCTGGGCGTCGATCTCGCCCGGGATCTTGACGGTGTAGTCGTCGCTGAGATCGCGGCCGTGAAGCGGGCGCCCGAGCGGATCGGTCTGATTGCCGCCGCTCTGCTGACGGCCGGCCCGATTGCCGGGACCATCGCCCTGCCCGTCGCCATCGCCCTGCTGCATCGCCTCGGCCATCTTCTGCGCGCCCTTGCGCATCGCGTCGAGGGCCTTGCCCTGGGAGTCCACGGCGCCATCGGCATTGCCTTCGCCGAGCTTCGAGCCGGCATCGCCCATGGCACCGTCGGCGGCATCGAGGCTGCCATCATCATCGCCCTGGTCGCCGTCCTGATCGCCGCTCTGGCCCGGATCGCCCTGCTGGCCTTTCTGACCCTGCTGACCCTTCTGGCCTTTCTGTCCCTTCTGCGCGAGGCCGCGCTTGGCGAGCTCGTCCTGCAGCTTCTTCAGGCGGTCGCGCAGCGACTGCTGATCCTGCTGCAGGTCCGACATCGACTGGTCGCCCTGCTGCTTGCCGCGCGAACGGTCACGCCGGGAATCCTGGCCCTGCTTGAAAGTCTTGTCGCGCAATTGCTGCTGCTTGCGGATCATGTCGCTGAGCTCGTTGAGCGCCTGCTCCATCTCGCTCTCACCGGATTGCCCGGGCTGCGCCATCTGGAGATTTTCCATGATCTGCGCGAGCTGCTCGAGCATGCGCTGGGCCGCCTCTTTATTGCCCTCGCGCGCCGCCTTCTCGATCTGCCGCAGCAGGTCGTCCAGATCGCGCTGCGTGATGACGGAACGATCGCGATTGGAGGACTGGCTTCTTTCCGTGGCGCGCTTGTACTCCTCGAGCTTCTGAATGGCGTCGGACTGGTTGTTCAGGCTCTTCCCGGATTCCTTCTGCCTGAGGCTGTCGCCGGATTCCTGCATCGCCTTTTCCGCGCTGTCGAGCAGCGCATCGGGATCCTGATCCAGCTGAGCCGCGGCCGGCGAGACACCGCCCAACAGCATGGCGAGGCAGGCGATCGACATCGCCTTCAAGACTGGCACGGGTGCTAGCTTCCGCATTTCCGGTCCCGCGTAAACTGGTTGGTCCTGTCGTCCCCCGCCTTGTTGGCACGGTTGTTCGCCGACTTGCGATAGGCCTGAAGCTGCTCGCGCAAGACGTCCTGCTGCTGCGCCAGCTCGGCGAGCTGCTCGGGCGTCGCGTGCTGGGTCTTTTGTCGCAGCTCGACTGCCTTGTCGAGGATGAGCTGGACCTCCGCCGGGAACGGCTGCCGGGCGCCGAGCGGATTCTGCTCGGCGCGGCGGGCGAGATCGCGCACCTTGCCGGCCATGGCCTCGCGCAGCTTCTGCGTCAGCACCCTGAGCTCGTCCTCGCTGGCGCCGCGGTCCAGCGCCGCCTTGAGCGCATCCTGCGCCGAGCGCAGCGCGGCGTTGACGCTTCCCGCGACGCCGTCGTCCTCGATGGTCGTCGCGAAGGCCCACATGCTCGCCACCACGTTGCGCAGCGCATCGTCGGTGCGGGCAGCCTCGAGCTGGCTCGCCAGACTCCGGAGGCCGAGATAACAGCCGGCATCCGGCGTGAACAATTCGGGTGCGATCATCAACGCGTCGAGGGCAGTGTAGACGTCGGAATTCCTGTTGGCGTCAAGCGCGAGGATGCGGCGCTGCTCGATCAGCGCGCGCGCGAGCGAGTTGGTGAACAGGCGCTCGGGCAAGCGCATGTTGAATGGTTCGCTCCTGGCCTCGTTGCCGGCCTCGTCCTTGGCGGTGAGCGTCAGCGTGACGTCGGCGCCGGCATAGGGGTCCTCGCTGAGGTCCTTCACGGTCTGGCCGACACCGTTGCGGGTGCGCGCGTTTGGCAGCACGAGCGGGAATTGCGGCGGCTGGAACAGCGGACGCGCCGCGGCCTTGCCGTCGGAATCCTTGCTGCCATCCTTGCTACCATCCTTGGCGTCGGCGGGGCGCAGGGCAATGTGGGCATCCGCGCCGGTCACGCCGTAATCGTCCTCGATCTTGTAGGAGAGCTGGAGCCCGCCGCGCGCCTGGCGCTCGGGATCCTTGGCGAGCGCGATCGTCGGCGCGCGGTCCGGCGTGGCCGCAAACGCCCATTGCGGCTGGCCGGAGGGCGCGCGGACATGCGCGGTACCATCTGCGGTGATGGTGAAATGCTTCTCGTTGGTGCCCTTGGGCGCGGCTTCCGCGGGAGCGACCTCCTTGAGGCCGCCGGAGACGACGACATCCAGGCTGCCGCCGGAGGAGCGCACGATCAGGGTCGAGCCGGCGGGAACGGCAAGCGGCCCGGCGGCGGGCAGCGCCGCGGCCTCCTTGTTGGCGGCCGACAGGATGACCGGCGGCTTGCCGGTGTAGAGCGGCGGAGTGACCCAGGCATCGACGCGAACATTCGCCGGCGCCAGCACGCCGTTCCAGTCGAAGGCGGCCCCGAGCCGCATCGCGCGCTCGTCGCCGGCGGCGAAGAAGGTCGCGACCAGCATCACCATGACCAGCGCGCGCAGCGCCCAGGGATCATGCAGCGCGAGCCGCGGATGGGGCAGGCCGGCGCGGATGCGCTTGAGCGAGGCCAGCGTACGCTCGCGCTGCGCCTGCCACAGCGCCTGTGCGACCGGGTCCTGCGAGGACAACGTGTCCGTCAGCGTCGTGGCCGGCCGGTGACGGATGCCGGAGCCACGATCGAGCCGGCTGAGGGCCTGCTCGCGGCTCGGCCAGCGGAAGCGAATCAAGGGAAACAGGACCGCAATTGCGATGCCGGCGAAAACGACGAGACCGATGGCACGGGCAACGAACGGCAGCGCCAGCCAGAGGCCGGCCCAGGACACCACCAGGAACAGGCCGACGACGGTCAGAAGCCGCGCCAAATTCGGCCAGGCACGCTCCCACGCGATGGCATAAATGGCCCGATCGAGGGCCTGCGCCAGCTTCAGCCGCGACAGAGCATCGCTGTTGCGGATCGGGTCTGACGGGTCGGGGGTGACGCCGTTCAATCAACTCTCCAGGTTGCCCGGTAGAGAAGCCTATCACAACGGCAGCACTGAGGCATCCGTTCCGGTACGGGAGACACCCCTTTTCCCGCATAACACGAGGACGTGACTGGCCCGCGGCAACCCCGTAATTTCCGCGCCGCCCCGAGGGAGATGAGAGGAAACGCCATGGACAAGAAGATGCACGACAAGGGCCTGGAAGTCCGCAAAGCGGTGCTGGGCGAGACCTATGTCAACAACGCCCTGAAGAACGTCGACGATTTCAACCGCCCGTTCCAGGAGATGCTGAACGAATATTGCTGGGGCACGGTGTGGGGCCGCGAGGAGCTGCCGCGCAAGACCCGCAGCATGCTCAACATCGCCATGATCGCGATCCTCAACCGCCAGCACGAATTTCGCGCGCATCTGAAGGGCGCGCTCACCAATGGCGTCAGCCGCGAGGAGATCCGCGAGATCCTGATGCAGGTCGCGATCTATGGCGGCATGCCCGCCGCAGTCGACAGCTTCCGCATCGCGCGCGAGGTGTTTGCGGAGATCGACGGCAAGGCGTGAGCTAAACCAACCGCTATTGCGAGCGAAGCGAAGCAATCCAGAAACCCCTCCGCGGAAACATTCCGGATTGCCCCGTCGCTTCGCTCCTCGCAGTGACGAGGAAGAGGAAACAACACCATGGACATTGGATTCATCGGGCTCGGAAACATGGGTTTCCCGATGGCACGGCGGCTGATCGAGGCGGGACACAAGCTCGTCGTGTTCGACACGCGCAAGGAGGTCACGGATAAGCTCACAGCGCTCGGCGCGACGGCGGCGACATCGCCGAAGGACGTCGCCGATCAGGTCGAGACCGTGATGGCAAGCCTGCCCTCGCTGCAAGCCTCGCTCGAAGTCGCAACGGGAGCGAACGGCGTCATCGAGGGCAGCCGCGCAAAACGCTTCATCGACCTCTCCACCGTCGGCTCGGCGATGGCCGTGACAATTCACGACCTGCTCGCCAAGCGCAACATCGTGCAGATCGACTGCCCCGTCTCCGGCGGCGTCGGCGGCGCCGAGAAGGGCACGCTGGCGGTGATGGTCTCTGGGCCGAGAGCGGAATTCGAGCTGCTCAAGCCCGCGCTCGACGTGATCGGAAAGGTGTTCTTCATCGGCGAGAAGCCCGGCGCCGCGCAGACCATGAAGCTCGCCAACAATTTCCTGTCGGCCACCGCGATCGTGGCGACGTCGGAAGCGGTCGTGATGGGCGTGAAAGCCGGGCTTGATCCCGCCGTCATGATCGACGTCATCAATGCCGGATCCGGCATGAACACCGCGAGCCGCGACAAGTTTCCACGCTCGGTGCTGCCGCGCAGCTTCGATTTCGGCTTTGCCGCGGGACTGATGGTGAAGGACGTGCGGCTGGCGCTGGAGGAGATGAAGCAGCTCGGCCTGTCGATGGAGGTCGCGGACGCGGTCGGGCGGTTGTGGGAGACCGTGATCAGCGCGGAAGGCGCCGAGTCCGATTTCACCGCGGCGATCAAGCCGATCGAGAAGAAGGCGGGGGTGGTGGTGGGCGAAAAAAAATAACGCCAAACCCGTAGCCCGGATGGAGCGCAGCGTAATCCGGGGTTGTTACGGCTCGGCGAGAACCCGGATTTCGCTGCGCTCCATCCGGGCTACGATCACCGCCTCACAGCCACGGCGCGGGCGTATCCATCGCGATCAGCTGCTCGACCTCGATGCGCGGACGGACCACGGCGGACTGATCGTCCTTCACCAGCACCTCCGGCACCAGCGGCCTGGTGTTGTACGTGCCGGCCTGCACCGCGCCGTAGGCGCCGGCGGTCATGATCGCGAGGAGATCACCGGGCTTGGGCGTCGGCAGCGTGCGGTCGAGCGCGAGATAGTCGCCGGTCTCGCAGACCGGGCCGACGACGTCGGCCATGATGGTGGCCGCGCCCGGGGCGGGCTGCGTCACCGGCAGGATGTCGTGATGCGCCTCGTACAGCGTCGGGCGGATGAGGTCGTTCATGGCGGCGTCGATGATGACGAAATTCTTGCCGTCGCCATGCTTCACATAGATCACCTTGGCGACCAGGATGCCGGCATTGCCGACGATCATGCGGCCCGGCTCGAACATCAGCGTACAGCCGAGATTGTGGCTGACGCGCTTGACCATGGCGGCATAGGCCGCCGGCGCCGGCGGCGCCTCGCGGTCCATGTAATAGGGAATGCCGAGGCCGCCGCCGAAATCGACATGGGAGATGTTGTGGCCGTCGGCGCGCAGCGTCTGCACGAATTCGGAGAGGATGCGGAAGGCGATCTCCATGCCGGAGAGATCGGTGATCTGGCTGCCGATATGCACGTCGGTGCCTGTTACCTCGATGCCCGGGAGTTTCGCGGCGCGGGCATAGACCTCTCGCGCATGCACGATCGGGATGCCGAACTTGTTCTCGGACTTGCCGGTGGAAATCTTGGCGTGGGTGCCGGCGTCGACATCGGGATTGACACGGAGCGAGATGCGCGCGGTCTTGCCCGTCTCGGTCGCAAGGCGCGACAGCAGCTCGAGCTCGGGCTCGGATTCGACGTTGAGACAGAGGATGTCGGCGGCGAGCGCGGCGCGCAGCTCTTGTTCGGTCTTGCCGACACCGGAGAACAGGATCTTGTTCGGCGGAATGCCGGCGGCCAGCGCGCGCTTCAACTCGCCGCCGGAGACCACGTCGGCGCCGGCGCCGAGCTTAGCCAGCGTGCGCAGCACCGACTGGTTGGAGTTCGCCTTCATGGCGTAGCAGACCAGCACCTTCTCGCCGGCGAAAGCCTCGGTGAAGACGCGGTAGTGCCGCTCCAGCGTCGCGGTCGAATAGCAATAGAACGGCGTGCCGATGGTTGCGGCCAGCTCGGACAGGTTCACCGCCTCGGCGTGCAGCACGCCGTTGCGATAGTCGAAATGGTTCATGACGCAGGCTCGGTTGTCCCGGCTTATTTCTTGCCGGGAGGTTCGTCCAGGAGCGGATCGAGAATGAACGGTTTCTTCCTGCCCTTGGCCGCCGCGGGCGCGGCATCCGCACCGTAGGTGGGATTGAACACGCTCGGCGTCCTCTGGGCCTCAGTCTCGGTGTCGGTTGGCGCAGCACCGTTGGCCGTGGGCGCGTTGGCGGTCGGCGGCAAATCCAGCGGGCCCTTGCGGCCGCAGCCGGCAAGCGCAAGCGCCGTCAGGCTCAAGACAATGATGGCCCACCCCGAGCCGGCCGGGCGAAACTTTGACGTCACGACGAAATCCCCACTACGCGGGGCGCACCATACAGAGATAAGCGCGCTCTGGCGAGAGCCGGATGACCATGAAACATAAGCGAAATTTTGCCCTCAGCCCAATTTTCGCTCTTTTTCCAGCCGCTTCGCCCAGGCCTTGGCCTGCGACGCCACGTTCTTCGGCGCGGTGCCGCCGAAGCTGGTGCGGCTCTTCACCGACGATTCGACCGAGAGCACGCCGAGCACGTCCTTGGTGATTTTTGGCTCGATCGCCTGCATCTCCTTGAGCGGCAGCTCGTGCAGGGCGACGCCGCCCTCGGCGGCCTTGGCGACGATGCGGCCGGTGACGTGATGGGCGTCGCGGAACGGCATTTTCAATGTCCGCACCAGCCAGTCGGCAAGGTCGGTCGCGGTGGAATAGCCCTCGCCTGCGGCGGCCTTCATCCTGGCTTCATCAGGCACGAGGTCGCGGACCATGCCGGTCATGGCGCGGATTGCGAGCGACAGCGCGGCAAAGCCCTCCATGGCGCCCTGCTTGTCCTCCTGCATGTCCTTTTGATAGGCGAGCGGCAGGCCCTTCATCACGATCAACAGACCGTTGAGCGCGCCGATGACGCGGCCGGTCTTGGCGCGCACCAGCTCGGCGGCATCCGGATTGCGCTTCTGCGGCATGATGGAGGAGCCGGTGGTGAACTTGTCGCTGAGGCGGATCATGCCGACCAGCGGCGAGGTCCAGATCACGATCTCCTCGGCAAAGCGCGACATGTGCACGGCGCAGATCGAGGCGGCCGACAATGTCTCCAGCACGAAGTCGCGGTCGGAGACCGCGTCTAGCGAGTTCGCCATCGGGCGGTCGAAGGCAAGCGCCTTCGCGGTGGCGTGACGGTCGATCGGGAACGAGGTGCCGGCCAGTGCGGCAGCGCCGAGCGGGGATTCATTCAGCCGCTTGCGCGCATCCTGGAAACGGCCGCGATCGCGCGCGGCCATCTCGACATAGGCGAGCAGATGATGGCCGAAGGTCACGGGCTGCGCGGTCTGCAGATGCGTGAAGCCGGGCATCACGGTTGCGGCATGCTCCAGCGCGCGATTGACCAGCGCGGCCTGGAACGCGGCGAGCGCCGCGTCGGTCTCGTCGATGATGTCACGGACGTAGAGACGGAAATCGGTCGCGACCTGGTCGTTGCGCGAGCGCGCGGTGTGCAGGCGGCCGGCGGCGGGGCCGATCAGCTCGGACAGGCGGCTCTCGACATTCATGTGAATGTCCTCGAGCGCGCGCTTGAACTCGAAGCCGCCCTTGCCGATCTCTGACAAAATCGTGTCTAGACCCTTGCCGATATTTTTCGCATCAGAGCCCGTGATGATGCCCTTCGCGGCAAGCATCGCAGCGTGGGCCTTGGACGCGGCAATGTCCTGGGCGAAGAGGTGACGATCGACGTCGATGGAGACGTTGATCTCTTCCATGATCTCGTCGGGACGTTCCGAGAACCGGCCGCCCCACATCTTGTTGCTCATGATCCCCTGCTCACGCCTTGATTTGCCGCACGTTTGCTGGCCGCCGCCAGCCGTATTAAGAGGCCCCTGATAGCCATATCTGCGACCGGATGACAAACGATATGCTCGACAAGAAGCCCTCCGCCACGCGCCGGGTCCCCCTCATCATCGCCACCGTGGCGGTCGGAGGGCTGGCCGGCTTCGCCGCGCTGTACGGACTGGGCCTGAGCCGGGCCCCATCAGGCGATCCGGCCTGCCGGGCGGCAGTGGCTACGGCGCAGAAAATCGCCCCGCTCGCGCATGGCGAGGTGGCGGCGCTGACCATGGCGAGTGCGCCGCTGAAGCTGCCCGACCTCGCCTTCGAGGATGCCGACGGCAAGCCGAAAAAACTGTCCGATTTCCGCGGCAAGACGCTGCTGGTGAACCTCTGGGCCACCTGGTGCGTGCCATGCCGGAAGGAAATGCCGGCGCTGGACGAGCTCCAGGGCAAGCTGTCGGGCCCGAATTTCGAGGTGGTGGCGATCAATATCGACACCCGCGACCCCGAGAAGCCGAAAACCTTCCTGAAAGAGGCCAATCTGACCCGGCTCGGCTATTTTAGCGACCAGAAAGCCAAGGTTTTTCAGGATCTTAAGGTCATAGGCCGGGCGCTGGGCATGCCGACCTCGGTGCTGGTCGATCCGCAAGGCTGCGAGATTGCGACGATCGCGGGGCCGGCGGAATGGGCGAGCGAGGACGCGCTCAAGCTGATCCGGGCGGCGACGGGCAAGGCCGCCGCGGCGCTCTAGGGATTTTCAGGCGGTGACGTTGAGATTGCCGCCGACGCCGGCACCGACATTGGCCAGCGAAGGCTGCCCGGCACCCATCAGCGTCAGGACGGTGGATTTTTCCATATCCATGTTCTGCTTGGTCAGCGTCGCCGAGATATTCGACTGCAGCGCGCCTTGCTGAGCGGCCAGCATGGTGCTGACCATTGCCATCATGTCCATTACGCGAACCCTCTTACCGGCTGCAGCCTAGGCGCGAGGGGTTAATAGGACATGAATTGTCACTGGACCGTGGTGTGGCCTCTTGTCTGTGTCCCGGACGCGGCGCGGCACGAAGTGACGCACCGCAGAGCCGGGACCCATGCTTCAGCGTGCACGAGGCTCCTGGGCCCCGGCTCTGCAGCGCATCGCTGACGCGCTGCGCAGCGTCCGGGGCACGAAACCGCCTTAGCGCGTCGGAACCGGCTTGGCGCCGCGGTAGTCGTAGAAGCCGCGCTGGGTCTTGCGGCCGAGCCAACCGGCCTCGACATATTTCACCAGCAGCGGGCACGGGCGGTACTTGGAATCGGCCAGCCCCTCATGCAGCACCTGCATGATGGAGAGGCAGGTATCGAGGCCAATGAAATCGGCCAGCTCCAGCGGGCCCATCGGATGGTGGGCGCCGAGCTTCATGGCCGCGTCGATCGCCTCCACGTTGCCGACGCCTTCATACAGCGTGTAGATCGCCTCGTTGATCATCGGCAGCAGGATGCGGTTGACGATGAAGGCCGGGAAATCCTCGGAGACCGCGACCTGCTTGCCGAGCTTGGCGACGAATTCCTTGGACGCCTCGAAGGTCTGGTCGTCGGTGGCGATGCCGCGGATCAGCTCCACCAGCTCCATCAGGGGCACCGGATTCATGAAGTGAATGCCGATGAAGCGCTCCGGCCGGTCGGTGGCGGCGGCAAGCCGGGTGATCGAGATCGAGGACGTATCGGAGGCGACGATCGCCTCGGGCTTCAACACGGCGCAGAGCTCGTGGAAGATCTTGCGCTTGACCTCTTCCTTCTCGACCGCGGTCTCGATCACGAGGTCGCAATCGGCGAGGTCGTCCAGCTTCTCGGCGGACGTGATGCGCGCCATCGCCTTGGCCTTGTCGTCCTCGGAAACGGCCTTCTTGGAGACCTGGCGCGCCAGATTACCGTTGATGGTGGCCATGCCCGACTTGAGGCGATCAACCGAAATGTCGTTGAGCACCACGTCGAAGCCGGCCAGCGCCGCAACATGCGCGATGCCATTGCCCATCTGACCCGCGCCGATCACGCCGACCTTCTTGATCACTGCCGCCATCTTGTCATCCACCGGAACGGCGCGCGACGAGCGCGCCTGCCTATCCCCCGAGCCGGGAGGTCTGATTTGATCAGAAGCTTGATTTAATCAGAACCCGGGCTCGAAACCTAGATTGGATCGCTTCCCCGGCGTGCCCCACGCCAAAGAAAACGCTTCAGAAATGAAACACCGGCCGGAGTTTATGCCTCCGGCCGGTGTTTTTGGCGTCTTTTATTTGCCGAGCTTGCCGAGTTCGGCCGTCAGCTCCGGAACCGCCTGGTAGAGATCGGCGACCAGACCGTAATCCGCAACCTGGAAGATCGGCGCGTCCTCATCCTTGTTGATCGCGACGATCACCTTGGAGTCCTTCATGCCGGCCAGATGCTGGATCGCGCCGGAAATGCCGACGGCGACATAGAGCTCGGGGGCCACGACTTTGCCGGTCTGGCCGACCTGCCAGTCGTTCGGCGCATAGCCGGCGTCGACCGCCGCACGCGAGGCACCGACACCGGCGCCGAGCTTGTCGGCGAGCGGCTCGATGTACTTGGCAAAATTCTCGCGGCTCTGCATGGCGCGGCCACCGGAGACGATGATCTTGGCCGAGGTCAGCTCGGGACGGTCGCTCTTGGCGACCTCCTCGCCGATGAAGGACGACAGGGCCGGATCGGCCGCCGCAGCGACGGTCTCGACCGCCGCGCTGCCGCCCTCGCCCGCTGCGGCGAAGGTCGAGGTCCGCACCGTGATGACCTTCTTGGCGTCCTTGGACTTCACCGTCTGGATCGCGTTGCCGGCATAGATCGGGCGCTCATAGGTGTCGGGGGCGACCACCTTGATGATCTCCGAGACCTGCATGACGTCGAGCAGGGCGGCGACGCGCGGCATCACGTTCTTGAAGCGCGAGGTCGCGGGCGCGACGATCGCATCGTAGCCGGAGGCCAGCGAAACGATCAGCGCGGCCAGCGGCTCGGCGAGATCGTGGGCGTAGAGCTCGCCGTCGGCGAGCAAGACCTTCTTGACGCCGGCAAGCTTGGCAGCGGCATCCGCCGCGGCCTTGGCGTTCTGGCCGGCAACGAGGACCTCGACGTCCGCGCCGAGCGCGGCGGCCGCGGTCAGGGCCTTGTTGGTCGCATCCTTGAGCGACGCATTGTCGTGTTCGGCAATCAGCAGCGTCGTCATCAGAGCACCCCGGCTTCGTTCTTGAGTTTCGACACCAGCTCGGCGACGTCCTTGACCTTGACGCCCGCCTTGCGGCCGGCCGGCTCCGTCGTCTTGACGACCTCGAGACGCGGAGCGACGTCGACGCCGTAGTCGGCGACGGTTTTGTCCGCGATCGGCTTCTTCTTGGCCTTCATGATGTTCGGCAGCGAGGCATAGCGCGGCTCGTTGAGACGCAGATCGGTGGTGACGATCGTCGGTCCCTTCAGCTTCACGGTCTGGAGACCGCCATCGACTTCGCGAGTGACCTTGAAGTCAGAACCTTCGACCTCGAGCTTCGAAGCGAAGGTTGCCTGCGACCAGCCGAGCAGCGCAGCCAGCATCTGGCCGGTCTGATTACTGTCGTCGTCGATCGCCTGCTTGCCGAGAATGATCAGGCCGGGCTGCTCTTCTTCAGCAACCTTCTTCAGGATCTTGGCGACCGCGAGCGGCTCGACGGTGCCCTCGGCCTTCACCAGGATGCCGCGATCGGCGCCCATGGCAAGACCCGTGCGGATCGTCTCCGACGCCTGCGCAGGTCCAATCGAGACCACCACGACTTCGGTCGCCTTGCCGGCTTCCTTCAGGCGCAGCGCTTCCTCAACCGCGATTTCGTCGAACGGGTTCATCGACATCTTGACGTTGGCGAGTTCAACGCCCGATCCATCGCCCTTGACGCGGACCTTGACGTTGTAATCGACCACCCGCTTTACCGGCACTAAGACCTTCATCGATCCTCTTTCACTCAATTTGGGAGGGGGGTTATCAACTGGCGCGGAACCTAAAGGCCCGATCTGCCCCGGTCAACGCGCGAACGAGCCTAATTTTAGCCCTCTGAAATGCGAGAGCTCGATGGGTCAGCGGTTCTGGCCCGGAACCCAGAGCACGTCGCCGGCGCCATTCCCGTTGGCGGCTCGGCTGGCCACGAACAGGAAGTCCGACAGGCGGTTCATATATTGGATGCCAGCTGCGCTGACCTGCTCCCCGGGTCGGGCCGCCAGTTCCACGATCACCCGTTCCGCCCTGCGGCATATCGTGCGCGCCACATGGAGATAGGCAGCAGTCGGCGTGCCGCCGGGAAGCACGAAGGAGGTCAGCGGCGCGAGCCTGTCGTTGAGCGCATCGATGTCGCGCTCGAGCCGTTCGACCTGGCTCGCCAGCACCCGCAGGCGCTCGGCTTTGCCGTCACGTTCCGGAACCGCAAGGTCGGCGCCGAGATCGAACAGATCGTTCTGGATGCGGCCCAGCATCGCGTCGAGCTCGGGGGCATCCTGGGTATGGAGCCGCACCACGCCGATCGCGGCATTGGTTTCGTCGACCGTGCCGTAGGCCTCGATACGCAGATCGTATTTTGGACGGCGCTCGCCCGAGCCGAGGGCCGTCGTGCCGTCGTCACCGGTCTTCGTGTAGATGCGATTCAGTACGACCATGATTACCGCCCCATCGCCCAGACCGCGAGCATTGCGATGACGATCGCCACGAACTGAAGCAGCACGCGCCAGCGCATCAGCTTCTGCGAAATGTTGGGCGAGCCGCCGCGCATCATGTTGATGAGCCCAAGCAGCAGCACCAACGCCACGGCGCCGGCTGCCGCCGGCAGGATGAAAGTTGTCAGGAGAGATGCCATTGGGCGGTGATAACACCGAGCGCGCCGGTCCGCCATGGTGCCGCGGCGGCCTCCGGCGTCATTCCGGGGCGATGCGAAGCGTCGAGCCCGGAATCCAACGGGCCACCCCTACTGCGGCGAAATGGATTCTCAGATGCGCAATTGCGCATCATAGCGCGCGCTACGCGCGCCCCGGAATGACAGCGAGGCGCTTCGCGAACTGGCTTTTGGGGCAAGAATATCAGATGGTAGCGCGATGATTTTCGATTTGCGCCCATTGCCTATTCTCCTGACCTCTCCCTACGTGCGGGGAGAGCGAGCAGCGCTGTAGGTGCCACGTGAAAGCCATCCGCTACATTTACTGCGTGTTGGAGGATGCGTTCTACACGTTCCTGGCCGACGACGGCTGGGCGATCGCGAGCCATATCGCGCTGTCGACGTTGATGGCGCTGTTCCCGTTCCTGATCGTGCTGACCTCGCTCGCGGGCTTCTTCGGCTCCAAGGAACTCGCCGACCAGGCCGCCAGCCTGATGCTGCAGATCTGGCCCAAGCAAGTCGCCGATTCGATCTCGGGCGAGGTGCATGACGTGCTGACCACGACCCGCACCGGCATTCTGACGATCGGCGCGGCGCTGTCGGTCTATTTCGCCTCCAACGGCGTCGAGGCGCTCCGGGTCGCACTCAACCGCGCCTATGCGGTGGTGGAGATGCGGCGCTGGTACTGGCTGCGGCTGGAATCGATCCTCTACACGCTGATTGCGGCTTTCACGGCGCTCGCCATGGCGTTCCTGATCGTGCTCGGTCCGCTCCTGATCGAAGCGGCGCGGCGCCATATTCCGCTGTTCGTCGAATCCAACGAAAGCATCCTCACCTGGCTGCGCTACGGCATCACCATCAGTGCGCTGGTGGTGGCGCTGATCATCCTGCACGTCTGGCTGCCGGCGGGTCGGCGCGGCTTCGTCCAGATCCTGCCCGGCATCGTCTTCACCATCGTGGCGTCGCTGATCTCCGGCATCGTGTTCGGACAATATCTGGCGCGCTTCGCCAACAATTACGTGACCATGTATGCGGGGCTCGCCTCGGTGATCATCGCGCTGGTGTTCCTGTATTTCATCGCCGCGATCTTCGTTTACGGCGGCGAGCTCAATGCCGCGATCATCAAGTCGCGGCTTCCTCACGGCGTGTCGCTTCAAGCAGCGCAGTCGCTAGCGCCCGCGGAGACACAGGCTTAACCAGGAAGGCGTCGGCGCCGGCCTCGCGCGAGGCCGCCTCGTCCTCGCCGCGACCGGACACCCCGATGATCGGGATCTGAGCCAGCGGGGCCTCCATGGTGCGGATCCGCCTGATGGCCTCGACGCCGTCGATGCCCGGCAGCACCATATCCATCAGCACCGCATCGAACGCGCCTTGCGCCAGCCGGCCGACAGCGTCCTCGCCGCGCCCGATGAACTCGGCATGATGGCCGAGCTCGGTCAGAATCGTGTTGAGCACGACGCGGCCGAACGGATTGTCCTCGACGCTGAGGACGCGCAGCGCCGCGACCGCATCTGCCTCGGCTTCACCCTTCGCCTTGCGGGATTTGCGCGGTCCCGCCGCATCGAGCGACACCGTCAGCGTGAAGGTAGCACCACCTCCGCGGCGCGGTGCGACGGTGATGTCGCCGCCCATCGCGCGCGCCAATTGCTTGACCGAGGACAGCCCTAAGCCGGCGCCGCCGAAGCGCGAGGCAATGGTGACATTGGCCTGGGTAAACGGACGGAACAGCCGCTTGATCTCGGCCATGGTGAGACCGATGCCGCTGTCGGACACCGCGAAGGCGACGCCGACCCTGCCCTTCTCTTTTGGCTTGCCCTTCGTTTTGCCTTTGGCAGGACGCCAGGGCGCGACCTCGAGCGCCACGCCGCCCTGGTCAGTGAACTTCACGGCGTTGTCGATCAGGTTCTCGAGCGCGGCGCGCAGGCGGACGGGATCGCCGACCACGAGGCCCGGCAGCTTGTCGGAGATCTCGACCTGGGCCTGGAGACCCTTGGCCGCGGCACGCCCGGCCAGTGAATCGCCGGCGCTGCGGGCAAGCGTGCGCAGGTCGAACAGGTCCTGCCGCAGCGTACTTCCGGCCTTGCCGGCCCCCTTGCCGGTACGGGCGGCATCCACGAACAGCGTGGCAAGGCTCGCCAGATGCTCGGCACCGGCCTTGATGGTGTCGGCCCAGCGCCGTTCCCGCTCGCCAAGATCGGAGGTCGCGAGCAGGTCGCTGATCGCAAGAATGCCGGTCAGGGGGGTGCGGACCTCATGGGCAAAAGCGGCGAGCGCCGCCTGGACCACGTCCGGGGCGACCGCCTTGGTGCTGCGCTTGCGCAACCCACCGGCCGTCCCGGACCGCTTCCGAGGCGGTCGCCTGGACGTCCGCGTGGTGCGCGCTGGGCGCGTTTTCGCCGCCATAAATCCCCTTCGAAGTGTCCCCTTCGAACCCCGGGCTGTCAGCCAAGCATGGCACGGCGGAACCCCCGGAGTCACGGCGGCGTTTCGCTAACCCCCAGAGAAACTTAACCTAATCCCACCAGCTGACGGATGCCGGCAGGCGTCATGCCGGCCGCGCGCAAGGCGCGCAGACCGGTCGAGCCGCTCGATTTCGACAGCTTCCGCCCCTCGCTGTCGCAAATCAGCCGGTGATGACGGTAGGCGGGTTCGGGCAGGCCGAGCAGGACCTGGAGCAGGCGGTGGACGGCGGTGGCGTGAAACAGGTCCTGGCCCCGCACGATCTCGCTGACGCCCTGGCGCGCGTCATCGACGACGACGGACAAATGGTAGCTGGTCGGCGTCTCCTTGCGCGCCAGGATGACGTCACCCCAGGCCTCGGGCCGCGCCGGGACGGTGCCGCGCTCGCCATCAGGCCCCTCGCCGAGCTCATTCCAGGTCAGGCCGGCGACGCGCCGACAGGCGGCCGCCATGTCGAGCCGCAGCGCGTAGGGCATGCCCGAAGCGATCAGGCGCGCCCGCGCGTCGGCAGGCAGCGATTTGGACTCGCCGGGATAAAGCGGCGCGCCGTCGGGATCACGCGGCCACGGGCCGTCCGCCTCACGCGCGAAGACGAGCTTTGCGATCTCGGCGCGGCTTTCGAAGGCGGGATAGATGAGCCCAAGCGCCGACAGCTTGTCCAGCGCGGCGCGAAAATCGGCGAGATGCTCCGACTGTCGCCGCACCGGCGTCTCCCAGTCGATCCCGAGCCAGGCGAGATCCTCGTAGATCGCCGCCTCGAATTCCGGCCGGCAGCGCGTCGCATCGATGTCCTCGATCCGCAGCAACAACCGGCCGCCCGACTCGCGAGCGCGGTCGAAATTAAGGAGCGCCGAATAGGCGTGGCCGAGATGGAGGTGGCCGTTCGGGCTCGGGGCGAATCGGAAAACGGGTGGCGCCATCATATCAAACTCGTCATGGCCGGGCTCGACCCGGCCATCCATCTTCCAAGGACTCTGTTACGATAGGAGATGGATGCGCGGGTCAAGCCCGCGCATGACGTCGAAGAGAGCTTGCCGATCGCATGACCATCCATCTCGAAACCCAATCCGATCTCGAAGAGGCCGTCCAAGCGCTGATCAAGCGCGATCCCCGCCTCAAACCCGTATTCGAGATCGCGGGCATGCCAGCCTTGCGGCGGCGCGAGCCGGGTTTTGCGGGCCTTGCCCACATCGTCTGCGGCCAGCAGCTCTCGACCGCGAGCGCCGCGGCAATCTGGGGACGGCTGTCGGCCGCCTTCGATCCGTTCGACCACGATGCGGTGCGCCGGGCCCGCACTGACCGGCTCGGGCGGCTCGGCCTGTCGGCCGCCAAGATCAAGACGCTGAAGCATCTTGCACGCGAGATCGGCGCGCAGCGGCTGAACCTCGACGTGCTCGCCGAGGAGGATGCCGACGCCGCGCACCACACGCTGATCGCGCTGCCCGGCATCGGCCCCTGGACCGCGGACGTCTATCTGTTGTTCTGCCTCGGCCATGGCGATGCCTGGCCCGCCGGCGACCTCGCCGTGCAGGAGGCTATCCGCGTCGGGCTCGGCCTTCAGGCAAGGCCGACGGAAAAGCAGATGGCGCCGCTCGCCGAACCCTGGCGTCCCCTGCGCGGCGCGGCGGCGCATTTGTGGTGGAGCTATTATCGCGCGGTGAAGAAGCGCGAGGGCGTGCTCGCCGGCGGCTCGGCCTAGCCCCGCAGCCTCGCGCGGTCGGCCCGGGCGCATTCGGCGACGAAATCCACGACGGCACGCACCGCCGGAAGCTCGACGAGGTCGGGATGGGCCAGCAGCCACAGGTCCGCCACGCTGGCGAGCTTTTGCGGGGCGACGCGCACAAGGTCGGGATAGCTTTCCGCGACGAAGCAGGAGAGCGCCGAGATCCCAATCCCGGCGCGGACCGCCGCCAGCATGTCGCCCTGGGAAGAGCAGCGCATCACCACCCTGGCCTGCCGCGTGACAACGTCGCTCCAGCGCGCAAGCTGCGCATTGGACGCCTGGTCGGCGAAGCCCACGACGCTATGCTCCTTCCACTCGCCGCGCCGTTCAGGCAAGGAACGCCCCGCGGCATAATCGCGCGAGGCATAGAATCCGGTCCCAAGGCGGCCGATCTTGCGGCCGACCAGGTTTTCCTCGCCGCTGTCGAAAGGCCGTAGCACCACGTCCGCCTCACGCCGGCGCACGCTCGCCGGAAACGGGTGGGTGATGAGCTCGAGCTGGACATGATCGTGCGCACGCAGGAAGCTTGGCAGGCGCGGCATCAGCCAATGCGAGGCCAGCGTCGCGCCGATCGAAAGCTTGACGACGCCGCGTGCCTTATGTCCTCCGGCCGCAACCGCAGTCTCGGCCCGCAGCGCCGCCGCCGCCATGGCCTCGGCGTGCTCGCGCAATGTCCGTCCATCCGCCGTCAGCGCCAGGCCGTCGGCGGCGCGCGCCACCAACCTGGTGCCGAGCTGAGCTTCCAGCGCCGCGATCTTGCGGCTGACGGTCGGATGGCTGGTGTGCAGCCGGCGGGCGGCGGCGGTGAAGCTTCCGGTATCGGCGACCGCGACGAAGGTCTTGCAAAGATCCCAGTCCAATCGGCATCCCCGTTCATATCTGAATAGCTATCCGTTCATTATTGAACGACCGGAGCGCGCCGTCCAACCTTATAGTGGGTCCAAATCCGCGACACGGGCGGCAATCGCCCCCGCGACAATCAACAGGGAAACGCCTCGTCATCCGCCCGCCGGCGGGGGCGCTTTTCCAGGGAGGACATGATGGCACTGCCCGCTCTCTTGAAGGATTCGCTCGCGCTTCCCGTGGTGGGCTCGCCGCTCTTCATCGTCTCCGGACCGGAGCTGGTGATCGCCCAGTGCAAGGCGGGCGTCGTCGGCTCGTTTCCGGCGCTCAATGCCCGTCCGGTCGAGAAGCTGGACGAGTGGCTGAGCCGCATCGAGGACGAGCTCGGCCAATACAAATCGCTCAATCCGGGCAAGAAGGTCGCGCCCTACGCGGTCAACCAGATCTGCCACGCCTCCAACGACCGCCTGATGAAGGACATGGAGACCTGCGTCAAACATCGCGTTCCCATCATCATCACCTCGCTGCGGCCGCCGGCGGAGATCGTCGAGGCCGCGCATTCCTATGGCGGGCTGGTGTTCCACGACGTCATCAACGTCAAGCATGCGCGGAAAGCGGCCGAGCACGGCGTCGACGGCCTGATCCTGGTCTGCGCGGGCGCCGGCGGGCATGCCGGAACACTCTCGCCCTTCGCGCTGGTGCGCGAGGTCAAGCAATGGTTCAAGGGCACGATCCTGCTGTCGGGCGCGATCAGCGACGGCTTTGGCATCGCCTCCGCGCTGACGCTGGGCGCCGACCTCGCCTATATGGGCACGCGCTTCATCGCGACCAAGGAAGCCAACGCCGACGAGGCCTACAAGTCCGCGCTGACGCAGCATGCCGCGCACGACATCGTCTACACCAACCTGTTCACCGGCGTGCACGGCAACTATCTCGGCCCCTCCATCGCCGCCGCGGGACTCGATCCGGACAATCTGCCGGTGGCCGACAAGACGAAGATGAATTTCGGCTCAGGCGGCAACACGAAATCGAAGGCCTGGCGCGACATCTGGGGTTCGGGCCAGGGCATCGGCCAGATCACCGACGCGCCTGCCGTCGCCGACCTGGTCGACCGGATGAAGACGGAGTTCGATCAGGCCCGGCAGGATTTCCTGATGCGCGCCAGCGCCTGAGGTCTCGGACTGACAAGAAAAAACGGGAGGACACCATGAAGCTCGCAGCCGCATTGATCGGCATGTCGTTGCTGACGCTCGGGGGCGGCAGCGCCCACGCCGAAGGCAGCGCCGAGATCCGCATCGGGCAGACCCTGCCCTATAGCGGCCCGGCCTCCGGCTTCGGCGCGATCGGGCGGACGCAGGAAGCGTTCTTCGACAAGATCAATGCCGAAGGCGGCATCAACGGCCGCAAGGTCAAGTTCATCACGCTGGACGACGCCTATTCGCCGCCGAAGACGGTCGAGCAGACCCGCAAGCTGGTCGAGCAGGACGAGGTGCTGATGATGTTCGGCTCGCTCGGCACCGCCACCAACAGCGCCGTGCAGCGCTATCTCAACGCCAAGAAGGTGCCGCAGCTGTTCGTGCTCTCGGGCGCCACCAAATGGGCCGAGCCGCAGAAGAATCCGTGGACGATACCGGGGATGGCGGCCTACGAATCCGAGGGCGTGGTCTATGCCAAATACATTCTGCAGACCAAACCCGACGCCAGGATCGCGATCCTGGCGCAGAACGACGATTTCGGCCGCGACTATGTCGCAGGCTTCAAGCGCGCGCTCGGAGCCAAGGCGGCCGGCATGATCATCGCCGAGCAGACCTACGAGACCAGCGCGCCGACGATCAGCTCGCAGCTCTCGAGCCTGAAGGCCTCGGGCGCCAACGTGCTGTTCGGCGTCGTGCTCGGAAAATTCACCTCGCAGATGGTCAAGGGCGTGGCCGAGATCGGCTGGAAGCCCGAGCTGTTCTTCGTGCCGACCTCGGCTTCGTCGATTTCGTTCCTGGAGCCGGCCGGGCTCGACAACGCGGTCGGCCTGATCTCGTCGAGCAACCAGAAGGACACGATGGACCCGCAATGGGCCGACGATCCCGGCGTGAAGGAGTATTTTGCCTTCATGAAGCAATACATGCCGAACGCCGACCTTTCCAATTCCAACTACGCGGCCGGCTACCACTATGCGACGCTGCTGATGACGGTGCTGAAGGCGTGCAAGGATGATGTCAGCCGCGACAACATCATGCGGCAGGCGGCCTCGCTGAAGGAGGTGAAGCTGCCGCTGCTGCTGCCGGGAATATCGGTCACGACCGGTGCCGACGATTATCTGCCGTTCCAGCAGCTTCAGCTCCGCCGCTTCAACGGCAAGAGCTGGGTCGGCTTCGGCGACGTGCTGGACGATCGCTAGGCTCGCGCGGGAAGGACACGCCATGATCATCAGCGGCGAGCGCCGGATCAGCTATGACGAGATCCAGTCACGCATCAGGCGGGCGGCGAGCGGATTCCGCGCCCTGGGCCTTGCCGAGGCCGCGCCGGTTGCGATGATGCTGCGCAACGATTTCGCCCTGTTCGAGGTGGTTGCGGCCTCCGCCGCACTCGGCAGCCCGGTGGTGCCGATCAACTGGCATCTCAAGGCCGAGGAGGTCCGCTACATCCTGACCGACAGCGGCGCGAAGATCCTGGTCTGCCACGCCGACCTGCTGCCGCAGATTCGCGACGGCGTGGCGCCGGATGTCCGGCTCCTCGTGGTCGCGACGCCGCCCGAGCTGGCGGCGACCTTCGCCATTGCCCCGGAGCTAACCGCGGTCCCGGCCGGACTGACCGATTGGGAGCGCTGGCGCGACGGCCATCCTGAAGCTCAGGAACCACCGCGTAGGGCCGCGGCAATGATCTACACGTCGGGCACGACCGGGATGCCGAAAGGCGTGCGGCGCATGCCGATGCAGCCCGAGCAGGCGGCCGCTTCCGAACGCGTCGGCGCGATCGCCTACGGCATCAAGCCGCGCGAGGATCAGGTCGTGCTGATCAACGGGCCGATGTATCACTCGGCGCCGCATTCCTACGGCATGATGGCGTTCCGCAATGGCTGCACCATCGTCCTCCAGCCGCGGTTCGATGCGGAGGAGCTGCTGGCCCTGATCGAGCGCCACCGCGTGACGCACATCCACATGGTCCCGACGATGTTCGTGCGGCTGCTGCGGCTGCCCGAGGCGGTCAGGCGGCGCTACGACCTCTCGTCGCTGCGCTTCGTCGTGCACGGGGCTGCGCCCTGCCCGCCCGAGGTGAAGAGGGCGATGATCGATTGGTGGGGGCCGGTCATCAACGAGTATTTCGGCTCGACCGAGACCGGGATCCCGGTATGGCACTCTGCCGAGGAGGCGCTGAAGAAGCCCGGCACCGTCGGCCGCGCCATCGAAGGCGGCATCGTCAAGATCTTCCGCGACGACGGCAGCCCGTGCAACGCCAACGAGGTCGGCGAAATCTACATGCGCCAGACGGCGGTGCCCGATTTCGATTATCATGGCAAGGCACAGGCGCGCGCAGAGGCGGGGCGCGACGGCCTCGTCAGCGTCGGCGACGTCGGCTATCTCGACGAAGACGGCTATCTGTTTCTGTGCGACCGCAAGCGCGACATGGTGATATCGGGCGGCGTCAACATCTATCCCGCCGAGATCGAGAACGCGCTGATCGGCATGCCCGGCGTGCGCGATTGCGCCGTGTTCGGCATTCCCGACCCGGAATATGGCGAGCGGCTATGTGCCTGCATCGAGCCCGACACCGGCGAGCAGCTCTCCGCCGCCGCAGTGCAGGCTTTTCTGCGCGAGCGGCTGGCGAACTTCAAGGTGCCGAAGGAGGTCCGGTTCCTGGATGCGCTGCCCCGGGAGGCGACCGGAAAGATCTTCAAGCGCAAGCTGCGCGATCCCTATTGGACCGGCCGCGGTCCGGGCGGCACTTAAACCTTCTCCGGCCGACGTCCCGCGCGCGTGGAGGGCCAGGCCATATTCCGCCCGAGCAGGGCTGCATGCCTGCCTCGCTCGGGTCGGCAGCTTTTGGCGGGCGAGGAAACCGTATAGCGTTCGATCTCAGAGGAAACGCCGCGAAAGACGGCCAAGAGGTCGCGCATGCTCGACAAGACCAAGGATCTATCCGCGTGCGCCCAGGCCTGGCTCGATGAATTCGAGCGCGCGCTGGGCAGGCCCGATCCCGCCACGCTGGACCGCCTCTTCCTCGCCGACAGCTTTTGGCGCGACGTGTTGGCGCTGAGCTGGAACCTGCAAACGATCGCCGGGCGCGAGACGATTGCGCAAGCGCTGACCGCGCTCGCGCCCAAGGCGGCACCGACCAGCTTCAAGATCGCGCCGAACCGCGCGCCGCCGCGCTGGGTGACACGCGCTGGCACCAATACCGTCGAAGCGATCTTCACGTTCGAAACCGCGACCGGCCGTGGCAGCGGCATCCTGCGGCTTATTCCCGACAAGACCGACGGCGACCGCCTGAAGGCCTGGACGCTGCTCACCGCGCTCGACGAGCTCAAAGGATTCGAGGAGCAGCTCGGCACGTCGCGACCGCGCGGCCAGGCCTATTCCCGCGATTTCCGCGGGCCAAACTGGCTCGATTTGCGCAGCGCCTCGCGCGACTATGCCGATCGCGACCCTGCCGTGCTGGTGGTCGGTGGCGGCCAGGCCGGGCTCGCGATCGCAGCCCGGCTGAAGCAGTTGAAGGTCGATGCGCTGATCGTCGATCGCGAGATGCGGATCGGCGACAATTGGCGCAAGCGTTATCATGCGCTCACCCTGCACAACCAGGTGCAGGTCAATCACCTCCCTTACATGCCCTTCCCGCCGAACTGGCCGGTCTATATCCCCAAGGACAAGCTCGCCAATTGGTTCGAGGCTTACGTCGACGCCATGGAGCTGAACTTCTGGACCGGCACCGAATTCGCAGGCGGCGCCTATGACGAGGCGAACGGGCGCTGGACGGTCACCCTGCGGCGCACCGACGGCAGCACGCGCACCATGCATCCGCGCCATGTCATCATGGCGACCGGCGTCAGCGGCATCGCCAATATTCCTGATATTCCGACGCTCGACAATTTCAAGGGAACGCTGCTTCATTCCAGCCGCTATGAGGATGGCGAGAGCTGGACCGGCAAGCGCGCTATCGTCATCGGCACCGGCAACAGCGGCCACGACATCGCGCAGGATCTTCATTCCAGCGGCGCCGAGGTGACGCTGGTGCAGCGCGCAGCCACGCTGGTCACCAATATCGAGCCGTCGGCGCAGCTCGCTTATGCGACCTATAACGAAGGTACGCTCGAGGATAATGATTTGATCGCGGCCTCGATGCCGACGCCGCTGGCGAAGAAGACGCATGTGATGCTGACGGAGCAGTCGAAGCAGCTCGACAAGGAACTGCTCGATGGGCTCTCGCGCGTCGGCTTCAAGCTCGACTTCGGCGAGGCCGGCACCGGTTGGCAGTTCAAATACCTCACCCGCGGCGGCGGCTATTATTTCAACGTCGGCTGCTCCAACCTGATCGTCGAGGGCGCGATCAAGCTCAGGCAGTTTGCCGACATTGAGGGCTTCGTCACCGAGGGCGCACGGATGAAGGACGGCACCCTCCTTCCCGCCGATCTCATCGTCTTGTCGACCGGCTACAAACCGCAGGAATATCTGGTGCGAAAGCTGTTCGGCGAGGCCATCGGCGACCGCGTCGGCCCGATCTGGGGCTTTGGCGACGGTTTTGAGCTGCGCAACATGTATGCGCGCACGAGGCAGCCCGGGCTCTGGTTCATCGCCGGCAGCCTCGCGCAATGCCGGATCAACTCGAAATATCTCGCGCTGCAGATCAAGGCGATCGAGGAAGGGATGTTGGGGCGTGAGGTGGGCACGGCTTGAGCCCCTCGTCATTGCGCGGATGCAACGAGCACGACAGGAACAACTGAAGGAAGGGACACCCATGCCAGCCATTCTCGGCAGCGGCGAGCACCGCTACCGCGTCGTCGACAATTTCGCGAAACTGCCCGACGGCTGGCAGCTCACCGACGTCGCCTCCGTCGCGGTCGACAGCAGGGACCGTGTCTACGTCTTCAACCGCGGTGCCCACCCGATGGTGGTGCTCGACCACGACGGCAATTTCCTGCGCAGTTGGGGCGAAGGGCTGTTCTCGCGCGCGCACGGCCTGCACATCGACGCCGACGACAATCTCTACTGCACCGATGACGGCGACCACACCGTGCGCAAATGCACCACGGACGGCAAGGTGCTGCTGACGATCGGCATCCCCGAGAAGCCGGCGCCGTTCATGAGCGGCGATCCCTTCCACCGCTGCACCCACACCGCGCTGTCGCCGAAGGGCGAGATCTACGTCTCCGACGGCTATGGCAATGCGCGCGTGCACAAATTCACGCCGGACGGCAAGCTGCTCAAGAGCTGGGGCGAGCCCGGCACCGATCCCGGCCAGTTCAACATCGTGCACAATATTGCCACCGATGCAGATGGCTGGGTCTATGTCGCCGACCGCGAGAACCACCGCGTGCAGGTGTTCAATGGCGAGGGCAAATACGAGACACAGTGGAACAACCTGCATCGGCCCTGCGCGCTGTGCTGTTGCGGTGGGACCAAGAGCCCGACTTTCGTGATCGGCGAGCTCGGCCCGGGCCTTGCCATCAACCGCAATGTGCCCAATCTCGGCCCGCGGCTGTCGATCGTGGACGCCAAGGGCAAGCGCATCGCACGGCTCGGCGGCGAGGAAGGGCCGGGTGTTGCGAGCGGAAAGTTCCTGGCGCCCCACGGCATCGCGCTGGATTCCAGGGGCGACATCTATGTCGGCGAGGTCGGCGTCACCAACTGGGACACCAGCTTTCCCGACGAGGAGATGCCGGCCGTAGTGCGCGCGACACGGTGCTTGCAGAGGCTGGAACGGGTACGGGAGTAGCTGCCGCGGCAGGCCGCGACGCGCTGGTCACGGCAGTTCCGCGCCAGCCGCGTACCTCCCCCAAATCGCGGCTTTTTGAGCGCTTTCGCCACCCCGGCGCCGCATTGCTTGCACCTGAATAAGTCGCTCAGCGGGCTTCACAATCCCGTCACGCTGCATGTAGTATGTCAGTACATGCTGCTTCGCAGCGTATATTGGAGGCCGGGAGCGTTACTTGAACGCACATGTCTCGCAAGGCAGTTGGCCGGTGTTGGTGCTGAATGCGGACTTCCGGCCGCTGAGTTACTACCCGCTGTCTCTTTGGTCGTGGCAGGACGCGATCAAGGCGGTGTTCCTCGATCGCGTCAACATCGTCGCACATTACGATCAGGCGGTTCATAGCCCTACGCTGCAAATGCAGCTGCCGAGCGTCGTCTCGCTCAAATCCTTCGTCAAGCCGACCACCCATCCGGCCTTCACCCGGTTCAACGTCTTCCTGCGCGATCGTTTCGCCTGCCAGTATTGCGGCTCGCCCGAAGACCTGACCTTCGATCACATCATCCCGCGCAGCAAAGGCGGCCAGACCACCTGGGAGAACGTGGTCGCGGCATGCTCGCCGTGTAACCTGCGCAAGGGCAATCTCACGCCGGTGCAGGCAAAGATGTTTCCGCGCCAGCACGCCTTCGCCCCGACCGTGCACCAGCTTCACCGCAACGGCCGCCTGTTCCCGCCGAACTATCTGCACGATAGTTGGCTCGACTATCTGTACTGGGATACGGAGCTGGATCCGTAGGGTGTGGTCTCACCCCCCGATCGCGTTCCGTGCCACCACGTCGCGATAGAACGCCGCGCTCAATTTCGGCACCCTTGCCTGGGTCTCGAAATCGACCCGGTAGAGGCCGAAGCGCTTGCCGTAGCCGAAGATCCACTCGAAATTGTCCATCAGGCTCCAGAGGAAGTAGCCGCGGATCGGCACGCCCTCGGCGGTCGCGCGCTGCATCTGGGTCAGATAGTTGCGCAGGAACATGATGCGGTCGAGGTCGTAGACCTGGCCGTCGGCAGAGATCTTGTCCTCGGACGAGGTACCGTTCTCGCTGATGTAGATATTCTCGATGTTCCAGATCTTTGCCGCCAGGCGCGGCACCCAGTAGATCACTTCGGGGCCGACCCGCAGCCATTCCGAATTCATGTGTGGGAACGAGGTGGGGAACGGCAGCACGTGGAAGCCGGGCGCGCGGTCGGAAGCCGTGACGTAATATTGCGGCGCGTAGATGTTGAGGCCGACGAAATCGTTCGGCGTGCCGATGATCTTCAATTCCTCGGCAGTGAATTTCGGCGCGTCCGCGCCGGCATAGGCGAGGAAACCGTCGGTATATCTGCCCTCCAGCACCACGCCGAGAAAGCCGGCATTGAGCTCGCGCGTCGCGATCTCGGCGGCGCGGATGTTTTCCGGCGCAGCGATCGCCGGCACGCAGGCGGCGATGTTTTCGGCCGCGCCGACGCGGGTGCCGGCGCGGCCGGCGGCACGGATCGCCTGCACGGCAAGCCCGTGCGCGAGCGCGACGTGGTGGCGAGCCTGGTTGAGTTGCGCGGCCGGCAGCTTGAGACCGGGCGCATCGATGCCCCAGCCATAGCCGAAATTCACGAAACGCCCGACCTCGTTCACGGTGAAGACGTTCTTCACCCGATCGGTCAGGCGCGCGGCGACATGCGCAGCGTAGTCAGCAAAAGCCTTCGACGTGTCGCTCGACGACCAGCCCCCGACGCGGTCCTGGAGTGCCTGCGGCAAGTCCCAATGGTAGAGCGTCGCGTAAGGCTCGATGCCGTTCGCGAGCAGTTCGTCGACGAGGCGATTGTAGAAGTCGAGACCTCTGGGGTTGGGCTGGCCCGTCCCATCCGGAAACACGCGCGGCCATGCGATCGAGAAACGGTAGGCCTTGACGCCGAGCGCCTTGATCAGCGCGACGTCTTCCTTGTAGCGATGATAGTGCTCGTTGGCGCGGTCGCCGGTCGAGCCGTCCTCGATCTTGCCGGGGGTGTGGCTGAAGATGTCCCAAATCGATTTGCCGCGACCGTCCTCGTTGACCGCGCCCTCGATCTGGTAGGACGAGGTCGCCGTTCCCCACAGAAAATCCTTCGGGAACGGCGCCGGCAGGTGGCGGTCGGCCGATGCGGACTTCTCATTTTCCGCGGCCCGGACACCTGCGGCTACGCCCAGCGCGGCGAGGCCCGTGAGCTTGGCAAAACGACGCCGCGAGACATCGGCTGACATCGCTATCTCCGTGCCAGCTCCAGATCGATCTGATAGGCCGAAATCCGGTCGATCTCGAATGCGACGCTCGACGGCGATTCCGCGTCGACGGGACCGACGCCGAGAAAGAATTTCGACCCGATCGCCAGATTGACGATCATGTACATGGGATCGTCGAAGCCGATCGGCACCTTGATGTCGGAGACCGGCCTGCGGTCGATGAAATAGACCAGCCGATCCTCCTGCCACAGCACACCGTAATTGTGGAACACGCTCGATGCGTCGCCGACCGCGAAATCGAAGCCGCAGGACTGGATCTTCTGGGTCGAGGGGATCCGCCAATGGGTCGTCATCACGAGATCGCCTGGCCGTTCGCCGCGGCCTTCCAGCACGTCGACCTCCGGCGGCCAGCCGCCGTCGTCCGCCAGCATCCAGAACGCCGGCCACACTGCGTGGCCGACCGGCACCTTGGCGCGAATTTCGAAATAGCCGTGCTTCTGGGCGAACGTGCCCTGGGTCGTCAGGATGCCCGAGATGTACTCGTTGTTGAACAGCAGCTGTTTCAATTCCGGCGGCGT
This sequence comes from Bradyrhizobium sp. 25ACV, assembly GCF_054863005.1. Taxonomy (NCBI): domain Bacteria; kingdom Pseudomonadati; phylum Pseudomonadota; class Alphaproteobacteria; order Hyphomicrobiales; family Nitrobacteraceae; genus Bradyrhizobium; species Bradyrhizobium sp. 25ACV. Next base: position 230,108 of record NZ_JAVAYO010000007.1, read on the forward strand.
TCGGCTGGCGATGATCGACAGCACGCCGTCCTTCACCCTGAACGGATCGAGCCCGAGCGGCGCGGCCGCGCGGCCGGCATAGCGCGGGTCGACGTAGATCTGCTGCTCGCCATTGGCGCTGGTCTTGCGCTTGAAGTCGGAGCCGTCGCCGCCCCAATAGCGTGCCTCCGGCCAGGCCGCGCCGCCGGCATAATGCGGGACCCAGCGTCCGTTCGACAGCGGATGCTCGTCAAAATCCTCGCTGAAGGTCCGGCGCAGCGGCAGGAACACCAGCGAGGCTGGATTGACCGTGTCCAGCCGGCGACACGCGATGGTGGAAGGATCGGTCGTCACCTGCAGGGCCATGCTCGCCGGCGCGCCATCGAGCTCATCCTGCGCAATACAAGGCGCAGGCAGCACGCCGAGGCCGATCGCAACCAGAGTGCCCCTCGTCCAACGGCCGATCATCACCGCACTCGAAGATGCCACGACATGCGCGGAGGTTAGCTCATCCGTCTTCGCGCGGGCAACCGCGGCATCCGACGCCGGCGGGCGATTTGAAAACCATTCTTCTCGCCTCCGCTCCGGGGCCATCGGGCACTGGGAACCCGAAGCGCCCACGCCCGTTCAGAGTCAACGCCATGCGCTCGCATGCACGTTCCATCGAGCGCGTTTGTCCGCTGCAAGATGAAACAAGGGAAGACCCATGGCCGCAACCGAGAGTGATCATGTCTACAAGATCCTGGACCTCGTCGGATCGTCCGAAACCTCGATCGAGGACGCGATCAAGAACGCGATCAGCCGCGCGTCCAAGACTATCCGCGAGATGAAATGGTTCGAGGTGGTGCAGACGCGCGGCCACATCGAGAACGGCGCCGTGCGCCACTATCAGGTGACGCTGCGCGTCGGCTTCACCCTGGAGGGATGAGGCGGCAGGCGGCAGAACGGAATTGTCGCACTGCGGTAGCGTGGCTCCGCCGACCGGCCCTGACGGTGTCGGCAATCCGTCCGGTTGATTACGGACCCCGCACAATCATTGCAGATTTTGCAAGAGGCCGTTAAGACGAAAGTGAGAGGTTTGCCCCGATTTGGAGCAAGCCTGATGGTCACGAGCCGCGAATTCGGCAAGACGCGCCTTCCGCTCTGGGCGGCGGGCTTCGTTGGGCTGATCTGCGTGACGATCCTGGGCCTCAGCGCCTGGCGCGAATGGGAAGCTCGCAATGTCGACCTCAGGAACGCCGAGATCGACGTCACCAACCTCGCACATTCACTGATCCAGCACGCGGACGATACGTTCGAGCTGGTCGATACGCTCCTGGTAGGACTGGTCCACCGGCTCGAACTCGACGGGACTGGCCCCGACACGATCACGAAGCTCCAGGCCTATCTGCCGACGCGCAAATCATCGGACCGCATCCGCGGCATCTTCGTCTATGACGCGACGGGCCGGTGGCTTGCCACGACCGAGCGCCTCGACTTCTCCAAGCTCAACAACAGCGACCGGGAATATTTCCAGCGCCATCGCGACTCCACGGAGACGGGCACGCTGATCGGACCGCCCATCAAGAGCCGCTCCGGGGGCCAGTGGATCATCACGGCGTCCCGGCGGATCAACGATCCCGACGGCGGCTTCGCCGGCGTTGCCCTGCTCACGATCGACGTCAGCTATTTCGTCAAATTCTACGAGCGGTTCGACCTAGGGCCGAACGGCTCGGCATCGCTGCTCAACAATGGCGGCATCATGCTGGCACGCAGCCGAGACGAGAGCGGCGCCTTCATCGGACGCGACCTGTCCAATGCGCCCTTGTTCAAAGGCTGGAAAAGCCGCCCCGCCGAAGCGGTCTACTATTTTAAGTCGCCGCTCGATGGCGTGCAGCGCCTGAGCTACTACCAGCGCAGCAGCCGCTATCCCCTGATGGTGCTGGCGAGTAAGTCCCAAGACGACGTGCTGGCTCCCTGGCGACGCGCCGCCGCCACGCGCATAACTTTCGTCGTCGGCCTCGTCCTGCTGATCGCGGTGATCGGCTCCTACCTGGTCCGTCAGCTCTGGCAGCGGCAGCGGATGGCGCAGGCCCTGGTCGCCAAGGAGGCAAATTTCCGCCTGCTGGCCGAGCAATCCAGCGACATGGTAACCCGGATCGGGCTGGATAACCGGCTGCTCTATGTCTCTCCGTCATGCGTGCGCATCACCGGCTGGACCGCCGAGGAACTGCTGAACACGTCGGCCCTGGCCGGCATTCACGCCGACGACATGGAACGGGTCGCTCAGGCCATCACCGCGCTGAAGAGCGGAGAGGCCGAGGAAGCGCGGTTCGTCTATCGCCAGCGTCATCGCGAAAAAGGGGAGATCTGGGCGGAGGCGGCGCTGCACGTGACGGTGGCATCGGACAGCGGCGCGATCGACGGCGTCGTCGCTGTCGTGCGCGACATAACCGAGCAGAAGGATCTTCAGGACAAGCTCGCTTCGCTTGCGAGGACCGACGGCCTCACCGGCCTTGCCAACCGGCGCGCATTCGACGAACGCCTTGCCGACGAATGGGCGCGCGCCCGTCGCGACGGCACGCAGCTTTCGCTCTTGCTGATCGACGTCGATCATTTCAAGAAATTCAACGACCATTACGGACATCTGGCGGGCGACGGGTGCCTGCGCGCACTGGGCCGGATCCTGTCCACCCAGGCCAGGCGTCCCGCCGACCTCGCGGCGCGATACGGCGGCGAGGAATTCGCCGTGTTGTTGCCGAACACAGGTCCGGATGGCTGCGTGGAGGTCGCGGAAGCGGTTCGCCAGGCGCTGCACGATCTTGCCATGCTGCATGCGCAAAATCCGCCCTCCCGGCTGGTCACGGTAAGCGTCGGCGCCGCAACCGGTCTTCCGTCCCTGACCTCCACGGACTTCAGCACGCTGGTCGCCGCGGCCGACCGCGCGCTCTATGCCGCGAAGGACAGCGGCCGCGATCGGCTGGTGATGTCCGGACAGGTCGTGCCTTGGCCCGCGAAGACCGCGTGACGGGACCCACCTCGGCCTCGCTTGCGCACCGATTTCCGAATGGCTACATCCAGACCCGACATTGGCTTGCCGCCGATCTCGAGAAATCAGTTGCATGCGGTCTTCCGCATCGCGAGGGGATGTGGACGGGACAGCGTTGAACGGAAGCACGGCGGCGGACAATCCCGGGCGCGGTCCGGAGGCGCTCGCGCAGTTGCGGGCCATGACGGTCGACATTTGTGAGGTCATTCCGCGCACCGCGGAGGACGACTTCCATGTCACTACGGTGACGAGGATGACCCGCAACGCCCTGCTGATCGACACGCGTGCCACCGACCAGGACTATGACCGCACGCCCGCGCACGTCGCCCGCGGCGTCATGGATCATTTTCAGATCACCCTCTGCGTCGAGGGCGAGATGCAGTTCAGCTCGGGCCGGCGCGAGGTCACGCTGCGGCCCGGCGACATCGTTCTCATCGACATGGCGCAGCCAAACCGGACCGCGCTACGCGCCGCGGGCGGCCGCACCCATCTGATGTCGATCGTGCTGCAACGCGCGATTTTGGCGCCTCGGCTTGCCCATCCGGATGCGGCGACGGCAACCCTGCTGCCGTCGGATCACCCTCATGCACGCCTGCTCGCCAGCCACTACGCCGCGCTTGCCCTGCCGTCCGAGCCCGGGACGGACACCGCGACCGGCCATGCCGAAGCCACCGTCGAGGCGATCGCCGATCTCGTGGCGGCCGCCGCCGGCGGGACGGCCGAGATCGTCGCGGGCCTCGAGCGCGCCGAGCGGCACCTCTACCTTACGATGATCAAGCGCCGCATCGCGAACAATCTCGAAACCGATGCGCTCACCAGCGAAGAGCTCTGCCGCCACTTCCATATCTCGCGCGCGACCCTCTACCGGCTGTTCGAGGCCGAGGGCGGGCTTGCGCATTATGTGCGGGAGCAGCGGCTCAATCTCGCGTTTCGGCGCTTGATATCGCCATCCGCGCAGGACGGCCGTCTGATCGATCTCGCCGTCGACATGCGCTTCAGCAGCGATTCCACCTTCATCCGCGCGTTCCGTCGCAAGTTCGGCCTGACGCCGGGCGAATTGAGGGAATTGGCCGACACGTGGCTGCGCGAGACCGGAGCGGTGCCGGCCGTCGACACGGTGCTGCATCAACTGGCGCGGCGGCGCGCATCGCAGCCCTAGCCAGCACCTGATTTGTCGCCCGCGTTCCGGCGGGATATGACTCACGCCAGGGCCGGATGTTCGGCCAATGCGCGAGCGTCGCCGTGACTGATGCCATCAAGCTCGTCCTCTTCGACATGGACAATGTCCTCTGCGACTACGACAGGGCGACACGCGTCGCCTATCTGGCGGAGCTTGCGGGGACCAGCAGCCAAGCCGTCCACAACGCGATCTGGGACAGCGGATTCGAGCTGCTCGGCGATTCCGGCGCGCTCGAGGCCGCCGACTATCTGCGAGGTTTTGGCGAACGCATCGGCTATCCCCTCTCGCTCGATGAGTGGGTGGAAGCCCGGCGCCGTTCGATGCAGGCCGATCGCGCGATGCTGGACATTGCCGGCAGCTTGCGAAACACCGTCGATATTGCCGTCCTGACCAACAATACCACGCTGGTCGCCGACCACATCGACACGCTGCTGCCGGAATTGCGCCCGCTGTTCGGCGCCCGGATCTACACCTCGGCGCAATTCAAGACGGCCAAGCCGGACCCACACTGCTATCGCCGCTGCCTCTCGGAGCTCGGCTTGAGGCCGCAGACCGTCCTGTTCGTCGACGATCTCGCAGCCAACGTCGCCGGCGCGCGACAGGCGGGCCTGTTCGCGCATCAGCACACGTCCGTGGCGACCTTCAGGCAGGCCCTGTCGGAGCACGGCCTGCTTCGCGACTAAGATGGAAGTGCGTAGGGTGGGCAAAGGCGCGACAGCGCCGTGCCCACGTCTTCAGAATCGTGGGCACGCTTCGCTTTGCCTACCCTACAGGTTCTGAACTCGCTTTCGGAGCCTCAAGCCAGATGACACGCCACGAAGTGGCCGCCCGCCCCTTCCTTCAGCACGGGCGCGCTTTCCGCGCAGCGCGGCTGGGCGATCGGGCAGCGGGTGTGGAAGTGACAGCCCGACGGCGGCTTCATCGGGCTCGGCACGTCGCCCTTGAGGCGGATGCGCTCACGCTTGAGCTTTGGATCGGGCACCGGCACCGCCGATAGCAACGCCCTGGTGTAGGGATGCTGCGGGTGGCGGTAGAGATCGCTTGCTTTCGCCAGCTCGACGATCCGGCCGAGATACATCACCGCGACGCGGTCGGAGATGTGCTCGACCACCGAGAGGTCGTGCGCGACGAAGAGATAGGTGAGGTTCAGCTCAGCCTGGAGGTCTTCCAGCAGATTGATGACCTGGGCCTGGATCGACACGTCGAGCGCCGAGACCGGCTCGTCGCAGACGATCAGCTTCGGCTCGACCGCCAGCGCGCGCGCGATCACGATGCGCTGGCGCTGGCCGCCGGAGAATTCGTGCGGATAGCGCCGCATATGCTCGGCCTTGAGCCCGACCTTGACCAGCAGGCCGGCGACGCGCTCCTCGCGCTCCTTGGCGGAGGTCGCAAGGTTATGGATGGTGAAGGCCTCGCCGAGGATCGCGCCGACCGTCATGCGCGGATTGAGCGAGGCGAACGGATCCTGGAACACCAGCTGCATGTTGCGCCGCATCGCGCGCAGATCGTTGCCGCCGAGGCTGCGCACGTCCTGGCCGTCGAAAGTGACCTCACCGTCGGTCGGCTCGATCAGGCGCAGCACGCAGCGTCCCGTCGTCGACTTGCCGCAGCCGGACTCACCGACGAGACCGAGCGTCTCGCCGCGATTGACCGAGAACGACACGCCGTCGACCGCATAGACGGTGCCAACCTGGCGCGACAGCAGGCCACCGAGCACGGGGAAATGCTTCTTCAGATTGGAGACTTGCAGCAAGGGTTCGCTCATGCCGCGCCTCCCAGATTTGTATCGCCGAGATGACAGGCCATGCGATGGCCGGGTGCGATCTCGCGCAGCAGCGGCTCCTTCTCGGTGCAGACGTTCATGGCGAACTTGCAGCGCGGCGCAAAGCGGCAGCCGACCGGCGGATTGATCAGGATCGGCACCGAGCCGCCGATCGCCTCGAGCCGCGTCTTGTGCTCGCTGTCGAGATCGATGCGCGGGATCGAGCGAATCAACCCTTGCGTATAGGGATGGCCGGGATTGCCGAACAGATCATCGACCGGCGCTTCCTCGACCACCTTGCCGGCATACATCACGACGACGCGCTGCGCGGTTTCGGCGACGACGCCCATGGCATGGGTGATCAACATCACCGCCATGCCGAAGCGCTCCTTCATGTCCTGGAGCAGGTCCAGGATCTGGGCCTGGATGGTCACGTCGAGCGCGGTGGTGGGCTCGTCGGCGATGATCAGCTTCGGCTTGCAGGCGAGCGCCATCGCGATCATCACGCGCTGGCGCATGCCGCCGGAGAACTGGTGCGGATAATTGTGCACGCGGCCTTCGGCGTTGGGGATCTGCACCAGCTTCAGCATCTCGATGGTGCGATCGAGCGCCTGCTTCCTGGTCACGGCCTCGTGGCGGCGCAGGCTCTCGGCGATCTGCTCGCCGACGGTGAGCACCGGGTTGAGCGAGGTCATCGGCTCCTGGAAGATGAAGCCGATCTCCTTGGCCCTGATCTCGTCGAGCTCGTTGCTGGTCAGCGGCACGAGGTCGCGACCCTCGAAGATGATCTGACCCGCCGCGATGCGGCCCGGCGGCATCGCGATCAGCTTCAGGATCGACATCGCGGTGACGGTCTTGCCGCAGCCGGATTCTCCGACCACGCAGAGCGTCTCGCCCCGGTTGATGGAGATGTCGACGCCGTCGACGGCCTGGAGGATGCCGTCGTCCGTGGAGAAGTGGGTCTTCAGTCCCTTGATCTCGAGCAGCGGCGCCATCAGATCACCCGTCGCGCATCGAGCGCGTCACGCAGGCCGTCGCCGATGAAGTTGATGGCGACCACCGCGATGAAGATCGCGCCACCCGGAAACAGCGCCCAGTGCGGGCCGATGTCGAGAAAGTCCTTGGCGTCATACAGCAGCCGGCCCCAGGTCGGCGTGTCGGGCGGGAAGCCGAGGCCGAGGAAGGACAGCGTCGATTCCGCGATGATGGCGGCGGCGACGTCGATGGTGCCGGCGATGATCACCGGACCGAGCGCATTGGGCAGGATGTGACGCACCACCTGCCGCACCGGGCTCGCCCCGAGCGCCCGCGCGGCCTCGACGAACTCCTTCTCGCGGATCGACAGGAACTGGGCGCGCACGAGCCGCGCCACCGGCATCCAGCGCAGGCCGCCGATCACGAGCACGATCAGGATGAAGATGCCGCCCTCCGGACCGAACGCGGCCTTCAGACCGTCGCGGAAGAGATAAATCAGCAGCAGCAGCAGCGGCAATTGCGGCAGCGACAGGAACAGATCGGTCAGCCACATCAACCCGTGACCGAGCGCACCGCGCGACATGCCGGCGAGCGCGCCGATCAGCACACCGACAAAGACCGAGACCAGCATCGCGGCGAGGCCGACCGCGAGCGAGATGCGCCCGCCATAGATCATGCGGGCGAGGATGTCCTGTCCGAGATCGTCGGTGCCGAAGGGATGCGCCGGCGAGGGCCCCTGCATGCCCGCGACGATGTCGATGTCGTCGATCTTGACCCGCCAGATGAAGGGGCCGAGCACCACTGCCAGGATCAGAACGAGCAGCAGGAACGCGCTGACCACGGCAAGCTTGTGGCGGCTGTAGCGCCGCCACGTCTCGCGCCAGGGCGAGTAGACGCGCCGCTCAGCGGAGGGAGATGCGAGGGTCAAGCCAGCCATAAAGCACGTCCGCGATGAGATTGAACAGCACGACCAGACACGCAAAGACGAAGGTGACGGCCATCACCACCGGCGTGTCGTTCGAAAGGATGGAGGAGATCAGCAGCGAGCCGATGCCGGGTATGCGGAAGATCTGCTCGGTGACGATGGCGCCGCCGAACACCGCGGGCATCTGCAGCGCGATCAACGTCACGACCGGAATCATGGCGTTGCGCATGACATGCTTGACGATGACCTTGGCCTGCCCGAGCCCCTTGGCGCGGGCGGTGGTGACATAGTCGAGCCGGATCACATCCAGCATCGCCGAGCGCACGAAACGCGTCATCGACGCCGCCTGGAACAGGCCGAGCACCGCCACCGGCATGATCGCCTGACGGATCATCTCCAGCACCCAGTGGATGCCGGTGCCCTTGATGTCGGTGGTGTAGACGAAAGGCAGCCAGTCCAGCGTGACCGAGAAGATCAGGATGAACAGGATGCCGGTGAAGAACGTCGGCAGCGAGAAGCCGACGAAGGCGAGCGTGTTGGCGATCTGGTCGAACAGCGAATACGGCTTCGTGGCGGCATAGACGCCGACCGGAATCGCGATCAGCAGCGCCAGGATCTGCGCCGAGCCGATCACGTAGAGCGTGGCCGGCAGGCGCTGCAGGATGAGCGTGTCGACGTTCATCCTGCTGACGAAGGAGAAGCCCCAGTCGCCGTGCAGCATGGCGTTGAGCCAGTGCAGATAGCGAAGGTGGATCGGATCGTCGAGGCCGAACTTGGCCCGGAGCGCCGCCTGCACCTCGGGCGGCACGTTCGGGTTGGTCGCCAGCTCGGAGAACGGATCGCCGGGCGCGAGCGCGAGCACGACGAACAGCACGACCGAGATTCCGAGCAGGCTCGGAATCGCAATCATCAGGCGACGCAGGACGTATTGGCTCATGAGGGAAGGCCCCGTCTAGAGTTGGGGGATCATTCCTCGCGGTACCAGTCGAACAGATTGTCGGTTTCGTTGGCCCAGCCGGACACGACCGGGCGCAGATTGTTGGCCGCCGCCTCGACCTTGAGGCGATGCTGCACCGGGATGAACACGGTGTCCTGGTACATCAGGTCGTTGGCCTTGATGTAGAGCGCGGCGCGCTTGACCGGATCCATCTCGCCGTCCGCAGCCTGGATGGTTGCGTCGTACTCCTTGTTGACCCAGCGCGGGAAGTTGGTGCCCTGCCACTTGTTCTCCTTGGTGGCGACGAGGGTCGAGAGATAGCGGCGCATGTGCTGCGACGGATCGGGCTGGCTCAGCGGGATCTGGAACATCTCCATGTCGGCGTAGAACTTGGAATAGGTGTCGGGATTGCCGACGTCGGAAGAGAAGAACACGGAGGCAACGACCGATTTCAGCTCGACGTCGATGCCCGCCTTCTGGCAGGCCTGCTTGACGATCGCCTGGGTCTTCTGGCGCGGACCGTTGATCGCGGTCTGGTACAGCAGCTTCAGCTTCTTGCCGTCCTTCTCGCGGATGCCGTCGGCGCCCGGCTTCCAGCCGGCCTCGTCGAGGATCTTCGAGGCCTTCTCGATGCTGAACTCCCACGAGGTGTTCTTGGAGACGAACTTTTCGGGACCGTTGAGGAAGTTGGCCGTGGTGCGGCCGGCGCGACCGTAGATCGCCTTCTTGACCGACTCGCGATCGATCAGCAGCGACAGCGCCTTGCGCACCGCCGGATCCGAGAACAGCGGGTGCTTGGTCTTGATCGAAGAGCGTTCGCCATCGACCTCGGTGTTGGGATCGGTGAAGTTCAGTGCGATGAACTCGGTGTCGCCACCGACCGCATAGACGGTCTTGCCCTTGCCGCCCTTTTCCAGGCGCAACAGCACGTCGTCCTCGACCTGGATGTTCCAGCCGAAATCGTACTCGCCGGTCTGGATCACCGCGCGTGCGGCCGAGACGGCATCGCCGCCGCCCTTCATCTCGACGCTGTCGAAATAGGGGCGGTTCGGCATGTGATAATCGGGGTTGAGCACGCCGCGGACGAGATCGCCCGGCTTGAACTCGACGAACTTGTAGGGGCCGGTGCCGACCGGCGAGAGGTTGGTCGGCGCCTCCCGCGATTTGGACCCCATGTAGTCCTTGAACAGATGTTTCGGGATGATGGTGTTGGGCGCCCCGACGAAGGCGTCGGCCCAGAACGGCGTCGGCTTGTTGAAGAGGATGCGGACCGTGAGGTTATCTACCTTCTCGACGGTGATGTCGCGGAGCGTCGCGATCGTCAGCGCGGAGGTCGCCGGATCCTTGGCGTATTCCCAATTGAACACGACGTCGTCGGCCGTGAACGGCGTGCCGTCATGCCATTTCACGCCGGGCTTGAGCTTCCAGGTCACCGACTTGCCGTCAGCGGCCAGGCCGCCGTTCTGGATCGAGGGAATTTCGGCGGCGAGAACCAGCTTCATGTTGCCGTCGGGATCCCAACAGGCGAGCGGCTCATAGAACAAGCGCGCACCGTCCTGGTCCTTGGTGCCGGTGGCGAAATGCGGATTGAGCAAGGTCGGGCCCTGCCACCACAGCAGCTTCAGCGCACCACCGCCGCCACGCTTGGTCGGCTTGTAGGTCGAGGCACCCTCGGCCATGGCGACGCCGCCGAGCGCGAGGATCTGGTTGGCCAGCGGGGCGGTGAGACCGACCGCGGCCATGCGCGTGATGAAGGCGCGGCGATCCATCCGTCCGTCCTTCACCTGGCCGATCATCGAACGCAGTTCTTTATCCAGCATGGTTGTCCCCCGTCTGGTTCCCATCGTGATGAAGACGGCCGTCAGAGGCAGCCGCCCAATTAGCTGGCAGTAGATGGCACACCGAATGGGGGGCGCGTCAACTGGGACCGTGTGTATGCAAACGGTCTTCTGGCTGTCTGTTGGGCAAAACTGTGTTCTGCAGCCCATCCGTTCGGCAATCCAGCATCAAAACATGCTGGATTGCACGCTGCACTGCGGAAAATTTGTTCGCAGCATCAGACGAAGTGTGGAGGCGAAATTCTATGCGACGGACATGTCGAGCGGTGGCTCGACGTGATCCGGCAGCGGGCAGACATACGGCGTCTTGGCCGTCCGCTTCTTCAGGTCGGCCTTGGCCGACTTGATCAGTTCCGGATCGGTCAGCGCCTTGATGCCGAGACCGGCCATCGCCTTGGCGGCTTGCACCATGGCCTTGTGGGCATGCGGGCTCTTCCCCTGCGCCACCACCTGCCAGGTGTGGAACGGCGTGCCGATTGCAACCGTGGGGGCGTGAACCTGCACGGTCGGCACCACCCAACTGACGTCGCCGACGTCGGTCGAGCCGACCAGCGGGTTGCGCTTGGCATCGAGCGGCACCAGGAAGTCGGCCAGCGGCCGATCGGTCTGCTCCATGCCAATCGCGTAATAGACCGACGCGATATCCTTGTCGCTCAAGGTCGCGCGGATCTGGCTGGCAAAGCTCTTGTCGGCATCGTCGAAATGCGGCGGTCCCAGCTCTTCCATGACCCGGTGCAGCGCCTGCTCCAGCGGCGTGTTCGGCAGGATGTTGGAGACCGCGGAGATGATCTTCATCTCGACCTTGGTCTCGGTCATCAGCGCCGCGCCCTCGGCGATCTTGCTCACACGTCCGACCAGCTCGTTCATGCCCGGAAGGTCACGGGCGCGGATCGAATAGCGCACCCGCGCATGGGCCTGGACCACGTTCGGCGCAATGCCGCCGGTGTCGAGCAGCGCGTAATGCACCCGCGCATCGCTCGGCATGTGCTCGCGCATGTAGTTCACGCCGACATTCATCAACTCCACCGCATCGAGCGCGGAGCGGCCGAGATGCGGCGAGGCCGCGGCATGCGAGGTGCGGCCGGTGAAGATGAAGTCCGCGCGCGTGTTGGCGAGCGACGGCGTCACCGCGACCTCCCAGAAGCTGTGCGGATGCCAGGTGATGGCGATGTCGGCATCTTCGAACGCGCCCGAGCGCACCATGAAGGCCTTTGCCGCGCCGCCTTCTTCAGCCGGGCAGCCATAATAGCGCACGCGACCAGGCACCTTGTTTTCGGCAAGCCAGTCCTTCACCGCGGTCGCGGCGAGCAGCGCGGCGGAACCCAGCAGATTGTGACCACAGCCATGGCCGTGTCCGCCGGCTTCGATCGGACGATGCTCGGCGACACCCGCTTCCTGGCTGAGGCCGGGCAGCGCGTCATATTCGCCCATGAATGCGATGACCGGACCGCCCTCGCCCCACTCGCCCATCACCGCGGTCGGAATGCCGGCGACGTTCTCGGTGATGCGGAAACCCTGATGACGCAACTCGGCGAGATGCTCGGCGGCGGACCGCGCCTCGGTGTAGCACACCTCGGGCATGCCCCAGACCTTGTCGCTGAGGTCGATGAAACGCCCCTTGATCGTGTCGACGCCACGCCAGATATCGCTGCGGTTGTCCATGCTTCGATCCGTGATCCCTTGGTCAAACGAAGCGGCAATGGTTAGCAGCTTCATGGTACGGCGCCTAGCACCTCGCCGGACACCAGCCATGCGACGCATGCCGGATTGAGGGGCGCCTCCCGTTCGTGCACGAGGTGTTTCCGTGCCTTTCAAAGATTTCACGCGGCGTTCTCACGAATAGTTGGGAACGAGGCTTTCAAGACGGCCTGCCCCGGCCTAAATTATGCGTGCTTCGCGCGTCGCTCTGCAGCAATCTCGCGATGCACTCAGCCAGGAGAACTCCATGCCCGCTTTGACCGAATGGAGAGTGCCGCCGGCCAATCAGCCGCGTGCGAGCGACTACGGCTTCGATCTCGACCGCGCGCTCGCGTCCGTCGTCGGCCTGCACGCCATCGTCCCGCCGGACGCCTTCAGCGCCGAGACGCTGGGCACCGAACGCGCCGGCAACGGCGTCGTGATCGATCACGGACTGGTGCTCACCATCGGCTATCTCATCACCGAGGCGGAATCGGTGTGGCTGCACCTTGGCGATGGGCGGGTGGTCGAAGGCCATGCGCTCGGCTTCGATTCCGAAACCGGCTTCGGCCTGGTGCAAGCCCTCGGTGAGCTCGACGTCGAACCGTTGCCGCTCGGCAGCTCGGCAGAAACCGGGATCGGCGACCGCGTCGTGGTCGGCGGCGCCGGCGGTCGCACGCGCTCGGTCGCGAGCCAGATCGTGGCCAAGCAGGAATTCGCCGGCTATTGGGAATATCTGCTGGACGAAGCCGTCTTCACCTATCCCGCGCATCCGAACTGGGGCGGCACGGCGCTGCTCAACGAGCGCGGCGAGCTGATCGGCATCGGCTCGCTTCAGCTGGAGCGCGAGCGCGACGGCAAGGCCGAGCACGTCAACATGGTCGTGCCGATCGACCTCTTGAAGCCGATCCTGGACGATCTGCGCAAGTTCGGTCGCGTCAACAAGCCGGCGCGACCCTGGCTCGGGCTCTACTCGACCGAGATCGACAACCGCGTGGTCGTGATCGGGATCTCCCCCAACGGCCCTGCCGCGCGCGCCGAACTCAAGACCGACGATATCATCCTCGCCGTGAACGGGGACAAGGTCACGAGCCAGACCGCCTTCTACAAGAAGATGTGGGCGCTCGGCACCGCCGGCGTCGACGTGCCGCTGACCGTGTACCACCAAGGCGTCACCTTCGACGTCACGGTGACCTCCACCGATCGCTTCAAGCTCTTGAAGGCACCGAAGCTGCATTGATCCCACGCCGAAGGAAGCCGCAATGAGCGAGGCCGTGATCGACGACATCGTGGCCGTGCTGCCGCCGCTGCTCAATGCGCTGGAAGCGCTCGGCTTCTTCCAACGCCATCTGCATCCGCCGGCGTTCGCTTCCGTGATGAACGCGATCGGCGCACCGGATGAGGCGCTGCAAACGGCACACGCGGCTATTGGAGAGTGGCCGGAGCAGTTCGCGGGCCTCCGCGAGCGGCTCGATCGCGCCTGCGGCGAGACGCTCGCCGCCTTTGCCGGGATCCGCGAGGTCGAGCGCGGCAATGGCGATCTCGTCGCCGTCTTCCGCGCGCTACGCCACGTGCCGCGCGCGCAGGAGGCGCTTTATCCCCTGGCGATGCAGTTTCCTCCCGTAAGCAGCTTCTTCCTCAACACCGCCAATCGCGAAAATGCGGATCTGTTGTCGCGGCTCGACGTCGGCGCGAACGAAAATACTGGCATCTTCCACGATCACAACGAACCGGGCAGCCGCGGCGGCTTCTCGGTCTATGTGCCTGAGTACTATACGCCCGAGCGCGCCATGCCGCTGGTGATGGCGCTGCATGGCGGCAGCGGCAACGGACGCGGTTTCCTGTGGAGCTGGCTGCGCGACGCCCGCAGCCTTGGCACGGTTCTGGTCGCGCCGACCGCGACCGGTCCGACCTGGGCGCTGATGGGCGATGATGCCGATACGCCCAACCTCATGCGCATCCTCGAAACCGTGCGTGGCCGCTGGAGCATCGACACCTCGCGCATGCTGCTGACCGGCATGAGCGACGGCGGCACCTTCAGCTACGTCAGCGGTCTCGACGGCGCCTCGCCCTTCACCCATCTGGCGCCGGTCTCCGCAACCTTCCATCCGCTGATGGCGGAGATGGCGGACGCCGCGCGCTTGCAAGGTCTGCCCATCTTCATCACCCACGGTAAGCTCGACTGGATGTTTCCGGTGCAGACCGCGCGCCAGACCCAGGCAGCGCTCGCAGCGGCCGGCGCTGATGTCACCTATCGCGAGATCGACGACCTCAGCCACACCTATCCGCGCGAGATCAACGTGGAGCTGGTGCAGTGGCTGAATGCGGGGTGAACAACCCGTCCTTATCCGCGCCGCACTGCCGCGGAACCATCACTGCGGGCCGACGTTATTGCTGGCCCACCGGAGGTTCGCAAATGCAGACTTTTTTCGGAATGATCCTTGGCGCGCTGCTGCTTGCCGGCGGCGTGTATGTCTATGACTCCATGCAGACGTCGTCCGTCGCCAATGGCGAGGTCGCGACCACCAATCGCACCATCGTGAACTGGGACGTCGCGAAGGCGGATTGGGACGCGCTGCGCGACCGCGCGCACAAGGACTGGGTCCGGATCTCGTCGAAGTAATGACGCCGTATCGTGAAACGAGGCGCCGTCGCGAGCTCCGCGGCGGCGCCTTTGCGTTGGCTGCGACCGATGCGCCTCAGTTCATCTTGGCCTTGCGGGCATCGGCGATGACCTGCTCGAACTCGGTCATGCTGAGCACGCCCGGGACGCGGTACTTGCCGACGATGAAGGACGGAGTGCCGCTGAAACCGAAGGCTTCGGCCTGCTCGTTGTTGCGCTTGAGCAGCGCGTCGATATCGCTGCCATGGCCGGCGAGATCGCGCTTCAGGCGGTCCATGTCGACGCCGGCGGCGGCGAGCAGCTCGTTGATGCGCGGCTCGGTCAGGCGCGAGCTGACGCCCATCAAGGCGTCATGGGCCTGATGGTATTTGTCCTGGAATTTTGCGGCGAGAGCGGTCCGCGCGGCGGTGACGGAGACCGGCCCGAGGATCGGCCAATCCTTCATCACCAGCCGCACCTTGCCGTCGTCCTGGACGACCTGGCGCAGCTCGGGCTCGAGCTTGCGGCAATAGGGACAATTGTAGTCGGACCATTCGACGATGGTGACGTTGCCGTTGGGATTGCCAGCGACGGGCGTGTCGGGGTCGCGCAGCACCTTGGCTTCGGTCAGCACCTCGTTGTCGTCGGTCGCCGCGCGCGCCGAGGCGCCCGTCAGTGCAAGGGCGCCCGCCCCGATCAGCGTCAACGCCGCGCGTCGCGTCGGCGCAAGGCCCTTAGTCCCAAATCCAGCCATATCTCGTCCCGTTTCGGTCCCATCTCCCTGAATACGGTCGGGACCGGGAATTGTTACTCGTCATATAGAGTGTCGCGGCGGCGATGTCATCGCACCAGCAGCGTGACCGCCAGGGGGACCAGGAACGAGGTCACCAAGGCGTTGAGACTCATGGCGATGCCGGAGAAGACGCCGGCAATCTCATCGACCTGGAACGCTCGCGCGGTGCCGATGCCATGCGCGGCAAGGCCGGCGGCGAAGCCGCGAGCCCGGTAATCGGTGATGCCGGTGCGGTTCATCAGCGGCGTCACGATGATCGCACCCATGATGCCAGTGAGGATCACCGCCACCGCCGCCAGCGAGGGATCGGCGTGCAGGGATTCGGCGATGCCCATGGCGACGCCGGCGGTGACCGATTTCGGCGCCAGCGACAGCACCACGTCGCGCGGCAGGCCGGCGAGCTCGGCCAGCAGCACCACCGACACCACCGCCGTGACCGATCCCGCGAGCAGTGCCACCAGCATCGGCACGATGGATGACACGACGCGCCTGCGGTTCTCATAGAGCGGCACCGCGAGCGCGACGGTGGCGGGCCCCAGCAGGAAGTGCACGAACTGCGCGCCGGCGAAATAGCTCGTATAGGACGTGCCGGTTGCGAGCAGGAACGCGCCGATGATCCACATCGCGTGCAGCACGGGATTGGCGAGCGGATGGCGCCGCGTCGCCAGCGACACCGCATCCGTCGCCGCATAGACCAGCAGCGTCACGGTCAGCCACAGCAGCGGCGACTGCGAGAGATAGACCCAGAGCGAAAACGGATTGTCGTTCATCGCGCGTCCTGCTGCTTCAACAGGCGGCTGACGAGGCGAAAGGTCAGCACCGTCGCGAGCAGCGTGACGGCCACGGAGAGCGCAAGCACGAGGACGATGGCGATGCCATGGGAGGCGAGCAGGTCGAGCTTCTGCACGACGCCGACGCCGGCCGGCACGAACAACAGCGACAGATGTGCCAGCAGGCCCTTGCTTGCCGTTTCCACGCCGTCGTTGCGCAGCGGCCCGTATGCAAGCGCTGCGAAGCGATCGCGGGCGAGCAGCAGGATCAGGAGTAGCAGCAGACCGAGCACAGGTCCCGGCAAGGGTAGCCCGAGGCCGCGCACGACGGCTTCGCCGATCAATTGGCAGAGCAGGATGAGGCCGAGACTCGCAAGCATGACCAGCGCATCAAGGGATGCGCCGGCAGGCTTGTCAATCGCCGCGCGATGCGGGGGACATGCGCGACACCTGCGGAGCTTCGCGCGGCAGCATCGCCATCAACGTCCCGGTCATCGTGGCGATCAGCGTGGTGTTGCCCTCGTGCTCGGCAAACGCCTTGGCCTCGCAGAACGTCAGCGTGCGGCCGGGCTTGACCACCTCCGCCCTAAACACGAACCGTTCGCCGCGAGCGGGTGCCAGCAGGGTCGTCTTGAACTCGACGGTGAGGATGTCGGCCTCGCGCGGCATCAGGGTGAAGGCGGCAACGCCGCAGGCGTTGTCCAGCCCGGCGGTGATGATGCCGGCATGGACAAACCCGTTCTGCTGGGTGAAGGCCGCGGAATGCAGCATCGCCAGCTCGGCCTCGCCCGGTGCAAGGCGGACGATCACGATGCCGAGCGTGTGCATCGCCGGCTGGCCGTCGAACATTGCGATCGCCGCCGCGCGATAGCCCGGGTTCTTCGGCTCGAACGCAGCCATGGTTCAGGCCTCGGCCGGATCGGCGAGATGGCGCAAAGCGATCTCCCGGATGGCATCCGCGAACGGTGCCGATTTGCGCTGGCTCCGATCCATGTGCACGCCGGTGATCTCGCAAGATGCGGCGATCTCGCCGGTCTCGGCATTCGTCATGTCGTGCCGGAAGCGGATCGACTTGTCGCGGACCTCGAGCAGATGGCTGCGGATCTCCACGATGTCGCCGGCGAGCAGCTCGCGCCTGTAGGCGATGTTCTGCTGCACGGCGGCCATGCCGCGGCCGGAGGAGCGCAAATAGCTCGGCGTCAGGCCAAGGCGGGCGAACATGTTCCAGTTGGCTTCGTCGAATTTGCCGACATACCACATGATGTTCATGTGGCCGACATGGTCGCATTGCCACGGATAGACCGTGCCGCGATAGGTCGCCTCCTGCTCCATCGCCATTTTCCGCCCTCGTTGTTTATTGATCTTGATACGGTAGCGTATCAGGCACGAGACGCGTTAGCAATACGGCACCGTATCAAGCGTTCGAGAGGCTTCTTTCATGAGCGACGGCAAGGACGATGTCTGGGTCGAGGCGGGGTTTGCCGAGCTCGCCCGCTCGGGGGTCGAGGGCGTCAGGGTCGAGGTGCTCGCCAAGAATCTCGGCGTCACCAAGGGCGGCTTCTACCGCCGCTTCGCCGACCGCGCCGCGCTGCTCGAAGCCATGCTGCAGCGCTGGCGCGAGGGGCGGGCCGCGTCGATCGCGCAGCAGACGCGCCTCGATGGCCAACCGCCCCGCGAACGGCTGAAGGCGGTAATCCAGCTCTACTCCGAGCGGCTCAATCCGGAAGCCATGGCGATCGAGCTCGCGATCCGGCAATGGGCCCGCTCGGACGAGCGCGCCGCGGCCGCCGTGGCGAGCGTCGACGCAGCGCGGCTCAAGCACGTCGCCGAGCTCTATCGCGCGACCGGGCTTGCGCCCGAGGAGGCCGAGGCGCAGGCTTTCCTGTTCTACTGCTTCATCTTCGGCCAGAGCCTGTTGTTCGTCGAGCGCGGCCCGCGCAAGCGGTCGCAGCTGGTGGCGAAATCGGCCGAGAAATTGCTGGATTAGGCAAAAAGGCCGGAGCGTTGCTCCGGCCTTCGTATCAATTCGAGCTCAGGCGGCGCCCTTCAGCTTCTTGTTGCATTCGCTGTAGTAGCCGCCGCCCTTCTGAATCCACTTCATGCCGCCGTTGCCGTTGGTGGTCTTGTTGGCGTTGTACTGGTCGACGCAGGTGTGCAGGCGTCCCTTGCCCGGGGTCTCCTTGGCATATTTCGGATCGATCGCGTTCGGATAGATCGCAGGTCCCGCCGGCAGGGTCGGCGCGGCGGCCGGGGCCGCCTCCTTCTTGGCCTGCTTCGGCTCGGCGGGAGCGGCGGGCGCAGCCGCGGTCGGTGCAGGAGCAGCCGCCGGCGTTGCATCCGCACCGCACTGGGCCTTGCGGAAGTCATTCCACTTCATGGTGCCGAGCGAGCCGTCCTTCTTGGCCGCCTGGTATTTGGCGCTGCACTCCTGCGACGTCAGCGCCTGCGCTGGCGCCGATACCGAGAGCGCAGCAAATCCCGACAACGCAATCGCGCAAAGCATTTTTGATTGAATGGTCATCCTTAGGTCTCCTCCTTGGTCTTCCCCCGAGGGGAAGTGAAACAAGACTTGCTATCCTAGCGTGCCGGCCGTTTGCGACAAGGAAGCGATGGCTCCCGGCCGCCAAAATATAGTAACGGCGCCGTTCAGATTATTCATGTCGCGTTCAGCAACGCGAGCCGACGTTCGCAGCCCTTCGCAATTCTCGCAAGATGAGTGCAACACCATGACCCTCGCCTCTCGCCTCGCCGCCGTCGCCCTCGCCTCGCTGCTCGCCGGCGGCACTGCCTTCGCGCAGACCGCCGCGCCGGCTGCCAAGACCGAACCTGCCGCCACCGCCGACAAGAAAGCTCCGAAGGAGCGCTCGACCGAGTCGCTCGAATGCTCCAAGCAGGCCGACGCCAAGGGCCTGCACGGCAAGGAGCGCAAGAAATTCCGCTCCGAATGCATCAAGACCGCCAAGGCGGGCACCGCCGCGCCGGCTGCGGACAAGAAGTAGCCTCCGACACGATCCTCGGCGAGCTTCCAGCGAGAGGCGCGCGCATTGCGGCATGACGAGCCTGCAATTGTGCGCCTCTCGCTGATTTGCGATAAGGTGGCGTGAAGCAAATTGCCGCCTCCCTGTCGTTCGAATGGCCGAGCCGTGCCAAGGTCTTGAGCACGGCGGAGACGCTCGTCATCGGCGCCGCCGGCGGCCTTGTGTTTCTCCTCGCCGGCCTTCCCGGCGGGTTGATCTCCGGCTCGATGATCGCGGTCGGAATCGCCGCGATCGCCGGGCGCCAGCTCGCGCTGCCGCCGCTCCTGACCCAGACCGTGCTGGTGCTGCTCGGCATTTCGCTGGGCTCGGTGGTCTCGCGCCATCTGCTTCAGCAGGTCGGTGCATATCCCCTCACCATCGGGCTGCTAGCGCTCGCGACCTTCTGCTCGACCTTCGGCTCGAGCTATTACCTCCAGCGCATCCATGGCTGGGACCGCACCTCGGCCTTCCTGGCCGGCAGCCCCGGCGCGCTGTCGCAGATCACCATCCTGGCGGTCGAGCGCGGCGCCGACCTGCCGGGCATCGCGGTGGTGCAGACCATGCGCGTCATCATCCTCACCGCGGCCCTGCCGATGGTGCTCGCGTTTGCGGGCGTCGCCCCCTCCACCGCGCCGTCGCTGGCGACGACGATCGCCTCGCCGCTCGATCTCGTGGAGCTGGCCGCGGCCTCGCTGGCCATGGCGCTATTCCTGCGCCTGATCAGATTTCCGGCGAGCTGGATGTTCGGCGCCATGATCGCCTCCAGCGTGCTGCATGGCGCCGGCTGGGTCGAAGGCGGCCTGCCGGACTGGGTGCGCGGCGTGGCGCTGGTCGGCATCGGCGCACTGATCGGCAGCCGCTTTGCGCGGATGCGGATCAAGACGCTGGCCGGCCACCTCAACGCGGCACTGGGCTCGTTCACGGTCGCAATCGCCGTCTCCGCCATTTTCGTCGGCATCGTCGCAATGATCACCCAGGTCAGATTCTCCGACGCCGTCGTCGCCTTCGCGCCAGGCGCGATGGATGCCATGCTGGCGCTGGCGCTGACCTTGCACATCGACCCGATCTTCGTCGGGGCCCACCACCTGTCGCGTTTCGTGTTCGTGACGATCGCAACGCCGGGCATCGTGCATCTGTTCGGGCGCACGCAGGACGATGTGGATGATTAGTGGAGCGCGGTGCGCTCGCGAACTCCGCTCTTGTAGGGTGGCAAAGGCGCATAGCGCCGTGCCCACGTTCTCATTCGACCTTATCACTACGAGATAGTGGGCACGCCTTCGCTCTTCGAGCTACGGCGGACAAGTCGCTTTTGCCCACCCTACGGCAGCTTGCCTAGCCTCTCGCCGTCTTCGCAAATCCCCATGCGGCAATCGCGGCCATGAGCAGCGAGATCAGCACGTTGTAGCCGGCGAGCGAAAGGCCGAGGAAGCGCCACTGCACCTCGTCGCAGCGCACCACCTTCACGGTGTCGAGCCTTGAAAAGAGATCGCCGGCATTGCCGAGATTGACGACGGGACCGGAGCAATCGGTCGGCCCTTTCCAAAAACCCCATTCGACGCCGGAATGGTAGGTGCCGAGACCGGCATTGGCGAGCGTCGCCAGTACGAGGATCGCCAGCCCCGCCAGCAGCAGCGGCCGCGGCGCGCCGCTCCGCGCCGCCAGCGCCGTGAGCGCACCGAGCGGAATCGCGAGATAATAGGCGTAGCGCTGCTCCAGGCAGAGCGGACAGGGCAGGATCTCCAGCACGAGCTGGAAGAACCAGGCGCCTGCGATGGTCGCCGCGGCAATCAACGTGACGAGCAGCGAGGCCGTCAGCGCAGCGCCGCTGGCAGCCGGCTTGAACGCAGGTATGGCGGCACTCTGGGTCGTCACGGCAGCCTCTTTCCGATAGGTCGCGCCCTTAAGCCTCTAGCCCCGGTCCATGCGGCTGTCGAGAACGGCTGACATCACTTTGGCGCGGGTTGACCCCGCTTTGTCCATGGCTATAGTCCGCCGGCTTCGCGACGCTCCCTTCAAGGGCCGACCGAGGGCCCCTGTGGCGGAACTGGTAGACGCGCTCGACTCAAAATCGAGTTCCGCAAGGAGTGCTGGTTCGATTCCGGCCAGGGGCACCAGCCTTCGCTGCTTCGCAGCTACGGCTCGGCAAGCCGGGCGCAGCCATATCCATGCGAAGCGGCGAAGGCTGTCGCGCCGAAGCCTTGGCGAAGGCGGACTGGCTCAACACACTCGCTCCCCCACCCTAGCCATCCCCGCATCTCCACTGTATAAACCGGTAGCTTCTTCCGTAACTCGAAGGAGCTCATATGAACGACCTGCACGCGTGGCTTTCGCAGCAACACCACGGTTTGCGGACCTTCCAGACCTTTCAGCAAAAGCTCGAGACGCTCGGCAAGCACGATCCCGCCCAGCGCGGCCTGTGCCGCCTGCTCAGCGGTGTCGTCGGCAGCTATGTCGAGGCCTTTGACGAGGCCCCGCTGCCGGTCGACATTGCCGAGGTCGCCTATCGGCGCCTGCTGACGCTGGTCGAAAGCCTCGATCTGCACGGAAACGCCGCTCGCCGGCTCGCCGACATCAACCGCGTGGCGACCTGCGAGTTGTGGCGGTGATCGACAAGACGAGCCCGCCCACTTCAATTTCTGGATAACGAGACGCGCCGCTACGGCCTCGCGACGCATGACGCCCGAGTCCTGTGCTTCTCTCGACGCCCTTTCCTTGGAAAGGGCGCAGGGAAGGCCGGGCGCCGGCTGGCACCCGCGGTCCGCTGCGCGCAAATTGCGAAGACAAATGCACAGCGGCATACAGGGCAGCCCAGGACATCCCGGCCTTTCCCTGCGCAATGGTTTTACGGCTTATGGCGCGCTCTCCCCGGGGAGCGATGCACTATTGCCCCCGTCGCCTTGCGGATGGCTGATGCGCACGCCCGGTCGGGCAGCTCACATCACCGCAAGCCTTGACGCACAGACCCCGGGCGTCAGGACGACACGCTTTTGCCGTACGCGGACCGCATCGGTCGTGTGCGCGCTGCTCAACCGCTCACGGGCCAAACCCGCCCTGCGATTGCTGGCGCGCCGATGCACTCCACGTCCACCGCCACCCGGCCCGCGCATCGTGACGATCGCGAAACGCCCCTTATCCTTGGGTCGGGATGACGCAAAGCTACGATATTTCCGAATTTCGGTCAACCAGAATCTTTTGGGGCCGGCTCTTGAGGTTTGGGCTATGATTTTCCTGCGGCCATCCTTCGAGACGCCCAGCAGGCCATAAGCGGCTGCCCTGCCCCGTTCCACTTCGCCGCGCCAGTCCCTATATCCTTTGGCAGCAGATGTGATGCAGCGGACAGTTTGATGGCCAGGACACGCAAGACGGACGCCGACGACCTCCCCCGCTATTTCGTCTGGGTCCGGGGCCTCGAAGGCCCTGAGCCGCAGAAATGGATGGCGATGGATTTCGGCGTCGGCGACTGGAAGCGGCCGCTCGTGCTGGCCTATCTTGAGCTGCCGGCGGACGAGCGGGATATGTCGCTATCGATGCTGGCGCGGCGCTACCCGCCGCCGCGGGTGGATCTCTCGTAACGGCGTCAGCACATCCAGCACAAGTCTGTCGTCACGGAGACAACGACCGCTGGAAACAGCCCCGCCGGATCGCCGCTGCCATCCAGCGACGACCCGACACGGCGACGCCGCATGATCCCGCTTGCTACCTCAACGGGACTGTGCGCAGAATGCACCTGTATTTTCATGAGTCAGATATTTCAACCACTGATTGATTCCGGGAATTGAAGCCCGGTTTGGCCTGACGCTTTCCTTGTCGAATTGCCGGAGGGGCTCATGACGCATCATGATGTCGGGGGGAACGCCGATTCTCCGAGGCCGGAACGCGCGCCCAGCGATCAAGACAGCAATGCCGGCGCGGGCGCGGGCCTGCCAAGACGCAAGCTGGTGCTTTTCGCGGACGGCACCGGCAATGCGTTCACCACGCAGGAATCCAGCGTCTGGCGTCTCTATGAAGCCCTGGACCATACCCAGCCGGATCAGATCGCGCATTACATCAAGGGTGTCGGCACAGCGGGCTGGGCGCCGCTTGCCGCGCTCGACGGCGCCACCGGCATCGGCGTCCCCGGCAACGTCCGCAAGCTCTATCGCTTCCTGTGCTGGAACTGGCGACCCGGCGACGACATCTACATCTTCGGCTTCAGCCGCGGCGCCTTCACCGCGCGCACGCTGGCGGCGCTGATCTCGAGCCAGGGCCTGATGCCGGCGGAGATCGACGACACGCCGGTGTCGCATGCCGAGATGGGGCGTAACGTTAAGGCCGCCTGGCGCGAGTACCGGCGCGAGACCGTGCCCTGGACCAAGAGCCTGCCCACGATCTGGGTCACGCGCTGGATCCGCGACTTCCTGCTGTTCGTCTATCACTGGCTTTGCGGGCACCGTAGCTATGCCGAGGTGCGGGGCAAAATGAACGGGCGCAGCGAGGTCGAGATCGCATTCCTCGGCCTGTTCGACACCGTCGAGGCGTTCGGCGTTCCGGTCGAGGAGCTCCGTCTCGCCATCGATTGGGCGATCTGGCCGATCTCGTTCCGGAATCACCGGCTGTCGCACAAGGTCAGGCACGCCTGTCACGCGCTCGCGCTCGACGACGAACGCACCACCTTCCATCCGCTGCGGATCGACCAGAGCCATCTGGCGCAGGGGCAGATCGTCAAGGAAGTGTGGTTCACGGGCGTCCATTCCGATATCGGCGGCGGCTATCCGGAATCCACGCTGTCCTTCGTGCCGCTGGTCTGGATGGTCGAGCAGCTCGGCGACCGGTTGCGCTTCCAGGACGGCGAGATCGAGCATTTCGGGGAATATCAATCGGCGCTCGGACCGCGGCATGATTCCCGCAGCGGCGCAGCGGTGTTGTACCGCTACGGGCCGCGTCCGATCCTCGGCGGCGACGTGAATGGCGGGCTGCCGGTGGTGCACTTCGCCGTCATCGAGCGCATGCTGCTCGGCTGCGATGATTACGCGCCCATCATGCTGCCGGCGAACTGCCTGGTGCTGCTGCCGGATGGAACGAGGTTGCCGCTGCGATCCGAGGGAGAGAGCAAGGATATCGACGAGCAGCACGCGCGCGAGGTCATGAAGGCCGCCTATCTGGCAAAGGCGACGGGCCCTCGACGCGAGGAGGAGGCGAAAGCCTTCACCACGATGTGCACGCCCGACGACACCATGTCGAGCCTCACGCGCGACACCGTTTGGTGGCGGCGCGTCGCCTATTTCTCGCTCTTGTTCATGGTCGGCGTGATCGTCGCCTGGCCGTGGATCGCGCACGCGCTGGTGCAGTGGTCCGAAGACCGCGCCCTGGAGGGCACAGGCGCACTGTCTTTCATCACCAATATCGACTGGGTGATGGGCGCGATGGTGGCGCCGCTGACCAATCTGCTGCAAGACGTGCTGCCTTCCTATGCGGCCCCCTGGCTCAACATCGCGACCTACTATCCCTTCCTGACCTCGATCGTGGTGATCGTCACCTGGTGGATCTGGCACAAGAACGGAACGTTGCGTGACGACATCGAGGAGCGGGCGCGTCTCGCCTGGAACACGTCGCGCCGCAGGGCGAGCATGGAGCACATCGACAAGCCGGGGCCGTTGATGCGGTTCGGACACTGGATGCGCCTGAATGCCGGCCCGGCGCAGCGCGTCATCACCAGGGGACTGGTGCCGGCGGTCTTCCTGATCGCGATCTTCGGCTCGGCCGCGCTGATCGTGTCGAGCAGCCTGTTCACCGGACGTCTCGCCCTCGGCTCGGTCTGCTCGCCGCCTGCGGTCAAGGGCTCTGCCGCGTTCCAGACCGGCACGCCGGTGACGGACGAGCCGGTCGACGCGCGCGCGTTGTTCGACACCCGGGACTTTTGCTGGTGGAGCGGGCTCGCCGTCGAGAAGGGCCGCAAATACCGCGTCTTTCTCGAGATCAAAGAGCCGTGGTTCGACCGTACCATCATGAGCGGCGTGAACGGATTTGCGACCTACGAGCCGCACCACTACGTGGCGCTGCCGGAGCGTCGTCTGTTCGCCGCCGACTGGTTCCAGCCCGTGGTGCGCGTCGGCAGCAAAGGCATCAACGACCTGCCGCTCAAGGCAGTCAATGTGATGCCGGCCGACGAATTTCCCCGCCGCATGAAGCCCACCCTGCCCGCGGAGGACGACATCAGCAGGAGCCGCAATAGGTACCCCGTGCGGTTAGACGACACGGCCGAGTTCAAGGGCAGGCTCGACGGACTCGGCAAATTCGAACCGATTCCGCCGGCCATGCTCGCCGAGGCAGGCCAGGTCTGGACCAAGCAGCTGTTGACCGGCCGCGTCGTCGCCGAATTCGTGGCGCCCGAGTCCGGCGAGCTGTTCTTCTACGTCAATGACGCCGTCCAGATATTCCCGCGGCTGCTTCCGGAGTCGTGGGTCCCGTCCTGGCTCGATGCGATCCAGGGGCCGCGCGATCTGTTCTACCGAAACAATAGCGGCACTGCGAAGATCAAGGTCCAGCGCCTGCCGGCCCCACCGATGCCGCCGGACAAGCCGGCATTACCGCTGGCGAGCAACTGAGGCCCAGCGGGGACGCAGCGTCGAAGCGCTCCGCGCCGCGACTTGGACACGGAATTCCCGCCCCCATGATTATGGGTGTCGCTGCCCGCGTCCGGCGGTTAAACTTGCCCTTGCGCCGCGGGGGACACGCGGGTCGCGGGACCATGATCATGACCGAACAGGGCGAGACGGGTGAAGCCATCACCATCCTCCTCGTCGAGGACGACGCGCCGACGTGCTGGCGGCTGCAGGATGCGCTGATCAAGGCCGGCTACGAGGTGCGCAGCGCCGGCACGCTCGGCGAAGCCCGTTCCGCGCTTGCCGGCGGCGCGCCCCGCGTGCTGCTGACCGATCTGCGGCTGCCCGACGGCCACGGCGTCGAGCTGATCCGCGAGATGAGGCAGCGCTTCCCCGACACCGAGATCATGGTGATCTCGGCCCTCGGGGACGAGGAGAGCGTGATCTCGGCGATCACGGTCGGCGCCACCGGCTATCTGCTCAAGGACGCCTTTCCCACCGACATCGCCACCACCGTGCGCGATCTGGTCGCCGGCCATTCGCCGATCTCGGCCTCGATCGCGCGCTTCATCGTGCGCAGAACCCAAGGTGCCGCGACAAATTCGGCGGAGCCGCCGCCCGGCCCGGCGCTCAACACGGCGAGGCTGACACCGCGCGAGATCGACATCCTCTGGGGCATCGCAAAAGGCTTCAGCTATGCCGAGATCGCCAGCCATCTCGGCCTGTCCAAGCAGACCGTGCCCGGCCATATCAAGAACATCTATCGCAAGCTCGAGGTGCACACGCGCAGCGAAGCGGTGTTCGAAGCGGTGCAGCAGGGCCTGATCAAGCTGTGAGCGAGATCGCGGCCAAAGCGCCTACAAAGGCAGCTACGAAGGCGCCCACGCGGCCGCGGCGCCGGCTGATCGCCTCGCGCCTCGTGCCCTATCTGCTGCTGCAGGCGCTGATCGTGATCGCCACCATTCTCGGGCTGCGGCTGCTGCAGCCGAACGACCCCGACGATTTTGCGCTGAGCGGATTTTCGCTGCGGGAGGACGGCGTGACGCTGCCCGTGACGCTGCCGCATTTCACGGCTTCGCGCTATTCCCTGGTCGACCCGCCACTCTACACCGGCAGCTTCACGTTCCAGCGCGGCGAAGCGGCATCGGGATGGTCGGTCTATCTGCCGCGCTTCAGCAACGCGGTGGAGGTCGCCGTCGACGGCGTCGTCGTGCTCGATTCCCGGCGCGACGCCAACGCCAACCGGCCCGACCGCAACACGCCGCAGATCGCAGCTATTCCCGCCTCGCTGCTGCGCGAGGGCGCCAACGAGATCACGGTGCGCCTGTTCGTGTGGGGCCCGTTGAAGGGTTTTCTCGACACTGTCTATGTCGGGCCGGATGTCGCCTTGCGGCCAGCCTATGAGACGCGGACGCTGCTGTTCGTCACCCTGCCGGTGGTGTTTTCGGCCTGGCAGTCGATCCTCGCCGTCATCCTCGCGATCATGTGGCTGATGCGGCGCCGCGAGCCGGTCTACGGCGTGCTGGCGGCTGCGATGGTGCTCGGCGTGGTGCAGGCGTACGTACCGCCGCCGGTTCCGCCGGCCGCCACGTCGCGGCTTGCCGCGGTGCTGCTGGCGTCCGCACCGATCGAGAGTGCGTTGGTCGTCATGTTCGGCGTGCTGTTCTTCGGCTGGCGCTGGCCGCGCTACGGCATGCTGCTATTCGTGCCAGGCCTCGTCGTGTTCGTGGTCGGGCTGATCGGGGGCCCGCCGCTGCCGCGCATCCTCTTTCTGGTGCTCGGCATCCCCACCGTCGGGCTTTGCCTGTTTCTGATGGCCTGGGTGACCGCGACTGCGGTCGTCCGGCGGCAGGATGCGGCAAGCTTCACGATCGGCTGCGCCGTCACCATCGTGCTGGTCTGCTGGGTCCAGGACATGCTCACGGTGCTCGAGATCGTGAGCAACGATCGCATCTTCGTCTCGCGCCTGTCTTATTCGGCGATGCTGGTCGCGATCGGCGCGGGACTGACCTGGCGCTTCGCCCGCGCGCTCAACCAGGTCGACAGCTTCGCCGGCCAGCTGGTGACGCGCGTGCGCGAGGCCGAGGAGCGGCTGAAGGCGAGCTTCGTCCGCGAAGAGGAGCGCGCGCGCGCCGCCGCGCTCGCCAATGAGCGCACGCGGCTGATGCGTGACCTGCACGACGGCCTCGGCGGCCAGCTCGTCAGCATCGTCGCGCTCTCCGAGCGCGGCCATGAGGGCGCGACCATCACCGACGCTGCCCGTGCCGCGCTGAAGGATCTGCGTCTCGTCATCGATTCCATGGACGACATCGGCGGCGACCTGATGCTGGCGCTCGGCTCCTGGCGGGAGCGCGCGAGCGCGCAATTGCGGCCGCACGACATCACGCTCGACTGGCGCGTGGCGACCCCGCAGGGCCTGCCGCTGCACCCTGAACTCAGGCCATGGCACGTCATCCAGATCGTACGCATCCTCGACGAGGCCGTGACCAATGCGGTCAAGCACGCACAGGCACACCGCATCGCGGTCACCATCGAGACGCTCGATGCGAGCGAGGGGCCGTACGGCCTGATCAGTGTGACCGACGACGGCCATGGCTTTGCACTGGCCGGCAATGGCGAAGCCGGGCGCACCGGCCAGACCGCGCGCGGCTTGCGCAACATGAGAAATCGCGCCGCGCGCTGCGGCGCGATGCTCGACCTGAGTTCCGACGCTTCCGGGACGCGGGTGCGGCTGCAATTGCCGCAGCGTTTTCCCGACAGCGACGCGGCTGCGGGCTGAAAAGCCCCCTCTCCGAACGTGTGGGACGCGCGGAGAGAGGGAACGGGCCGGGTGATTTGCCGGCGGAGGACGGGGGGTTCGTCCGCAGGGCGCCCCGGGCCCGAGGTGATGCAATCAATTCAATCGAATGGAAATATCAGCGCACGCCGACGCGATTGACTGGGCCGCCGCGATTCATCGGCGTTCCCGCGCGCACGCCGACCCCGGGCGCGCCGACGCCGGGCGTTGCGACCGCGGCCCTTGCGACCGGCGCTCCCGGCGCGACCACCACGGCCGCCGTCGGCCGCACCACGCAGCCCTTGGGCACGCCGACCGTCTTGCAATAGACCACCGCCTGTGCCGGGCTCGTGCCCAGCGACACCATCGCCGCGCCGGCCAGCGCCATGACCGTCAGCCCCGCACTCAGCGCTCCAGCTCTCTTCGACATCCTTTGCTCTCCTGCTTCCCGTTCGGCGTCCCGATGCAATCACCGGGTTTCGCAGCCGAGGTGCAGCCTGAATGACAAAAGACGGCGCGCGGATACATGCCATGAAGATGGGGGTCGCTGCGGCCGGGACACCGGGCCGACGCCATGAACATGGCATGGACCCGTGCACGGCCTTCGCGAGATGGTCCGGCCCGATTGATCCCGGTCGGGACCAACGTCGATTCCAAAGAGGTGCTTTATGAAGATTTCAGCTGTCGCCGCGCTGCTGCTCGCCGCTTCCGCCCTGCCCGCTGCTGCGCAATCCGGTCCATCGGTCCAGGAGCAAATGGCCTGCCGTGGCGATGCCAGCAAATTCTGCGCCGAACATATCGGCAAGCCGCCGCAGATGAATGCCTGCCTGCGGGAGAACAAGTCGAAGCTCTCGGACAGCTGCCGCAAGGTCGTCGAATCGCGCGGTGGCTGATCCGTCGCCGTTCTCGCGAAGAAGAGAGGAGCGGCGCGCTGCCGCCCTCTCGACACCCCGCGCCGCTACTCCTGCATCATCTCGCCGCTGCCGCCGAACTCGGCCGGAAAATCCTTCAGCTTGGGCAGGCCGTCGCGCATCGGCAGCACGGACTCGGCATAGTTGACGTGAACGCCGGGCGCGAAGGCGAGCGTCGGGATGGTGGCGGTGAAGACGTCGACCAGTCCGAGCGGCGGATGGTTGGTCATGAGATGGCCGCCGCACTTCTTGCAAAATTTGCGCTCGCTGAGCGGCGTCTTGGCAAACGTCTCGACATTCTGAGCGCCTTCGGTGACGCGCACGGCCTCGGGCTTCCACAGGCTGAAGGCGTTGACCGGGCCGCCCGACCAGGAGCGGCAGGAACGGCAATGGCAATAGCCCATCGCCTCCGGTGCGCCCGTGACCTCGATCGTGACCGCGCCACAGAAGCAGTTTCCGACATGTTTCATTTGGTCATCTCCGTTTGATGAAGAGGAAGAAATCCTCTCCCCGTTCCTCGTCCACAATATGTCGGGACCGATGGGAATGCGGGGAGAGGTGTCGGGGTGAAGGGGGACATCACCCCGGGGGACGTTGAGGGGACGGGTATGTGAGATGCTCTCATACCTCAGCCGACGCGACCAAGCGTCCTCCGTTCGGCGGACGCCCGCGATGCCGCGCCGCGGCTAGAGTGACCGGCGCCAGGGAATAAGCATCGACACCCGTTGTTTGTACTGCCGGTACTCGTCGCCGAAGAGAGCGACGAGGTCGTGCTCCTCCAGCGCGATGCCGACGAAGATGTAGAGCGTGGTGACGACCGCAAACAGCAGATGCCCCGCGGTCATGGTCGGCGCCGCCCAGAACGCGATGATGAAACCGAGATAGATCGGATGGCGGACGAAATTGTAGAGCAGCGGCGTTCTGAAGCGCGGCGGCGTCATTTCCTTGCCGACCAGGTGATTGGTCACCTGATGCAATCCGAACAATTCGAAATGATTGATCAGGTAGGTGCTGGTGAACACCAGGATCCACCCAGCGAACGACAGCGTGACCAACGTCACGGCGAGATCCGGGTTCTCGACATTCCATACGATCGCAGGCAGCGGACGCCACTGCCAGAACAGGAGCAGTAATGACAGGCTCGCGAACAGCACATATGTCGAGCGCTCGACCGGCTTGGGGACGAACTGCGTCCACCACGCCTTGAACTGCTTGCGTGCCATCACGCTGTGCTGAAGGGCGAACAGCGACATCAGGAGGAGATTGACGATGACGGCTTCGGCCGTCGGCGTGTCGGTTCCGGTATCGATGGTCTTGGGCACCACCAGCCCCATGACGAAGCCGATGGCGTAGAGAATGGTGACGAAAAACACGAGATATGCCGCAATTCCGTACAGAAAGGCGATGAACTTGAACATGCGTGAGCCCGCAACCTCCGGGCTGATGGAATGAACCTGGTGATCAAGTTGGGTCATAGAACGCTCCGTTGTGCCGAGGCATCGGCACTGTTTGGTCTTCGCACCTTGCCGGATCGGACGCCCCCAGACTTTCGCGGACGGTTGATTTTCGCCTGAGACGACTTTGATTTTTGCTTGAGACGACAGAAACGTGCGATTTCGCTTTGAAAACAACGTGCTCGACGGCGACCTGCGGGAACTGACCTGCGGCGGGGCCGCCGTGCCGTTGCAGCCGCAGGTGTTCGATCTCTTGCTCTATCTCGTCGCGCAACGCGCGCGTGTGGTCAGCAAGGATGACCTGATCAGCCAGATCTGGAGCGATCGGATCATCTCGGATTCGGCGCTGAACAGCCGGATCAACGCCGCGCGCAAGGCGATCAGTGACGACGGCGCGACGCAGCGGCTGATCAAGACCATTCCGCGCAAGGGCTTTCGTTTCGTCGGCGAGGTCCGGGAAGATGTGGCAGCGCCGATCGTGCCGGCCGAAGCCAGGCCCGCCCCCTCGCGCGTAGGGGACCGCCCGGCGATCGCGGTGCTCGCCTTCGAGAACTTGAGCGGCGATCCCGCGCAGGACTATTTCGGCGACGGCATCAGCGAGGATATCCTCACGGCGCTGTCGAAGCAGCGCTGGTTCATGGTGATCGCCCGCAACTCGTCCTTCACCTACAAGGGGCGCGCAGTCCACCTCCGGCAGATCGCGGAGGAGCTCGGCGTCCGCTACGTCGTCGAAGGCAGCGTGCGCAAGGCGAACAACCGGGTGCGCATCACCGCGCAGCTCAACGATGCCACGTCAGGCAGCCATCTGTGGGCCGAGCGCTACGACCGCGAGCTGGTCGACGTCTTCGCCGTCCAGGACGAGATCACCAACGCGATCGCTGCGGCGATCGAGCCGCAGATTCACGCGGCCGAGAGTTTTCGCGCCCACCGCAAGGGACCTGCGAGCCTGGACGCTTGGGATTTCCTGATGCGGGCGTTGTCGCATTATTGGCGCGTGACCCGGCGGGATCACGAGACCGCACGGACGCTGCTGGAACGCGCGATCGGGATCGATCCGAATTACGGCCAGGCGCTGTCGGTGCTGGCGGCGAATTACATGTTGGGCGTGCATCTCGGCTGGGCCGAGCTGGCCACCGTGGTGCCGGTGGCGGAAGCCGCCGCGCTGGCCGCGGTGCGCTGCGACCATGAGGATGCCTGGGCGCATGTCGCGCTCGGCAGCGTCTGCTTCTCGACACGCAGGCTCGCCGACGCGCTGTCCGAGTTCGAGCAGGCGCTCGCGCTCAATCCGAACTTTTCGCTGGCGCAGGGCTATTACGCGCTGGCGCTGTCCTATGCCGGACGTTCCAAGGATTCGTTCGAGGCTGCCCAAAGGGCGATCCGGCTGTCACCGCGCGATCCGTCGCTGGCGATCTATCACGGCATCGCGGGCTATGCGCGCTTCACCGAACACCGTTATGACGAGGCCATCGCGCTGGCGCGCGAGGCGATCCGCCATCGCGGCGATCTTACCGGCGCCTACCGCGTGCTCGCGGTCTCCGCCGGCATGACCGGCGACGGAACGCTTGCGGAGACGGCGCTGAGCGAGCTCCGCCGTACCCAGCCCGACATCTCGCTGCACTGGATCGCGACGCAACTTCCGTGGGCCAATGACGGGGATCGCGAGCACTATCTGGAAGGATTTCGGCGCGCAGGGCTGCGGTGAAGCGTAGTGCTGCGCTTACCCTCCCCTGGAGGGGGAGGGTCGGCTCACATCTGAGCGGAGCGAAGATGAGAGGCGGGGTGGGGTGACGGCCTCTCCACTTCGCACACTGCCGGAGTGGAGAGATCACCCCACCCCGCTCGCGCTGCGCGCCATCGACCCTCCCCCTCCAGGGGAGGGTAAGTACTACGCGCGCTTGCGGCGCAAATGGACGATGACGTCGAGCCGCGCGATCTCGTAGCCGGGAAGCGCCTCGGGGATCTTGGTGAAGGCGAGGCCTTCGGCAACGTCGACCAGCACATCCTCGCCCTCGAGATAGAAGTGCGGATGCACCGATGTGTCGGTGTCGAAGAACGACTTGATGCCGTCGGCCGCGATCCGGCGCAAGAGGCCGGCCTCGGTGAACTGGTTCAGCGTGTTGTAGACGGTCGCAAGCGACGGATAGGCGCTCGCCGCCATCGCTTCTTCGAACAGGCTCTCGGCGGTGACATGACGATGGCCGCGCAGGAACAGCAATTGGCCGAGCGCAAGGCGCTGGCGCGTCGGGCGCAGGCCGGCATCGCTGAGCAATTGCAGACAGTGCTGCACCCCTGCATCGGGCGGCAACTCGAGGCCGGCGACATCAGGATCGCTATCGTCACTCGCAGGGAAATTCGTGGCCTGGATGTCCATCGATCGTCTCACGGCTCAGGGGGAGCAGGACGCACAGCGCCGGGTCCTGCCAGTTGCTATTCGATCGCAAAAGCGGCGGTCTGGCTTTGATCCGGATCAAATCCGGAGCGGGGCCGCCTCTGACCTATCGCAAGGCGGTCCGGTTTATTCCTGGCCCGTTGGGCGGCGACGGGCTCAGCGCATCATGACGGCCTGATGCTTTTGGTCGCAGGCGCAGGCTTGTGCAACGCCTTCGCAGACTCTCGACACGAGTAAGGCAGCTTGATCGCCCGGAGCGGGCCGATCCGCCGTGCGCGAAGGTATGCGGAAAACAGGACGCGCTGTACATTTTTTGTGCGAGCACTGTCGCGACTTTCATCTTGCGGCGCCGAACGGGACTATGTGAGCCTCAATATCGGATGGGGACTGGGATGGACCGGCCGTAGCTTCGCGCGCCATGGCGTGCGAAGCGTTGACGGCTGGTCTCGCTTGAGAAAGATACGACATGCCGAAACGAGTGTTGCTTGGTCTCCTCCTGGCGTGCGGCCTCACGGCTCCGACACTGGCGCAAGAGCCGAAGACCGGAGGTGTGATCAATGCGGTGATCCAGCCCGAGCCGCCCGGCCTGATGCTGGCGATGGTTCAGAACGGCCCGGTGCAGATGGTGTCGGGCAACATCTTCGAGGGCCTGCTGCGCTACAGCCCGAAGCTCGAACCGCAGCCCGAGCTCGCCGAGAGCTGGAGCGTCAGCGAGGACGCCAAGACCTACACGTTCAAGCTCCGGAAGGGCGTGACCTGGCATGACGGCAAGCCTTTCACCGCCGCCGACGTGCTGTTCTCGGTCGAGATGCTGAAGCAGACCCACGCGCGCGCCCGCAACAACCTCGCGCAGGTCGACAAGGTCGAGGCGCCCGACGATTACACTGTCGTCTTCACGCTGAAGCAGCCGTTCGGCCCATTCCTCGGCATCTTCGAGGTCGGCTCGATGCCGATGGTGCCGAAGCATCTCTATGAAGGCACCGACTGGAAGACCAATCCCTACAACAACGCCCCCGTCGGCACCGGCCCCTTCATGTTCAGGGAATGGCAAAAGGGCTCGTTCATCCGCCTGGTCAAGAACCCGAATTATCACGAGAAGGGCAAACCCTATCTCGACGAGATCTACTGGCAGATCATTCCCGACGCCGCGGCGCGCTCGGTGGCGTACGAGACCGGCAAGGTCGACGTGTTGCCCGGCGGCTCGGTCGAGAATTTCGACGTGCCGCGGCTGTCCAAGCTGAAGGACACCTGCGTCACCGGCGCCGGCTGGGAGTTCTTCTCGCCGCTGGCCTGGCTGTGGCTCAACAACCGCCAGGGTCCGCTCGCGGACAAGCGGGTGCGGCAGGCGATCATGTACGCGGTCGACCGCGACTTCGCCAAGGACGTGATCTGGAACGGGCTCGGCAAGGTCGCGACCGGCCCGTCCGCCTCGACCATCAAATACTACACCGACGATGTGAAGAAATATCCGTACGATCCGGCCAAGGCCAAGGCCCTCTTGAAGGAAGCCGGCTACAAGGGCGAGAAGATCCGCCTGTTGCCGCTCGCCTATGGCGAGACCTGGCAGCGCTGGGGTGAAGCCGTGAAGCAGAACCTCCAGGACGTCGGCATGAATATCGAGACCATCGCCACCGACGTCGCCGGCGGCAACCAGAAGATTGGCGACTGGGACTACGACATCGCCTTCACCTATCTCTACCAGTATGGCGATCCCGCGCTCGGCGTCGGCCGCAACTACGTCTCCAGCGCCATCGCCAAGGGCCAGATGTTCAACAACGTCGAGGGCTACTCCAACCCCGAGATCGACAAGCTGTTCGCCGACGGCGCGGTCGCGACCCCCGACTCCAAGCGTAAGGAGATCTACGAGAAGGCGCAGAAGATCCTGGTCGAGGACGTGCCGGTGGCCTGGATGCTCGAGCTGCAATTCCCGACCATCACCCGCTGCAAGGTCAAGAACCTGATCACCACGGGGATCGGGGTCAATGACGGCTTCAAGGACGCATGGCTCGACAAGTGACGGGCGCTTCGCGTCTGATCTCTCGTGCTGTAGCTTTCGCCGAATGATTGCCGTCCGAGCCACGGAAAAGGTGCACCTCTCCCGCTTGTGGTGGAGGTCGACGCGCGCCGGGCGATGCGAGGCATCGTCCCAAGCGCAGCGGGTGGGGGCTCTCTCCACTCGGGGACCTTCTCTGCGGAAACACCCCCACCCCTGCCCTCCCCCGCAAGCGGGAGAGGGAGCGCACCGTCGCTGCGGCGACCCTCTCGTCAAACAAGTGTCGCTCTAAGCATGCTCTCCTTTATCGCTCAGCGTGTCCTGAAGGGCGTGATCGTCCTGCTTGCGATCGTCGTCCTCAATTTCTTCCTGATCCGGCTTGCGCCCGGCGACCCCGCGGTGGTGATGGCGGGCGAGGCCGGGGCCAGTGATCAGATCTTCGTCAATCAGCTCAAGGAGAAATTCGGCCTCGACAAGCCGTTGCCGGAACAACTCTTCATCTATGTAAAAGGCGTCGTCACCCTCGACCTCGGCTTCTCCTTCCGCCAGCAGGCACCGGTCGCAAAGCTGATCGGCGAACGGCTGCCGGCGACGCTGCTGTTGACGCTGACCGCATTCGCGATCTCGCTCGCGCTCGGCATTCTCTTCGGCACCTTCGCCGCGCGCTTTGCCGGGACCTTCCTCGACACCGCCATCACCGTATTCGCACTGATCTTCTACGCCATGCCGATCTTCTGGGTGGCGTTGATGGGCATCCTGCTGTTCTCGGTCACCATGGATTGGCTGCCGAGTTTTGGTTACGAGACGGTCGGCGCCAATCTGACCGGCTTCGCCCACGCGGTCGACGTCGCAAAACACCTGATCATGCCGGCGATGACGCTCGGCCTGTTCTTCATGGCGACCTATACCCGCATGACGCGCGCCTCGATGCTGGAGGTGAAGCGGCTCGACTTCGTCAAGACCGCGCGCGCCAAGGGCCTCTCCGACGCCGTGATCCAGCGCCGCCACGTGCTGCGCAACGCGCTGCTGCCCGTCGTAACGCTGGCCGGCGTGCATTCGGGAACGCTGATCGGCGGCGCCGTCATCACCGAGACCGTGTTCGCCTGGCCCGGGATCGGGCGCCTGATGTACGACGCGCTGTTGCAGCGGGACTACAATCTGCTGCTCGGCGTCTTCGTGATCTGCTCCGCCATGGTCCTGATCTTCAACCTCATCACCGACCTGGTCTATCGCCTGGTCGATCCGCGCATCGAATTCGCCTCATGAAACAGTTCTGGAAATCGATGCTGCGTAGCCCGAGCGGCGTCATCGGGCTCATCATCCTGGTTCTCGCGATCTCGGTCGCGTTGTTCGGACCGATGCTGTTCCCGAACTCGCCATGGCGCATGGTGCAGCGGCCGTTCCTGCCGCCGTTTACGCTCTCCGCCGTGCCGCTCGGCACCGACGCGCTCGGCCGCGACGTGTTCGCCGGTATGATTTTTGGCGCGCGCGTCTCGCTGCTTGTCGGCCTCGTCTCCACGCTGGTCGCGCTGATCGTCGGCGTTCCCATCGGCGCCATGGCCGGCTATTTCGGCGGCAGGGTCGACGACGCCCTGATGCGTTTCACCGAATTCTTCCAGACCATTCCGAGCTTCGCGCTCGCGATCGTGCTGGTCGCGATCCTGCAGCCCTCGATCTACTCGATCGTGACCTCGATCGCGCTGGTGAGCTGGCCGCCGGTCGCCCGCCTCGTGCGCGGCGAGGTGCTGTCGCTACGAACGCGGGAATATGTCCAGGCCGCCGTGGTCACCGGCCAAAGCAACACCTGGATCATCATGCGCGAAATCCTGCCGAACGCACTGTCGCCCGTGATCGTGCTGGCCTCGCTGATGGTGGCGACCGCGATCCTCCTGGAATCCTCGCTGTCCTTCCTCGGCCTCGGCGATCCCAATCTGATCTCCTGGGGCTACATGGTCGGCGCCGGCCGCACCGTGATCCGCCAGGCCTGGTGGATCACCGTGTTTCCCGGTGTCGCCATCCTGATCTCGGTGCTCGGGCTCAATTTGATCGGCGAAGGCCTCAACGACGCGCTCAATCCGCGCCTGTCGCGGGAGGGACGCTGATGATGACCGCTCCACCCGCCGTCTCCATCAAGAACCTTCAAATTGCCCTGCCCAAAGGCGCCGAGCGTCCTTTCGCCGTCGACGGTGTCTCGCTCGATTTGCGGCCCGGCAAGATCGTCTGCGTCGTCGGCGAGTCCGGTTCCGGCAAGTCGATGTGCGCGCATGCGCTGATGGGCCTGTTGCCCGATACGGTCTCGGTCGCCTCCGGCGAGATCCAGTTCGAGGGACGCGACCTGCTCAAGCTCGACGACGACGGCTGGCGCGATCTGCGCGGCTGCCGTCTCGCGATGATCTTTCAGGAGCCGATGACCGCGCTCAATCCGTTGATGCGGATCGGCGACCAGATGGCGGAGATGTTCGAGGCGCACGGCCTGCTGACGCCGAGGGAGCGGCGCGCGCGAGCGCTCGCTTTGGCACGGGAAGTCGGCCTGCCCGACCCCGAGCGTATCGTCCGCGCCTATCCGCATCAGCTCTCCGGGGGCCAGCGCCAGCGCGCCATGATCGCGATGGCGCTCGCGCTCGAGCCGGCCGTGCTGGTCGCGGACGAGCCGACCACCGCGCTCGACGTCACCACGCAGGCGCAGATCCTCAAGCTGATCCGCAACCTGCAGCGTAACCGCAACATGGCGGTGATGTTCATCACTCACGATTTCGGCGTGGTCGCCGACATCGCCGACCAGGTCGTCGTGCTCCGGCACGGCAAGGTCGTCGAGGAAGGCCCGGCCGCGACCGTCTTCAACGCGCCTCAGCACGACTACACCAAGGCGCTGCTCGCCGCCGTACCCTCGATGGACCCGCCGGCGCGCGAGCCGCTCGACGACCAGGCCAGGGCGGTCGAGGTGATCGGGCTGGACAAGACCTACGTCACGTCAGGGGGCTGGTTTCGCGAGGACCGCCGCGTCGATGCCGCGCGCGCGGTCAACTTCAACATCCTCAAGGGCGAGACCCTCGGCCTCGTCGGCGAATCCGGCTCCGGCAAATCGTCGGTGGCGCGCCTGGTGATGCGGCTGATCGAGGCCGACCGCGGCACGGTGCGGATCGGCGAGACCGATCTCACCCAGCTCTCAGGCAAGGCGCTACGCGCCGAGCGCCATCGCATCCAGATGATCTTTCAGGATCCGTTCGCCTCGCTCAATCCGCGACGCAAGGTCGGCCACATCATCGCCGACGGCCCGATCGCGGCCGGCCTTGATCCGAAGGCGGCGTTCGACCGGGCCCGCGATCTCCTCAAGTTGGTGGGCCTGGATGCCGGCGCGCTCGAGCGCTATCCGCATGAATTCTCCGGCGGCCAGCGCCAGCGCATCGGCATTGCGCGCGCGCTCGCACTCGAGCCCGAGATCATCGTCGCGGATGAGGCCGTCTCCGCGCTCGACGTCTCCGTGCAGGCCCAGGTCTTGCGCCTGCTAGAAGACCTCAAGACGCGCCTCGGTCTCTCGATGCTGTTCATCACCCATGACTTGCGCGTCGCCGCCCAGATCTGCGACCGCATCGCGGTGATGCAGCGCGGCGCCATCGTCGAACTGAAGCCGACCGCGCAGCTGTTCGCCGCGCCCGAGCATGCCTATACGCGCGAGCTGCTGGCGGCGGTGCCGGGACGGAAAGAGCGCGCGCCGGCGGCGTGAGGATCGAGCGCACCGAGTCGCCAAATTCCGGGATTGTTCCAAAAACTTGCCCATGGCCCGAGGTGAAACATATTCGGTCCAGAAGAATTTTCTTGACGAGAATATCCTTGCTGATGAGTGCAGGGATCCAAGTCGACACCAGCATCCGTCGCGCCGCTCCTGAACCGCGCGACGGATGTGAGCTGGTGAGCGGTCTCTCAACCCGGCGCATCAAAGGCACGGGAGACGTTGGGATTCCGGAGTGCGCTCACGCGTTTTTTACTCCTTCGTGATCGGCGACACCGCTTCAAAGCCGAAGACGGCGTCTTAGATGACGATTAAATGATAAGCGTCATCTGATGACGGGATTTGCCAACTGATATTCGGAGCCAACATGGGCGAAGTCATTCGATTTGTCTCAAAGTCCGAGCGCGAGCGAGCACGTCTCATCCAGGAGGCGCGCGCCATCTACGACAGTATCTTCCCGCCGACCGACCCGGCCGGCGAAGGCCAGGATAAGGCCGCGATCGGCCGTACATATATCGGCCGCGAGGGGGGTAACCTGTCGTGATCAAGATCATCGCCGTGCTCTGCAGCCTTGCCTCCCCGACCAATTGTCACGAGCAGGTCGTCACCACCTCGGATTTCGCGCAGGTTTCGGTGCAGTCCTGCCTGATGGGCGCGCCGCAGCTCGCCGACTGGATGAACCAGCATCCAGCGGAGCGACTGGCTGCGTGGCGCTGCGTGATCGGTCAACAGGCCGGCCGGGGGATCTAACGTCTGACGGCCGCGTTCGATCGGCGCGTCGCGCCCGGCCATGACGGTCTCGACTGAAGGGAACGCTTGAGCCAGGGACCACGGCTCGACCAAACCCGTGACGACACTCCATTGCCGGGGTAACCTCTCGTTGCAGCCATTGGCAGCAAGGGGGGAATCCGGATGGAAGTCGCGAGCCTCGTTCTTCCCGTATTCGCGATCATCGTCACCGGCTGGCTGGCCGGCGAGCTCGGCTATCTCTCCCGCTCGCTCGCCGACGCGCTGGTGCATTTCGCCTATAACGTGGCAATGCCTGCGCTATTGATCGTCACCATCGCGCAGGAGCCCGCGCGCAATCTGCTGGAATGGCGTTTCCTGCTCGCGTTCGGCGGCGGCTCCCTCGT
Source organism: Bradyrhizobium sp. 25ACV (assembly GCF_054863005.1). Lineage (NCBI taxonomy): Bacteria > Pseudomonadati > Pseudomonadota > Alphaproteobacteria > Hyphomicrobiales > Nitrobacteraceae > Bradyrhizobium > Bradyrhizobium sp. 25ACV. The sequence goes on from NZ_JAVAYO010000007.1 coordinate 270,558, forward strand.
CTGCTTTGCGCTGGTCTTCCTGGTGGTCCGCGCCGGCGGAAAGCATGATCTCGCCAGCAGCACGATTCATGGCATGGCGGCGGCGATGACCAATACCGGCTTCGTGGCGCTGCCTATCCTGCACGCGATCTACGGCCAGCCCGCCGTCCTGCCTGCTGCGGTCGCGACGGTATTCGTCGCGGCCGTGATGTTTCCGATCACGGTTATCCTGCTGGAAAGGGACGCGCGCGGATCGGCCGCGCAGTCCGCGGGCCTCGCGAAGCAGATCCTGCTCAATCCGATGGTGCTGTCGACGCTTTGCGGTCTCGTCTGGGCGATCACAGGCCTGCCGATTCCGGCGCCGGTCGCGGCCTATCTCAACATGATTGCCGCCGCGCTCACGCCCTGCGCACTGTTTGCCATCGGCCTCGGCCTGTCGGTCGAGGGCCTGCGCTCCAACCTGAAGGCAACGTTCGCGCTCGCGGTCGTGAAGCTCGTGATCATGCCGCTGATCGTCTACGGCCTTTGTGTGATCACCGGCCTCAACGCGCTCTACACCGTTGCCGCCGTGATATGCGCCGCCGTGCCCACGGCGAAGACGGTGTACGTGCTGGCGCACGAGCATAAGGTCGAGGAGAAACTGGTCGCGGCCACGGTCTCGGTCACGACGATGCTGTCGGTCGCGACATTGCTGGTCGCGCTATACCTTCTCTCGGGTCTGGCGACCGGCACGCGCTAACCCGCATGGGCGCACTTATCGCGTGGTGTTGCTCCAGGTGGGCGCTGAATTGGTCACGCCGACCGAGGGCCAATTGTAAGATCCGACCGACGGTGCCGTGACCGTTCCGACCGTCTGGCCGGACGAGCCGTAGGACGCCCGGGGCTGCACAGCAGTGGGCGCTCCGGCGCCGCCATAGGTCGGGGCCACCACGCCCGTGCTGTAGTGTCGGCTCGACCGCGCCTTCTTCGCTTCAGCCGCAAAGGGCGCGGCAAGCAGCCCGGTCGTGATGAGCGCGGCAATGGCGAGTTTGATGCCTGTCATGGCTGATCCCTCTATCGTTGGGGCCCTTGTGCCATGTGTTCATTGATCGCACGATGTCCATAGGCACAAGTTCATAACTCCGTGTGCTGGCAAATGTGCCGAGGCAACGCGTTCGTCACATCCGCTTCGGGCGGATCATGCCCGCCTTCGGATGGACCCGAATCAGCGCTAGTGCATTGCCCTCAGCGACTTCGCGTATTGAGGCGACATGACCGGGCCCGAATTGAAGCAACTCCGCGCCGACCTCTCCGATGTCCTCGAGCGGAAGCTCACGGCGGCCGATATGGCAAAGCTCTGCGGATTGCCGGAGAAAGGCGGCGGCGACACCATCCGGCGCTGGGAGGTGAGCGGCCCGACGCCGGAGGCGACCAAGGTGCTGCGCGTGCTTGCGATGGCGAGCGAGCGCTATCCCATCCTGGAGAAGTTCGACATCTTCGATCGACATGACGTGCGCGAGGAGGACCGCCCCGCAAAGCGCGCGGCGTTCCGCGAACAGATGCGCGATGAGGCGCGACGGCGTCTTGGTTAACGAAGGACGCCCAGAGGTTACCGAAGCCCTGCGAAGTTAAACCTTCCTTCACCACTTCTTAAGTCGGCATTAAGCACGAAAATCATTTGCAGCCCAATAAGTTAGGTTGGGTCGCGCTGTGCCATGCATGTGACAGCATTTTCGTCAAAAGGAAGCTATCTGCAAAACCAACGCGGCGCGGAAAGCGCGCCTGCCGGGGACCTTAAGTGTCGGAGTTCAAGACGATGAAGAAGATTCTGTTTGCGACCGTTGCGCTGCTCGTGGTGGGCGCTGCTGCACCGGCCGTCGGCGCCGATCTCGGCAACCGTAACTATTACAAGTCGCCCGCGCCGGCCTATGCCGCGCCGATCTACAACTGGACCGGCTTCTACGTCGGCGGCCATATCGGCGGCGCGTTCTCCAGCGACAACAATTTCAACGGCCTTTCCACCGGCAACAACGGCAACGGCCGTTTCCTCGGCGGCGTGCAGGTCGGTGGGGACTGGCAGTTCCACCCGAACTTCCTGGTCGGCGTCGAAGGCCAATATTCCTGGCTCTCCGGCAGCGTCGGTGCCGTGTTTCCGGGCGGCATCGCCTACACCAACGACCAGCGTGGCCTCGGCTCGATCACCGGCCGCGTCGGCTACACCTGGGGCCCCGGCCTCGTCTATGTGAAGGGCGGCTACGCCTATTCGGACAACAACGAGAAGGTGACCGTCGGCGGCGTGCCGACCGCGTTCGTCATCACCGGCGATCACCGCAACGGCTACACGGTCGGCGCCGGCCTCGAATACATGTTCGCCCCGAACTGGTCGGCCAAGGCCGAGTACCAGTACTACAATTTCGGCGACTCGAGCTTCACCGGCGGCCCGCTCGCGGGCACCGGCAGCTTCACCACCGACGACCACACCATCAAGGCGGGCGTCAACTACCGCTTCAACTGGGCAAGCCCGGCCGTCGCGCGCTACTGATCGGTTACCACAACCTTACCATGACGGAAGGGCCGGCGATTTCGCCGGCCCTTCTTTTTTCGCTGTGCGGAACAGGCGCAACCGTTTGCGGAGATTGCGAATTTTTAACCCGCCGTGCGGATACTGCCGGCCACAAACAGAAGCAAGAATGTTGGGGGAATTTCAATGGCGATCCGTTTCAGCCTTGGCGGCTCACTTGGCCGGATGCGGCCTCGTTTCAAAATGCCGACCTGGGGCGTGCGCGGCAGCCTGTTCGCGGCCTTTGCAGTGGTCGCGGGCATGGGCCTCGTGATCGCAGCCGGCGCCGGCCTGGCGCTGCAGAATCTCGGCGGACGGATGACCGAGCTGAGCGGGCGGGACATTCCGCGCCTTGCCGCCAGCCTGCAATTGTCGGCCCTGAGCGCGAGCCTGGCAGCACAGGGACCGGCCCTGCTCGCGGCTCAAAGCGAGGAAGCCCTGAACGAGCGCACCAAGAAGCTCAAGGAGCTGCAGGAGCAGACGCAGCAGAAGCTCACCGAGATCATCGGGCTCGGCGGCGACAAGGCCGTCGTCTCTGGACTCAGCGAGACGATGAAGAGCATCAACGAGGCGGCGCAGAGCCTCGCCAAGGCCGCCCGCGAGCGGCTCGATATCGCCGCCCTCCATGACAAGCAATATGATGCGCTGCGCAGCGCGCAGGGCGCCTTCGTCGGCGCGGCCAGTCCGGCGATGCTCGACGCACAGACCCGGGTCAACGCCATTCTCGGCTCGGCCGACCTGTCCGCCGCAGATGCCAACGACGCCGCGCAGACCGTCGGCCAGCTCGGCAACGTCGTCGCCAGCGGCAATCTCGCAGCCGCCAACATGAGTGCGGCACTGTCGGCGAACACGAGCGACAAGCTCGACGACATCCAGAAGGAATTCAAGACGGCACAGGGACGCCTGCGGTCGAACCTCGATCTGTTGCCGGACAATCAGGGCAACAAGATGCTGCGCGAGACGGCGGAGAAGCTGCTCGCGCTCGGCACCGGCAAGACCGGCGTGTTCAATCTGCGTGAGAAGGAGCTCGACTCGGTCGATTACGGCCAGACCATCCTGGACGAGACGCGCAAGCTCAATGTCGGCCTCGGCATCAGCGTGCAACAGCTCGTCGACGGCGTGCAGAAAGAGACCAACGCCTCGACCTCGCAGGCGCAGCAGGAGACCTCGCTCGCGACCACCGTGATGCTGGCGCTCGGCTGCTTGATGCTGGTCGGCTCGGCGCTGTTCGTGTGGCTCTATGTCGGCCGCAACATCCTGCGCCGCATCCGTGAGCTTCAGCGGGCCATGCAGCTGCTGTCGGCCGGCGACCTCGACACCGAGATCGTCCGCTCCCGGCAGAACGACGAGATCGGCGTGATGAAGGAAACGCTGACCGTATTCCGCGACAGCATGATCGAAGCCCGGGCGCTCGCCGGCGAGCAGGACAAGGACCGTATCGCCAAGGCCGAGCGGGCCGCGCGCATGGAAGCGAAGATCGCCGAGTTCGAAAGCACGGTGCGCTCCGCGCTCGACAATCTGGCGCAGTCGGCCAATTCGATGCAATCGACCGCGCAGAGCATGTCGACCACCGCCGACCAGTCCAACGCGCTGGTCAACGCGGTCGCCTCCGCCGCTGAGGAGACCTCCGTCAACGTGCAGACCGTGTCGTCAGGCACCGAGCAGCTGTCGTCCTCGATCGAGGAGATCAGCAAGCAGGTCGTGACCTCGGCCGCGATCGCCAAGAAGGCGGTCGACGAGGCCGGCGCCACCGACACCACGGTGCAGAGCCTTGCCGACAGCGCGAGCCGCATCAGCGTCGTGGTCGACCTGATCCAGACCATCGCCTCGCAGACCAACCTGCTCGCGCTCAACGCCACCATCGAAGCGGCGCGTGCGGGCGAAGCCGGCCGCGGCTTTGCGGTAGTTGCCTCCGAGGTGAAGAGCCTCGCGAGCCAGACTGCCAAGGCCACGGAGGAAATCCGCACCCAGATCGCCAGCATGCAGGAGATCACGACATCGGCGGTCGGCGCCATCCAGGGCATTGGCCGGATCATCGGCGAGATCGACAATGTGACCACGACGATCGCGGCCGCAGTCGAGGAGCAGGGCGCCGCCACCCGCGAGATCGCGCGCAACATCCAGCATGCCGCCGGCGGCACCAGCGAAGTCTCCAGCAACATCGTCGGCGTCTCCACCGCCTCGGCCGAAGCCGGCGCCGCGGCAAACGAAGTGCTGGGCGCCTCCGACGCGCTCCGGCGCGAAGCCGACATGCTGCGCGGAGAGATCGACGCATTCCTCAACAACATGCGGGCGGCCTGACGTCATTCCGGGGCGCCTCGAAGAGGCGAACCCGGAATCTCGCAACAATCTCCAGATTCTCGGGTGCGCAACAGCGCACCTGAGTTCGCGCTCCGCGCGCCCCGGAATGACGACGTTTTTTACGGTCACGACCGGGACGCGGAAAAACGCCGCCCGGTATGACCGCCATGCGGAGACCACGGCCTGCCCTTTTTCGGCTGGCGCCCCGCTCGCTCTGGGTTTAAGCCGGTAGCATGAACCCGAAAACCGACACCGCACAGTCCTCAGCCGAAGCCCTGCGCTACCCCTGGGAACAGCACCCCGGTCACGACGAGGTCGTGGAGGTCAGGCCCGGCGTGTTGTGGGCGCGGCTGAAGCTGCCGTTCCGCCTCAACCACGTGAACATCTATCTGCTCGCCGACGGCGACGGCTATGCGATGGTGGATACCGGCTTCGGCAACGAGGAGACGATCGAGGCCTGGACGAAACTGTTCGACGGACCGCTGAAGGGCGTCCACATCACGCGTCTGATCGTCACCCACTCCCACCCCGACCATGTCGGACTCGCAGGCTGGGTCGTCGAGCGGTTCAACTGCCCGCTGGTGATGTCGCAGGTCGAATATCTGCAATCGGTCTATCACCAGAACCGCGGCACCGCGGAGCGGCAGGAGGCGCAGCGGCTGTTCTTCCGTCGCCATGGCATGGACGAGTCGCTCACCGAAAAGCTGCTCGGCCGCGGCCAGGATTATCTCAAGCGCGTTTCGGTGCTGCCGCCCTCCTACCGCCGCATCTCCCATGGCGACGACGTCGTGATCGGCACGCGCCGCTTCAAGGTGATCACCGGAGGCGGCCACGCGCTCGACCAGGTGATGCTGTATTGCGCCGACGACAAGCTGTTCCTCTCCGCCGACCAGGTGCTGAGCAAGATCTCGCCCAATGTCAGCGTCTGGGCGGTCGAGCCCGACCAGAACTCGCTCGGCGAATATCTGGCTTCGCTCGCCAGCCTCACCACGACACTGCCCTATGACGTCCTGGTGCTGCCCGGCCATGGCGTGCCGTTCTACGGACTGAAGACCCGCATCAAGCAGCTCGCCGACCACCATGAAGAGCGCTGCCGCCTGATCGCGGAAGCCTGCCGCGAGGTGCCGCAGACCTCGCGCGCCTTGGTGCCTGTCGTGTTCAACAAGCACGTGCTGGACGAGCACCAGATGGGCTTTGCCGCCGGCGAGCTCGTCGCCCACGTCAACTACATGATCGTCGAGGGCCGGCTGACGGCCGAGACGAAGGACGGCGTGCTGCAGTTCAGGACGACGTGAGTCGCTTCGTCATGGCCGGGCTTGTGGCGGCATCTCACTTCATATTCGCGATCGCGTGCAGCGCCGCGATGTAGCCGAACGGGCCCAGGCCGCAGATCACACCGGTCGCCACGAACGAGATCTTGGAGTGGCGGTGATATTCGTCGCGGGCGTGGATGTTGGAGATGTGGACTTCCAGCACCGGCCCTTCGAACGTCTTGATCGCGTCCATGATCGCGACCGAGGTGAAGGAAAAGCCGGCCGGATTGATGATGATTGCATCGGCGTCCTGCCGCGCCGACTGGATCAGGTCGACCAGCACGCCTTCGTGGTTGGATTGGTGGAAGGCGAGCTTGAGCCCGAGCGTTGCAGCGGCCGCCTCGCAGCTCGCGTTGACCTCTGCGAGCGTCGTCGTGCCGTAGATGTGCGGCTCGCGAATGCCGAGCATATTGAGGTTGGGACCGTTCAGAACCATGACACGCTTCATCGGGGCGTCCTTTCGCATGAGCTTGCCGGGCGCCGATCCGCGCCTCGCCAAGGCAAAGGCTACGACATCGGCGCGACCGGCTCAGCAAATCGGAGCGCGCTCCATGGACAAAATGTCCAAGCCAGCTGCAACGGTCCCCGGCTTTCCCCGGAGCCTTGGCCGTGCGGACGGGCAAGCGTTAGGCGTTTGATCCACATCAACTATCGCCGGCGATACGCCGCTATCACTGGACCTGCGCGCCTCGCCACAAATGTGTGCGGGCGCATGGACATTGGGGCTGGAAAAGCTCTAAAAATGAGCGGCCGCCGTGGCCAGGTTCCGTTGCAGGTTTTGCCGATGGATTACAACCAGTTCTTCGATACCGCCCTCGATCGTCTCCACTCCGAGCGGCGCTACCGCGTGTTCGCGGACCTGGAGCGCACGGCCGGCCGATTCCCGCACGCGGTCTGGCACTCGCCCAAGGGCAAGCGCGACGTCGTGATCTGGTGCTCCAACGATTATCTCGGCATGGGCCAGCATCCGAAGGTGGTCGGCGCCATGGTCGAGACCGCGACGCGCGTCGGCACCGGTGCCGGCGGCACCCGCAACATCGCCGGCACGCATCATCCACTGGTCCAGCTCGAGGCCGAGCTCGCCGATCTCCACGGCAAGGAAGCCGCGCTGCTGTTCACCTCGGGCTATGTCTCGAACCAGACCGGCATTCCGACCATCGCAAAACTCATTCCGAACTGCCTGATCCTGTCGGACGAGCTCAACCACAATTCGATGATCGAGGGCATCCGCCAGTCCGGCTGCGAGCGGGTCGTGTTCCGCCACAACGATCTTGCCCATCTCGAGCAGCTGTTGAAAACGGCCGGCCCTGGTCGGCCAAAGCTGATCGTCTGCGAGAGCCTCTATTCCATGGACGGCGACGTCGCCCCGCTCGCCAAGATCTGCGATCTCGCCGAGAAGTACGATGCGATGACCTATGTGGACGAAGTCCACGCGGTTGGCATGTACGGCCCGCGCGGCGGCGGCATCGCCGAGCGTGACGGCGTTATGCATCGCATCGACATCCTCGAAGGCACGCTGGCGAAAGCGTTCGGCTGCCTCGGCGGCTACATCGCCGCCAACGGCCAGATCATCGATGCCGTGCGCTCCTATGCGCCGGGCTTCATCTTCACCACCGCGCTGCCGCCGGCGATCTGCTCGGCCGCGACCGCCGCGATCAAGCATCTGAAGACCTCGAACTGGGAGCGCGAGCGCCACCAGGACCGTGCCGCCCGCGTCAAGGCGATCCTCAACGCCGCCGGCCTGCCGGTGATGTCGAGCGACACCCACATCGTGCCGCTGTTCGTCGGCGATCCCGAGAAGTGCAAGCAGGCGTCCGACCTGCTGCTCGAGGAGCACGGCATCTACATCCAGCCGATCAACTATCCGACGGTCGCCAAGGGCAGCGAGCGGCTGCGCATCACGCCCTCGCCCTATCACGACGACGGCCTGATCGATCAGCTCGCCGAGGCCCTGCTGCAAGTGTGGGACCGTCTCGGCCTGCCACTGCGCGAGAAGTCGCTCGCGGCGGAATAGGCTGTTCGCCTCTCCTACCGTCCCCGGAGCTACCCCCCTCCCCAACCCTCCCCCACAAGGGGGGAGGGAGCGAGACAGGTGTGCCCGCCTCACGTGATTGGCCACCCAACTCTGTCTCGTCTTCGTCGCGACAATGGACGCTCTCTCCGTTCCCTCCCCCTTGTGGGGGAGGGTCAGGGAGGGGGGGTGCCGCACGGGGACTCTCTCGGCGGCCCTCCAGCAATGCACTTAACGACAACCCCAGTTCCCACCGCCGCGCGGCATTTCGCTGTCGCCTCGCCCCGTCCAGCGCGCTAGAATTACTGGGAAAATGAGCTCGGGCGCGGCCAGCGCCCTTTCGAGAAGCGCGCTCGCCATGCTGCACGATTGGGGCGTGATCGCCGCCGCCTTCGGCTATATCGGCTTCCTGTTCCTGGTGGCGAGCCACGGCGACCGCCGTTCGCCGGCGGGGCGCGGCCGTGCCTCCGGGCTGATCTATCCGCTCTCGCTGGCGATCTACTGCACCTCCTGGACCTTCTTCGGCTCGGTCGGCTTCGCCACCCGCGCCTCGACCGACTTCCTCGCCATCTATGTCGGCCCGATCCTGATGATCGGGTTAGGGGCCGGCGTGTTGCGCCGCGTAATCCAGCTCGCGAAAACCCACAACATCACCTCGATCGCCGACTTCATCGGGGCCCGTTACGGCAAGAGCCAGGCGGTGGCGGCGACCGTCGCCCTGATCGCGATCATCGGCTCGGTGCCCTACATCGCGCTCCAGCTCAAGGCGGTCGCCTCCTCGCTCGAAACGATCCTGAGCGAAGACCAGGCCTTCTCCCACATCCCGATCGTCGGCGACGTCGCGCTGATGGTGACGCTGGCGATGGCGGCCTTCGCCGTGCTGTTCGGCACGCGGCAGACCGACGCGACCGAGCACCAGCACGGCCTGATGCTGGCGGTTGCGACCGAATCCATCATCAAGCTGGTCGCCTTCCTCGCCGCCGGCATCTTCGTCACCTTCTGGATGTTCTCGCCGCACGAACTGATCGAGCGCGCCATGAAGACGCCGGAGGCGGTGCGCGCCATCAATTATTCGCCGTCGATCGGCAACTTCCTCACCATGACGCTGCTGTCGCTCTGCGCCATCATGCTGCTGCCACGCCAGTTCCACGTCAGCGTGGTCGAGAACTCCTCGGATGCCGAGGTCGGCCGCGCGCGCTGGTTGTTCCCGCTCTACCTCGTCGCCATCAATCTGTTCGTGATCCCGATCGCGCTCGCCGGCCTCGTCACCTTCCCGTTCGGCGCGGCCGACCCTGACATGTACGTGCTGGCGCTGCCGATGGAGGGCGGTGCGGGGCTTCTCAGCGTCGCCATTTTCGTCGGCGGCCTGTCGGCGGCGACCGCGATGGTGATCGTCGAATGCGTCGCACTCTCCATCATGGTCTCGAACGACCTCGTGGTGCCGCTGGTGCTGCAACGACGGCCGGAAGGACGCGCCGGCGGCGCGGATTTCAGCGACTTCCTGCTGCGCTCGCGGCGGCTCGCGATCTTCGCCATCATGGTGATGGCCTATTTTTACTATCGCGCGCTCGGCAATACCCAGCTCGTGGCGATCGGCCTGCTCTCCTTTGCCGCCATCGCGCAGCTTGCGCCGAGCTTCTTCGGCGGGCTGCTGTGGCGGCGCGCGACCGCGCGCGGCGCCATCGGCGGCATGCTGGTCGGCTTCGCTGTGTGGCTCTACACGCTGTTCATCCCGAGCTTCATGGATACCTCGACATCAGGCATCCTGCTGCTGCAGCATGGCCCGTTCGGCATCGAGGCGCTGCGGCCGCAGGCGCTGTTCGGCGCCGATCTGCCTTCCTTGATGCACGGCGTGATCTGGTCGCTGTCGCTCAACATCCTGACCTATGTGCTGCTGTCGCTGGCGCGAAGGCCGTCGTCCATCGAGCTGCTGCAGGCCGATCTGTTCGTGCCCAATACGCTTGCGCCGATCTCACCGAGCTTCCGCCGCTGGCGCACCACCGTCACTGTGCAGGACATCCAAAACACGGTGGCGCAGTATCTCGGACCCGACCGCGCCCGGCATTCCTTCGAGGCATTCTCCGCACGGCGCAACGTTCGTCTGGAGGTGGGAGCGCCCGCCGATTTCGAGCTGTTGCAGCACGCCGAGCACCTGATCGCCTCCTCGATTGGAGCTGCCTCCTCGCGTCTCGTGATGTCGCTGCTGCTGCGCAAGCGCACGGTCTCGGCCAAGGCTGCACTCAAGCTGCTCGACGACTCGCACGCGGCCCTGCATTTCAACCGCGAGATCCTGCAGACCGCACTCAACCACGTGCGCCAGGGCATCGCCGTGTTCGATGCCGATCTGCAGCTGATCTGCTCCAACCGGCAATTCGGCGATCTCCTCAACGTGCCCCCGCATATCGTCCAGTTCGGCGAGCCACTGCGCGAGATCCTGGAATTCATCGGCGTGAGCGATCCGGACGACCCGGTCGAGCGCGAGGCCATGCTGGAGCGCCGCCTCGCCGCCTACACCACCGACAGCGAGCCTTATCTCGAACGCCTGCCGGAACGCCACATGGTGATCGAGGTGCTCACCAATCGCATGCCCGGCGGCGGCTTCGTCATCACCTTCACCGATGTCACGCCCACCTTCGAGGCGGCGGAAGCGCTGGAGCGCGCCAACGCGACACTGGAAAAGCGCGTGCGCGACCGCACCGAGGAGCTGACGCGGCTGAATTCCGAGCTGGCGCTGGCCAAGAGCGCCGCGGAAGACGCCAGCATCTCCAAGACGCGCTTCCTCGCCGCCGCCAGCCACGACATTCTCCAGCCGCTGAACGCGGCGCGGCTCTATGTCACGAGCCTGGTCGAGCGCCAGCACAGCGGCGAGGAGACGCGGCTGGTCGAGAACATCGACGAATCCCTGCAGGCGATCGAGGAGATCCTAGGCGCGCTGCTGGACATCTCGCGGCTGGACGCCGGCGCGATGACGACCTCGACCTCGAGCTTCAAGATGGCCGATCTGATGCGCTCGCTGGAGATCGAGTTCGCGCCGATCGCGCGTGCCAAGAACCTGGAGCTCACCTTCGTACCCTGCTCGCTGCCGGTCGAATCGGACCGGCTCCTGCTGCGGCGCCTGCTGCAGAATTTGATCTCGAACGCGATCAAATACACCCCGCGCGGACGCGTGCTGGTCGGCTGTCGCCGACAAGGCCCTTCGCTCAAGATCTGCGTCTACGACACCGGCGTCGGCATCCCGCCGGTCAAGCGCGGCGAGATCTTCAAGGAATTCCACCGCCTCGAGCAGGGCGCGCGGATCGCGCGCGGGCTGGGGCTCGGCCTGTCGATCGTCGAACGCCTGGCGCGCGTGCTCAAGCACGGCATCGCCATCGACGGCAACAGAAGCGGCGGCTCGGTCTTCTCCGTGACGGTGCCGACGGCGAAAGCGATCACCCACACCGCCGCGGTGACCAGCGCGACGCCGCTGGCGCGCACGCCGATCTCGGGCGCCCTGATCGTCTGTATCGAGAATGACGCGGCGATCCTCGACGGCATGCGCACGCTGCTGAAGGCCTGGGACGCCGAGGTGATCGCGGTCGCCGATCCCGAAGGTGCGATCGCCGCCATCGAGACGGCGGGACGGCGGGTCACCGGCCTCCTGGTCGACTATCATCTCGACCGCGGCAACGGCATCGCCGCCATCCGCGACATCCGCCGTCGCTTCGGCGACGGTATCCCCGCGATCCTGATCACCGCCGACCGCAGCCCCGCCGTGCAGGTGGCTGCGCGCGACGAGAAGGTCGCGGTGTTGAACAAGCCGGTCAAGCCGGCTTCGCTCCGCGCCCTGCTCGGCCAGTGGCGCACGCAGCAGATGGTGGCGGCGGAGTAGGACGCGCCGGTCAATAGTCGGTCGAGACACTGAGCGTTCGCCACTTCTCCAGTTCTTCGAGTCGGAGCCTGTCCGTCGCAGCGATGGCGTTCACGGCGTCGCTGCCGAGCGCGATGCGTAGCGGTGGGCGTTTCATATCAGCGAGCTTCAGCACCACGGCGGCGGCCTTGGCGGGGTCGCCGGGCTGGCGGCCATCGTAATCGCGCTGCATCCTGACCGCGGCGCCGACGACGGCGTCGTACTCCGGGCGTCCTTCGTCCGTCGCATGCGCGACCCGGGCAAAGCCGGTCCTGAATCCGCCGGGCTCGACGATCGTCACGTGCACGCCGATCAATGCCGTCTCCCGCGCCAGCGATTCCGAAAAGCCCTCGATTCCCCATTTTGCGGCCGAATAGGCCGCGCGTGCCGGCGCACCGATGCGGCCGCCGACGGACGAGACCTGCACGATATGCCCATGGCCCTGCCGGCGCAGCACGGGGATCGCCGCCTTGGTGACGATGATGGTGCCGATCAGGTTGGCCTCGATCTGCTGACGGAACGAATCCAGGCCGGTGTCCTCGACCGATCCGAGGTCGCCGTAACCGGCATTGTTCACCACCACATCGACGCCGCCGAACGTCTTCAGGGCAAGACCGATGGCCGCATGCGCTGCCGCCTCGTCGGTCACGTCCAGCGTTGCAAGCTGGAGCGTTTCGCCGAAGCGCGCAAGCAGCGGTTCGAGCGGCTTGGGGTCCCGGGCCGAAGCAAGCACGCGATCTCCCGCCGTGAGTGCGGCTTCCACGATGGCGCGACCAAGACCGCGCGAGGCGCCGCTGACGAACCATGTCTTCGACATCTCGATCTCCAGATGACCTTAAGGCGCCAGCCGCGTGAAGACGTAGTCCCGGCTCTTGGCGCGAGCTTCGTGACAGCCCCAGCAGGTGCGATGCTGGGCCTCGTCGACCGGTTTGCCGCCGATGAAGCGGCCAAAGCCCCAGCCGCCGGTCGAGGCATATTTCTTGGAATCCTTGACCATCACCTGGACCGTGGTAGCGGCGACGGGAATTGTCGCGGACGCAAACTCCGGCGACTGTTTCCGCTTCCAGGCGCGCTTGACCAGAATGGTGCCGTCGGGAAACGGAAGCTTGTCGGCTTGATACGCGTCGATTGCAGTCTGGTTGCCGACCACAGCGCGAAGCTCGTCGAGCGGCGGCGCCTCTTCGGCCGGCGCGATCAGCTCCCACTGCTTGTAGCCCGGCGGAATCGTGACGCCGAAGATCGGCGAGGCGTCCGCCGTGTCGCGTGCCGCCGGCCCCTCCGCGGAAGCGATCGTGACGAGATACGGCACGCAGGTCAGGAGCACGACGAGGAGGACCACGGCGAGCACGATCATCGCGGCGTAAGGAGATTTTTTCTTTTCAGGTTCGGCTGGCGTCATGACCATTCATCAAGCTGGGTTCAATGGGCGATCCTCGGTCCAGCCCGGCTGGACCGAGGTGCTGACAGATGCTCAGGCGCCGTCGGCGTCGATGACGGCCTTGGCAAAGGCTTGCGGTGCTTCCTGCGGCAAATTGTGGCCGATGCCGCCGGTGATCAGGCGAAACTCGTATCGGCCCGAGAACTTCTTGGCATAGGCGCTGGGGTCGGGATGCGGCGCGCCGTTGGCGTCGCCTTCCATCGTGATCGTCGGCACGTCGATGACGGGAGCCGCCGCCAGCTTCTTTTCGAGATGCTCGTATTTCGCCTCGCCCTGGGCGAGCCCGAGCCGCCAGCGATAATTATGGATCGTGATCGCGACATGATCCTTGTTGTCGAGCGCCGCCGCACTTCGGTTGAAGGTGGCGTCGTCGAACTTCCATTGCGGTGAGGCGAGCTTCCAGATCAGCCTGGCGAAATCATGGGTGTACTTTTCGTATCCGGCGCGGCCGCGCTCGGTCGCGAAATAGAATTGGTACCACCATTGCAGCTCGGCGGACGGCGGCAACGGCGCGTTGCCGGCGGCCTGGCTGGAGATCAGATAACCGCTGACCGACACCAGCGCGCGGCAGCGCTCCGGCCACAGCGCGGCGATGATGTCGGCGGTGCGCGCGCCCCAATCGAAGCCGGCGATAACAGCCTTCTTGATATCGAGCTTATCCATCAGCGCGATGACGTCGGCCGCCATCGCGGCAGGCTCGCCGTTGCGCGGCGTCTCGCTGGAAAGGAAATGCGTCGTGCCGTAGCCGCGCAAGTGAGGGATGATCACGCGATAGCCGGCCTTGGCCAGGATCGGCGCGACGTCGACGAAGGCGTGAATGTCGTAGGGCCAGCCGTGCAGCAGGATCGCCACCGGACCGTTCGAGGGACCCGCCTCGGCATACCCGACATTGAGGACGCCGGCATCGATCTGCTTGATCGTGCCGAAGGACGCAGTTGATGCGGACGATTTCGGCGCTTCGGTCTTAGCGCGCGCGAGGTCGATCACGCCGAGGCCGACGGCGACGGTTCCGGCGGCGACGCCAAAGAACTGGCGGCGATGCTGGTCGATGATCTGCTTCATGGTGGTGCTACCTTTGTTGATGGTTGGTGATGGCGCGTCAGATCAGCGCGACCGTGACGTCGATGTTGCCGCGAACGGCCTTGGAATAGGGGCAGGTCTGATGCGCATCATCGATGATGCCGCGTGCGATCTCGGGATCGAGGCCCGGCAGGCTGACACTGAGGCGCGCCCGGAGCGAGTAGGCACCCTCGTCGAGGACGAGATCGATCTCCGCATCGATCGCGCATTTCCTGGGAAGCTCGATCTTCCGCTTGCGCGCCGCGATCTCCATCGCGCCCTCGAAGCAGGCCGACCAGCCGGCGGCGAACAATTGCTCGGGATTGGTGCCGATGCCTGCCGCGCCCGGCGGCGACAGCTTGACGTCGAGGCGGCCGTCGGAGCTGCGCGATACGCCGTCGCCTCGTCCGCCGCTGGTGTGGGTCTTGGCCGTGTAGAGTGTTTTTGCCGCCTGCGTCATGGAGCTGTCCTTTCCGTTGCGCAACTGACTAGCAGTGGCTGGTGCAGGACACCCGTTGGGAGTTGTGAGAAGTTGTGAGGCCAGACCTCGCGCGCTTAACAAGGCCTGCACCCGCGGTCTGATGCCGATGCAGCGGCGGCCTTGCCGGATCGCGATCATCTAGCTATCGGGTCCTGTCGAAGGGACCCGAGATTTGCCATGACAGAGCCGGCCGGCACCGCAACGGGAACTTTATCGTTCGGGCCATTCTCCGTGACGCCGCATGAGAGGCTCGTGATGCGCGATGGCGTCGCGTTGCCGCTCGGCGCGAAAGCGTTCGACACGCTGATGGCGCTGATGTCGCGACCGAACCAGGTCGTCGGCAAATGGGACCTGATGGCGCTGGTGTGGCCCGGCATCACCGTCGAGGAGGCCAATCTGCGCTTTCACGTCGCAGCGCTCCGCAAGGCGCTCGGCGACGGCAAGGACGGCGCCCGCTACATCACGACGCTGTCCGGCCGCGGCTATTGCTTCGTGGCGCCGATCTCGCAACTCGCAGCGCCGATTTCGCAAACAGGCATTGCGGCAGCCCAGCGCCCCGCGCCGCGGCTGGAATTGCCGCCGGTGAAACTGCCGAACCGGTTACAGCGGATGGTCGGGCGCGACGATGAGATCGCCACCGTTTCCGACAAGCTCATCGCCTCGCGCTTTGTCACGATCGTCGGTCCCGGCGGCGTCGGCAAGACGGCGGTCGCAGTAGCGATCGCCCACGACCTGCTCGAGACCTTCTCCGATGCCGCGCACTTTGTTGACCTCGCCGCGCTCAGCGATCCCGATCTCGTGATCACCTCGATCCTGCTGATGCTGGGCTTGCCGGCCGAGGATCCCCTGCCCGCGCTGCTCGCGCATGTCAGTGACAAGCGGATGCTGCTGGTTCTCGACAATTGCGAACATGTCATCGCGACCGCCGCACCGCTGGCGGCGGACATCTTCCAGGCATCGCCGCATGTTCATATCCTCGCGACCAGCCGCGAAGCGCTGCGCGTCGAGGGCGAGCAGGTCTATCGATTGGCGCCGCTTGCCGTTCCGCCCGACGGCTCCGGACTGACGGTCGCCGCAGCGCAGACCTATCCGGCGCTGCAACTGTTCCTCGAACGTGCCACGGCCAGCGGCGCGCAGATCAGTCTCGATGACGCCAATGCCGCGATCATCGCGAGGATCTGCCGCAAGCTCGACGGCATGGCGCTGGCGATCGAGCTCGCTGCCGGCCGGGTCGAAGCGTACGGCCTGGAGCAGACGGCCACACTGCTCGACGAGCGCCTCAATCTGCTCTGGCAGGGCCAGCGAACGGCACCGCCCCGGCAGAAGACATTGCAGGCCACGCTCGACTGGAGCTACGGACTGCTGTCGGATCTCGAACGCCTCGTACTGCGCAGGCTTGCGGTCTTCGCCGGGCATTTCACCATCGACGCGGCGCTCGAGGTCGTGCCGGACGAGCGCGTCGACCAGGCCCGCCTGTTCGACGCCGTCGACAGTCTCGTGGCCAAATCGATGGTCGCGCCGCGCCCCATCGGCGCCATGATGCGCTACCGCCTGCTCGACACGACGCGCGCCTATCTGCTCGAGATCGCGCCCGACGACGCCGCTCTCGCCGCCCGCCACGCGACTTACTACCGGCGATGGCTGGAACAGGCCGGCATGACATGGGCCGCTGTGCCGAGCGCGGACGAGCGAGCTGCGCACTTCTCCGCACTTCACAATGTGCGCGCCGCGCTCGACTGGTGCTTCGGGGCGGGCGGTGATCTCGGCATCGGCATTGCGCTCACCGCCGCCGCGGCGCCGATCTTCCTGGCGATGTCCTTGTTGATCGAATGCCGGCGTTGGTCGGAACGGGCGCTGCTAGCAATGGCCCCCTCCTCGCGCGGCAGCGCCGAGGAAATGCACATCCAGGCCGCCCTCGGACTGACCCTGATGTTCACCCGCGGCGGCAGCGAAGCGGCGCGCAGCGCCCTGAGCCGGAGCCTTGCGATCGCCGAAGCGCGCGGCGACGAGATCAACCAACTCCAGCTGCTCGGCCGGATGCATATCTTTCACGAGCGGATGGGAGAGTTCGACGCCGCGCTCGGCTATGCGCAGCAGAGCCTCGCGGTCGCAAGGTTGTTGGGCGATCCCGCCTCGATCGCCCTCGCCCATTCCCTCCTCGGCGTCTCCTTGCATCTGGCAGGCCGGCATCGCGACGCGCTTGAGATGCTGGAGGTGGCCTGGCGGGGACCGGGCACGGAGCGAATCAGCACCGTCCACGGCTTCGATCATCGCAACCGGGCCGGCATCACGCTGGCTCGCGAGCTCTGGTTGCAGGGCCGGCCCGCGGATGCGCTGCAACTGGCGCGACAGACGGTCACCGAGGCCGCGCAGATGGACCACCCGATCACGCTCTGCATTGCGCTGATCTGGACGGTCGCGATCGACCTGTGGAGCGGAGACCTCGACGGTGCGGAGGCGAATATCGACCGCTTCATCGCGCATGCGACGTCGCGCTCGATGGGGCCTTATCTCGCCGTCGGCCGCGGCGTCAAAGGCGAGCTGGCGATCCGGCGCGGCGATGCCGCAACTGGCGTCGAGACGATCAGGACTTGCCTGCGCGAGCTCCACGACGCCCGCTACGAGCTGCTGACCACGACGTTCAACATCGCGCTTGTTCAGGGATTGTTGGCGCTCGGCCAGATCGAGCAGAGCGCACAGCTGATCGAGGACGCGATCCGACTCGTCGCGCAGAGCGGCGATCACCTCTACATGCCCGAGCTGTTGCGCATGAAAGGCAAGGTCCTGTCGCACCTACCCGAGCCGCAGATCGAGGAAGCCGAGGCCTGCCTGGTGCAGGCGCTGGAACTCAGCCGCGCGAAGGGCGCCAAAGCGTGGGAACTGCGCGCGGCAATCGATCTGGCGCAACTTCTTGCCCACCGGCGCCGCGGCAAGGAGGCCAGGCGATTACTTCAATCGGCACGCGAAGGTTTCGCTGCAGGTTCCGAGACTGAAGATATCAGGGCCGCCGCTGCGCTCCTGAAGACGCTGTAGCGGGCTCACCCCGTCGGCGTGCCCTGCTTCCACTGGCCGCCGGCGATCTTGGCGGCCGCGATCACCGCCTGCGTCCGGCTCTCGACGCCGAGCTTTTGCAGGATCGCCGAGACATGCGCCTTGATGGTGGCCTCGGAGACCCCGAGCTCATAGGCGATCTGCTTGTTGAGGAGGCCCTCCGACAGCATCATCAGGACCCGGACCTGCTGCGGCGTCAGCGTCACCAGGCGGTCGCGCAGCCGCGTCATGTCAGGATCGGCCGCAGCCGACAAATCGGTATCGGCGGGAACCCAGACGTCGCCTTCCATCACCTTGAGGATGGCGTCGCGCAGGGTCTCCACGCCGAATCGCTTGGGAATGAAGCCGGAGGCGCCGAAATCGAGCGAGCGGCGGATCGTGGCGCTGTCGTCGGACGCCGAGACGATCACCACCGGGATCGCCGGGTATTGCGCACGCAGATAGATCAGGCCGGAAAAGCCTGAGATCCCGGGCATCGAGAGGTCGAGCAGGATCAGGTCGACATCCGAGGTCTGTTCCAGGAGCTTGGTCAGATCCTCGAACGATCCGGCCTCGTCGATCCTGGCCGAGGTCAGGACGCCGGCCACCGCCTGTCGCAGCGCGTCGCGGAAAAGAGGATGGTCATCGGCGATGACGAGATGGGTCGAGGGAGCGTTCATCGTTCTCTTGCTGTCGTTCGCGGGCCGGCGGACAGATCCCGGATGTATCAATTCTTCCCCGAGCGGCCGTGGCATGCAAGTGCACATTATCCCTTTGCTGCAAAGGGGTTAATCCGGAAGCCTACGTGGCGGCGCGCCGGTGCCCGATACCGGGCGTCAGCTACGCGTCAGTGCGCAAGGCCGAAAGTCGTATTGGGGCGGGTTTCACGCCGATGTTACCTTGCGGGCAAGACCTGGGTTGATCCGGCATGTCCGGACGTCTGGGGCGCGAGGAAACGCAATTCGGGGAGCGACTCAATATGTCGACAATGGCCGTATCTCAAGCAGGCGCGGGAGGGATGACGAAGGACGAACGGTTCGTCATTCTCGCCTCCTCGCTCGGTACCGTCTTCGAGTGGTACGATTTCTACCTCTACGGTTCGCTGGCCGGCATCATCGGCGCGCAGTTCTTCTCGGCCTATCCGCCGGCAACCCGCGACATCTTCGCGCTGCTGGCGTTCGCAGCCGGCTTCCTGGTGCGTCCGTTCGGCGCGATCGTGTTCGGCCGCGTCGGCGACATCGTCGGCCGCAAATACACCTTCCTCGTCACCATCCTGATCATGGGTCTGTCGACCTTCATCGTCGGCCTGCTGCCGAACGCGGCGACCATCGGCATCGCGGCCCCGATCATCCTGATCGCGCTGCGCCTCGCCCAGGGCCTGGCGCTCGGCGGTGAGTATGGCGGCGCGGCGACCTACGTCGCGGAGCATGCTCCGAACGGCAAGCGCGGCTACTACACCTCCTTCATTCAGACCACCGCCACGCTCGGCCTGTTCCTGTCGCTGCTGGTGATCCTGTTCACCCGTAGCGCCCTCGGCGAGGCCGACTTCGCGGCGTGGGGCTGGCGCATCCCGTTCCTGGTCTCGGTGCTGCTGCTCGGCATCTCGGTCTGGATCCGGCTTCGCCTCAATGAATCCCCGATCTTCCAGAAGATGAAGGACGAGGGCAAGAGCTCGAAGGCGCCGCTGACGGAAGCTTTCGGCAACTGGCAGAACGGCAAGCTCGTGCTGCTCGCGCTGCTCGGCGGCGTGATGGGCCAGGGCGTCGTCTGGTACACCGGCCAGTTCTACGCGCTGTTCTTCCTGCAATCGATCCTGAAGGTCGACGGCTACACCGCCAACCTGCTGATCGCCTGGTCGCTGTTGCTCGGCACCGGCTTCTTCATCGTGTTCGGCATGCTGTCCGACAAGATCGGCCGCAAGCCGATCATCCTCGGCGGCTGTCTGATCGCGGCGCTGACCTTCTTCCCGATCTTCAAGATGATCACCACCAATGCCAACCCGGCGCTGGAAAAGGCGATCGAATCGGTCAAGGTCGACGTGGTGGCGGATCCCGCGGGTTGCGGCGACCTGTTCAACCCGGTCGGCACCCGTGTCTTCACCTCACCTTGCGACACCGCGCGCGCTTATCTGTCGCAATCGTCGGTCAAGTACTCGACCACGCCGGGCGCAGCAGGCTCGGGCGTGAAGGTTGTGGTCAACGGCAAGGACGTCGCCTACGCCAACGCCAAGGACGGCAACCCGGCGGTTCTCGCCGCGGTGCAGGCGGCTGGTTATCCGAAGGCCGGCGATGCGGGCATCGTGAAGATGTCCCATCCGTTCGACATCTTCCGTCCGCAGGTGGCGGCGATCATCGGCCTGCTGTTCATCCTGGTGCTGTTCGTCACCATGGTGTACGGCCCGATCGCAGCGATGCTGGTCGAGCTGTTCCCGACCCGCATCCGCTACACCTCGATGTCGCTGCCCTACCATATTGGTAACGGCTGGTTCGGCGGCCTGCTGCCGGCGACCGCCTTTGCCATCGTGGCCTCGACCGGCGACATCTATGCCGGCCTCTGGTACCCGATCATCTTCGCCTCGATTACCGTCGTGATCGGCTTCTTCTTCCTGCCCGAGACCAAGGACGTCGACATCAAGGCGACCTGATCGAAAGCAGCGATAAGCACAACGAACCGGCCGCGGAGCGATCCGCGGCCGGTTTTGTTTTGAGCGCTAGAATTGCTTTACTGATTGCTGCCGACGAATTGCAGCACCACCTCGCGCTGGTGCGGGCGCTTGCGGTGCTCGATCAAGTAGATCGCCTGCCAGGTGCCGAGGGCAAGCCTGCCGCTCAAGACCGGGACCTGAAGCGAGGCCCCGGTCAGCATCGTCTTGATATGTGCCGGCATGTCGTCGGGTCCTTCGGTGTCGTGGGTCCACCCGGCATTCTCCGGCGCCAGCCGGGATAATGCCGTGGTGAGATCGACGAGCACGGACGGATCGGCATTCTCCTGGATCGTCAGCGAGGCCGAGGTATGGCGGATGAACAGCGTCAGCGCGCCGTCGCGCGCGTGAACCTCGGCGATGAATTTTGCAGCCTCGCTGGTCAGATCGGTGAAGCCGTGGCCCGATGTCTGCACGGTCAGCAATGACGATGCGATGGTGACGGCTTGCACCGACGAGGTCGCCGAGCGGGTGACTGATCTGGCTGGTGTCATGTAAGGTCTCGACTAATCGAACACTGCCGTAGGGTGAGCAAAGGCGCAAAGCGCCGTGCCCGCGATCTCGATGCCGTTGCGTCAATTGGTGGGCACGCTTCGCTTTGCCCACCCTACGGCACTACGGCACCTCAACGCATGGATGGCGCGAAGGGGTCCTCAAATCTTGCCCGACACGTCCTTCTGGACGCGGTTGGCCATATCGATCAGCCGCCGCCAGGCCTTTTCCAGAAACGACATCACGCGGTCGACGTCCTGGTCGCTCGGCAGCGGGATCTCGATCTTGCGCTCGCCGTCGGCGCCCTTGGGCTCCGCTTTCTTCAGCGGGTCGGATTTCGGCAGCGCCTCGTCGATCTTGCCGGACACCGTCGGTCCGGCCGCGAGCTGTCCCTGCAGCCTCTCGACCTCGGCCTGGAGCCGGCCGATCTCGGCGTCGAGCGCGGTCCGTTCGTCGGGCACCGCGTAGCAGGCCCAGCCGGCGCCGTTCTTGGTGCAGGTCGATACCGTGCCGGTGCGCGTGTCGAGCCGCAGCACGCCCTCGGGGATGGGCGCCATGCTGTAGCGGCCGTTCTCGCTGTCGGGCGCGGACTGCGCGGCCTCGAGGTCGCCGCCGATCGCCATCGCGGCGGCGAACGCGGCCAGCGCTAGCCATGATGTTGTGGATGACGTCACTGGTCTCATCGCGCTCTCCGCCACGACGTGCAGGTGGCTCTCTCGCAAATTCTACACCCCGGTGAGGCGATCCGCCGCCCAAAACACGCACCCCGTATCAACGATCGCGGCGGCGTCTTCGATCCCGGCAGCGTGGCGAAAGGGCGGCCGCCTTCGCCGATCCTGAAGCCTGCTGCTGCGGTGCGGCGTCACGCTGTGTGCAGCGCTGCCGTGCGCGCCAATATCATCAAGTAAATCAGTCACATAATCGAAAGCGACGCAATCGTGACTTGGCTTGACTTGATTATGGGCCATCAGTATGGTCCGCGCGGCTTTTGAGGGTGGCGGGCGCAATTTCCATTCAGCCGCGGCGTTTCGGGTCTTCGTTGCATGACACAGGGCACGGGACACGGCGAGAATGGGGATCGCGATAGATCGTCCGAGGAAGCTGCGCTTTCCGAACGGCTCGGAAAACTTGATCAGCGGTTGTCCGAATTCCGGGACCGACGAATCAAGACCGAGCAACCCGCAGGTGACGGTGAAGACAGAGCGGCCAGAGCTTCGGCGATGGCGCTTGGCTTCCGGTTATCCTCCGAGTTGATCGCCGGGGTCGTTGTCGGAGCGGGGATTGGCTGGGGTTTCGACCGCTTGCTGTCGACGTCGCCTTTCGGATTTATCGTGTTCCTGTTGCTGGGCTTCGTCGCCGGCGTGGTGAATGTGGTGAGAACGGCGGGTGCGGGTCAAAACAGGCGCGGTGGGTCTTAGCCGATCCGCACCAGGACAGGAATGATCGTGCCGGCCTTGCCGGTACGGGCCGGCCCGGCCGGCAGACCGAGACCCGCCGGCATCGCCCGGCAGACCAAGAGATGCCGCGCTGATGAAAATCGACCCGATCCACCAGTTCAACATCGAGCCTCTCTTCACCCTGGGCCATATCGGCAATCACACGATCGCCTTCACCAATTCGTCGCTCTACATGCTGGTGGCGGTGGCGGTGATCTCGATCCTGATGCTCGCCAGCGGCACGCAGCTGGTTCCCGGGCGTCTCCAGTCGGTCGCCGAAATCTCCTACGAATTCGTCGCCTCGACCATCCGTTCGACGGCCGGCGCGGAAGGCATGAAGTTCTTCCCGCTGATCTTCTCGCTGTTCATGTTCATCTGCGTCTCGAACCTGGTCGGCATCATCCCCTACACCTTCACGATCTCGAGCCATCTGATCGTGACGGCGGCGCTCGCGCTTCTGGTCTTCTTCACCGTCCTGATCTACGGCGTCGCCAAGAACGGTCTGAAATTCTTCTCGATCTTCGTGCCCCACGGCGTCCCCGGCTACATCCTGCCGCTGGTGATGTTCATCGAGATCCTGTCGTTCTTCCTGCGGCCGGTCTCCCACAGCGTCCGTCTGTTCGCCAACATGCTGGCCGGCCACATCGCGCTGAAGGTGTTCGCGGGCTTCGTCGCCATGCTCGGCTTCTCGCTCGGGGCGCTGGGCTGGGTCGGCGGCGTGCTGCCGCTGGCTCTCACGGTTGCGCTGTACGCGCTCGAGATTCTGGTCGCGTTCCTGCAAGCCTACGTGTTTGCGATCCTGACCTGCATCTACCTCAACGACGCCATTCATCCGGGACACTGAGCGGTCCGGGGAATTTCCACCCACAACCCAATCTTTCTTCCAAGGAGTCTAAAATGGATCCGGCAGCAGCAAAACTTATCGGCGCGGGCATCGCATGCATCGGCATGGGCGGCGCGGGCGTCGGCGTCGGCGTGATCTTCGGCAACTACCTCGCCGCAGCCGTTCGCAACCCCTCGGCCGCTCAGGGCCAGTTCGGCAACCTGATCTTCGGCTTCGCCGTGACCGAAGCGCTCGGCATTTTCTCGCTGCTGATCGCGCTGCTGCTGCTGTTCGTTCCGCTCTGAGGACGACGTTTTTCGCGCCGTTCCATTCCATTGGGACGGCGCGTGTGACAGCAACAGGAGAACTCCGTGGCTGAAAGTCATGGCGGCGCAAAAGGTCCGGCGGCGGGCGCTCACACCGGGGCTGACGGTGGTCACCACGGTGGCGGTTTTCCGCCGTTCGAGAGCAGCAACTACGCTTCACAGCTGGTGTCGCTCGCGATCTTCTTCGTCCTGCTTTACGTGATCGTGTCCAAGCTTGCTCTGCCGAAGGTCGGCGGTGCGATCGAGGCGCGTCAGAACAAGATCGAGGGTGACCTCGCCGAGGCGCAGAAGCTGAAGGACCAGTCCGACGCGGCGCTGAAGGCCTATGAAACCGAGCTCGCTTCGGCGCGCACGCGGGCACAGGCGATCGGCAACGAATCCCGCGACAAGGCGAATGCGCAGGCGGAAGCCGAGCGCAAGACGCTGGAAGAACAATTGGCGGCCAAGCTCGCCGAGGCGGAGAAGACCATCGCCTCGACCCGCGCCACCGCCATGAGCAACGTCCGCGGCATCGCGGCCGATGCGGCAGGTCAGATCGTGCAGCAGCTCACCGGCGTCGTTCCCGACGCCGCGTCGGTCAATGCCGCGGTCGATGCGTCCCTGAAAGGTTAGTCGAGATGTTCTTCGATCCTGAAACCTGGGTCGCCATCGCCTTCGTGATCCTGATGGTCGTGTTCGCCTATCTCGGGGTCTTCAAGTCGGCGATGACGGCGCTGGATCATCGTGCCGCCCGCATCAAGGCCGAACTCGACGACGCGACGCGCCTCAAGCAGGAAGCTGCCAAGGTGCTTGCCGACTACAAGGCGCGCAGCGCCACGGCCGAGCGCGAAGCTGCTGACATCATCGCCAACGCCAAGGCCGAAGCCGAGCGCATCGCGGCCGACGCCAAGGCGAAGATGGAAGACTTCGTCGCCCGCCGGACCAAGACCGCGGAGAGCAAGATCGCGCTCGCCGAGGCCCAGGCGCTCGCCGATGTCCGCGCTGCCGCCGCGGAAGCCGCCGTCCAGGCCGCCTCCACGATCCTGTCGCAGTCGGTCAAGGGCTCGGTTGCCGACGATCTGCTCGCCAAGGGTATCACCGAGGTTCGGCAGAAGCTGAACTGAGGGCGTCGCCTTCACCAATCAAAAAGCCGGCGCGATGAGCGCCGGCTTTTTTTGTCGAAAGACTCTCATGTCCCGGACGCGGCGCGTCATGAAATGACGCGACGCTGAGCCGGGACCCAGTGTGCCGGCGGCCCCCGGCTCTGCAGCGCACCGCTGAAGAAGCGCTGCGCTGCGTCCGGGGCGCGCCCCCCCCTACTTCTTCTTCCGTCCCTTCGGCTCGGGGGAGAGCGCCTGCGGGTCGAAGCCGACATAGAAGACATAAGAATCGGCGGTCGCGGCCGAGGGCGTCGGATAAGCCAGATCCTCGACGATGAAGGTGAAGGGCACGCTGCCGCCTTCCGACATCTCGACTGTGGTCCGGTAAGCCTTCGAGGCGATCACTTTCTCGCCGACGCCGCCCTGCACCACCGCGACACGCAAGGGGACCTCGACGGTGGCGGGCGCGCCGGCGGGACCGGCGATCACGCGGCCCTGGATTCCGATCCGGGCCGTGATGCCGACACTGCTGCGGGAACATTCGCGCGCCATCTTGGTGATCGAGGCCTGGAAGCGGATCTCGTTGCCGACGGCCGGCTTGCCGGCCGCCCCCACCGCGTAGGTCGATGCGCCTGCGCGCACCGTCACCTGCGGGCAATCGAGGTCGTCTTCCGCCGGCTGGCCAGGCGCAGGCGCGGGCTTGGGCGGGGCCGGCTCATCCGACTTGCCGCCGAACAGGCTCTTGAAGCGGTCGGTCAAGGACTGGGCGGTCACCGGCGAAACCGCCGCGAACGACATCGACAATGCCAGCGCCATCGCCGGCATCCGCCGCAGCACATTCCGCGATGACCGAAGCTGCTTCACCATCAAAGCCCGTACTCCAATGACAATTATCCGGCCGATCGCCCGCCGGGGCATGCGGGTTATATCGCCAAAATCGGCGAACCCAAGGCAGCAAAAAGGGGGACTTGGCCAGGGACTTGGCCCAATGAATGAAGCGAGCCGCTCAGCCGCGGAAATCCTCATGCAGCAGGCCGAACAGCAAATGGTCCTGCCAGACCCCGTTGATGCAGAGATAGCGGCGCGCCAGGCCCTCGCGGGAGAAACCGCACTTCTCCAGCACCCGGATCGACGGCGCATTGGTGGGGATGCAGGCGGCCTCGACCCGGTGCAGATTGAGCTCGCCGAACAGCGTTGGCAGGAGCACCCGCAGTGCAGCCGTCATGTAGCCGCGATGGGCATGGGGTTGGCCGACCCAATAGCCGATGGTGCCGGCCTGCACGATGCCGCGCCGGACATTGGCCAGCGTGATGCCGCCGACCATGGCGCCGTCGAGCTCCCGGAAGATCAGAAAGGGATAGGAACGGTCCGCGGCAATGTCCTCGGAATAGCGGCGCAGGCGGCGGCGGAAGCCGGAGCGAGTGAGATCGTCAGACGGCCAGATCGGCTCCCAGGGCGTCAGGTAATCGCGGCTGGTTTCGCGCAAATGCGCCCATTGCAGGAAGTCCGACATTTGCGGCGCGCGCAGCAACAGCCCGTTACCGCGCGGCGCGAGGGCGGCGGGTCCACTGGACGGCAGGCGAAAGAGGGCCATGGTGATGCTTCCCGGGGCAGCTCAGCCCGCGCGCGGCTCCTAATGCAGCCGCGCCTTGGCACGTGCCCGCGTCAATCCTTCCGCAAAAGACACCGCCGTGTCCAGACCCCTGCCACTGCCTAATGCGACAACGGCGGGCCGGCTCCGCGACAGCAGCGCACGCGCGGCGTCCCGGGTCGATTCGACGCTGACGGCGTCGATCCGGGCCACCAGCTCCTCGACAGTCTGCGGCCGGCCATAGGCCAGCACGTGGCGCGCCAGCTGCTCGGCGCGCGATGAGCAGCTCTCCAGCGCCATCAAGAGGCCCGCCTTCATCTGCGCCTTGGCCCGCGCGATCTCCGCCTCGGTCAGGGTCTCGACCGAATCGTTCATGATGTCGACCACGACCTCCATCATCTCCGGCGCATCGGCCGGATCGGTGCCGGTGTAGAGGCCGAAGAAGCCGGTGTCGGTATAGGGCGCGTGGAACGAATAGATCGAGTAGCAGAGACCGCGCTTCTCGCGCACCTCCTGGAACAGGCGCGACGACATTCCGCCGCCGAGGATGTTGGTGAAGACCTGGAGCGAGAACAGCGACAGATCGCTCTGCGGCACGCCTTCCAGCGCCAGCGTCAGATGCGCCTGCTCCAGCTCGCGATGCACCACCTTGGCGCCGCCCTTGCCGAACATGGCCGCCTGCGGTTTGGGACCCGGCGTCCCCTCAAAACTTGCGAAGCGCTTCTCGACCTCAGCGACCACTTGCTTGTGATCGACCGCACCGGCCGCGGCCACCACCATGTCGGGCCCGCGATAATGCGTCGAGAGATAGTCGCGCAGCGAATCGCGATTGAAGGCGCGCAGCGTCTTGGCCGTGCCGAGCAGCGAGCGGCCCATCGGCTGGTCGGGGTAGCAGAGCTCGTTGAGATGCTCGAACACGACGTCATCGGGCGTATCCTGCGCGGCACCGATCTCCTGCACGATGACGTTCTTCTCGCGCTCCAGCTCGTCGGGCTCGAAGGCGGGATTGGCGAGGATGTCGGCAAGCACGTCGAGCGCGAGCGGCACGTCGGCCTTGAGCACCCGCGCGTAATAGGACGTGGTCTCGGTCGAGGTGCCGGCATTGAGGTCGCCGCCGACCGCCTCGATCTCCTCGACGATCTCGCGCGAGGAGCGTTTCGTCGTGCCCTTGAACGCCATGTGCTCGAGCAGATGCGAGATGCCGTGCTCGTTCGGCTTCTCGTCGCGTCCGCCGACGCCGGCCCAGACGCCGAGCGCCGCGGTCTCGAGATGGGGCATCTTGTCGGTGACGACGGTCAGGCCGGAAGCAAGCTTGGAAATCTCGACGCTCATCCGGCAACTCCCTGCTTTGCGGCGCGGCTGACCGACAGCACGAACCGCTCGACCTCGGCCTGATCGTTCTTCATCACCTTCATGTGTTCGGATTTGGTCATCAATCCGTCGAGCCAGGCCGGCAATTGCGGCCGCTGGCCGCAGGCCACTTCGACAGCGTCGGGGAATTTGGCCGGATGGGCGGTGGAGAGCACGATGCTCGGCACCCCAGTGTCGGTGGTGTCGCGATCGGCGACGGCGAGCGCCACCGCCGTATGGGGATCGACCAGCTCGCCTGCCTCGCGCCAGCCGGCGCGGATCGCAGCCGCGGTCTCGGTCTCGTCGGCGCGCCCGGCGTCGAACTCCTCGCGGATCGCGGCCAGCGTCGCATCGGGCAGCACGAAACGTCCGGACTGCTTCAGCGATTCCATCAGACGGCGCACGCCCGCCGCATCGCGCTTACCGGCCTCGAACAGCAGCCGTTCGAAATTCGACGAGATCTGGATGTCCATCGACGGCGACGCCGTCGCGTGCACCTCGCGCACCTCGTAGATCCCGGTCTTCAGCGTGCGCGCCAGGATGTCGTTGACGTTGGCGGCGATGCGCAGGGTCCGCACCGGCAGCCCCATCCGCTTGGCGACGTAGCCGGCGAAGATGTCGCCGAAATTGCCGGTCGGCACGACGAAGTCCACCGCGCGCGCCGGCGCGCCGACCGCAACGGCGGAGGTGAAATAGTAGACGACCTGAGCGACGATGCGCGCCCAGTTGATGGAATTGACGCCGGAGAGCGAGGTCGCATCGCGGAAGCGATGGTTGTTGAACATCCCCTTCACCAGCGCCTGGCAGTCGTCGAAATTGCCCTCGATGGCGAGCGCATGGACATTGGCCGCGCCTGTGGACGTCATCATCCGCCGCTGCACCTCGGAGATGCGGCCGTGCGGGAACAGCACGATCAGATCCACGTTCTCGAGGCCGGCGAAGGCTTCGACCGCAGCGCCGCCGGTATCGCCTGAGGTGGCGACCACGATGGTCGTGCGCTGGCCGCGCTTCGCGAGCACGTGGTCCATCAGCCGCGAGATCAGCTGCATCGCCACGTCCTTGAAGGCGAGCGTCGGACCGTGGAACAGCTCCAGCACGAATTGGTGCGGCGACATCTGGCGCAGCGGCACCACCGCCGGATGGCGGAAGGTCGCGTAGGCCTCGTTCGCCATGCGGCCAAGCTCGGCGTCCGAAATCTCGCCGCCGGCGAAGGGACGGATCACGTCGACCGCGACCTCCCAATAGGGGCGGCCGAAGAAGCCGGCGATGGTCTCGGCAGAGAGCTCCGGCCAGATCGTCGGCACATACAGGCCGCCGTCGCGCGCAAGCCCGGTCAGCATCACGTCGCAGAAGCCGAGTTCGGGGGCCTCGCCCCGGGTCGAGATATAACGAGTCAAACTGCCCTCCAAAGGCCGACCGGGCCTGCGCCCGCTCGTTAAGCCTTTGATTTTACGAAATTACTTGTTAACAGCCAGAGGCTTTGGGCCACCATAAAGTGTTTTGCGGCATCAGGAAACCGCTTCCCGCCTTTACCCCTGCCCAGCAAAAAGGGCTGCGGCGATGCCGCAGCCCTCTCTTGGAAGGTCTGTCGTTGATATGTGCAGACCGGTTTGCCTCTGGGGTCGCCGCCCCCGCTGAAACTTGTCCGGCAACCTTTCGCCGTCAGTCACGAAATCGTCAAGGGCGAAAACGACGAGTGCGGGAAGATGTTCCTATTTTTCCCGAAATGCCCAAGCTTATGCGGGCGCGTTCCAGCGAAGCGGTGCCAAGGATTGCCATTTTATCCCGACAATTGCCGGGGCTTCGGAACGAATGCCCCCTCGACCCATTGTGTCCGCGGATGGGTGTCGGCTGTGTCCATGCATTGCCCGGCTGCACGCCGACATCAATCCGTCTCGCCGAACCGGCTGCATCCTGGAGCAGCCGGTTCGGTGCCGTCGGTGCCGGGCCGCCAGTGCCCGGGCCGTCAATTCAGCCCGATCTCAACCGCGATCCTGATCAGGTCGGAATGGTTCTTGGCTCCTAGCTTCTGCTTGAGCAGGGACGTGGTGTTGGCGACGGTCTTGTAGGAGATGCCGAGCGCCTCGGCGACCTCCACGATCTTGTCGCCGCGTCCGAGCAGGCGGAGAATTTCGAGCTCCCGCGGCGTCATCTGCGAGGCCGGGTTGGCCTTGATCGCCGCGCCGGAAAACGTCACGGCTTCCGCGAGTTGCGGTGAGATGTAGTTGTCGCCCGCGACCACCTTGCGCACCGCTTTCAGCAGGATCCTGGGATCATCGCCCTTGGAGACATAGCCCTGCGCCCCAAGCTCGACAGCCCGCACCACGAAGGCCGGATCGTCGTTCATGCTGAACATGATGATCTTGGCGTCGGGGTCGTCCTTGCGGATGCGTCGCATCAGCTCGAAGCCGGAGACATCGGGCAGGCTGATGTCGATCACGGTAACGTCAGGCCGCTTGCTGACATAGGCGCGATGGCCGGATTTGGCGTCGGTCGCCTCGTCGATACGGATCGAATGGTCCGAAGCGAACAGGGTGCGGCAACCGGACAGCACCACGGGGTGGTCATCGACAATCAGGATCCTGGTCGCCGGCTTGGCGGTATCTTGCATCGCGCACTCTCTTGTTTTTCGACTCATAGACCGGCGGGAACAAATGGAAAGAGTAAATCCCGCCGATGCGCGTTAGAATTGACCTAATGTGGCAACGACTCTCGTTCAGAACGCAACTGTTTCTTCCGCTCGGCGCGAGCTTTCTCGCAGCGCTGATCCTGGGCGGCGTGCTGCTCCGGATCTTCGCGGCCGGTCAGCTCGCCGACGAGAACGAGCCGGCTCGACGTTCGACCCGGACGATCGCGACCGCACTCAACAACACTCTGCGCGCGTCGGACGACCCCCGGAAGACGCTCGACGCCTTTGTCCAATCCTTGACCACCTCCTCGGACATCCAATTCCGTTCCGCGGAAGGCCCTGCTGCGGAGTCGCCAAAGGACGGCCTGCTCAACCTGCAAGGGGTTCCGCAGTGGTTTGTCAACCTGCTCATGGTACCGGACATGGACGCTGCGACCCCGGTGCTGATCGATGGCAAGCGTGTCGGCGATATCGTGTTCCTGCCGGACCTCTCGGCCGACCTGTTCGAGAAGTGGATCGGCTTCCTGGCGCTGACCGGCCTCGTCGCCATGCTGACCGTGCTCACCGGAATCATCGCTTACGTCGTCGCGGGATCGGCACTGCGTCCCCTGCGGCATCTCGGTGAAGGCCTCACACGGATGCGGCGCGGCGACTACGCAAAGCCAATCCCGGTCGGAGGGCCGCCGGAGATCCGGCAGAGCTGTGCGGAAGCAAATGCGCTGGCCGAGACGCTGGCGCAATTGAGCCAGGACAATCGCGATCTGATGCACCGCCTGGTGTCGCTCCAGGACGACGAACGGCGCGATCTCGCCCGCGAATTGCACGACGAGCTCGGACCGCTGCTGTTCAGCATCCGCGCCGGCACGATCGCGCTGGTCGACGCCTCGCCACAGGTGGGAAATCTCGGCAAGTCAGCCCAGGATGTGCTGCAATCGGTTGAGGCGCTCCAGCAGACCAACCGCCGTATCCTCGATCGGTTGCGGCCGCTCTACATTCAAGAGCTTGGCCTTTCGACCAGCGTGCAGACGCTGCTCCAGAATTTTCGCAAGCAGGCGCCGCACATCGTCCTGACGGACACGATCGATCCGGGTCTCGACGGCATCGCCGGGCCGCTGGCCCAGACCGTCTATCGCGTGATCCAGGAGGCGCTGACCAACGTGCTGCGCCACGCCAAGGCCAACAACGCCCTTGTCCAGGCAACCGTCACCGGCGAGGCGCTCGTCGTCGAGATCTCCGACGACGGCGGCGGCTTTCCCGAGGGCAACGTTTTCGGCCGCGGCCTGACCGGCATGCATGAGCGCGTGCGCGCGCTCAGCGGATCGCTATCACTGTTGCGCGTGGATGGGCGAACCCATGTACGCTGCCGCCTTCCGACCGGACCCACGCGCGAGGCGCCGGTCCAGCCCATCGGATGAGGATGTCTTGTCGAAAAACCGCTGCACACCTTGCGCTAGCGCGGCCCTTTCGGGCCCGGAGCATGCCCTAACAGGCGCAGCCATGATGCGCGTTCTGTTGCGCCGGCTCGCACAGCGTGCTGCGGATCTTGCCTTCCGGGCTGAAGCGAAACGAGGCGTGAATGCGTAGCGCGCCGGCGACGGAGTATTCGAGATCGACGCCATTGGGCGCGGGATGGATCTCCTCCAGCCCGAAACCTGCCAATGAGAAGGCACTGAGTCGCGGCTGCCAATAGGCCTCGAGCTCGCTGCGGCCGCGATAGCGCTGCGCACCGTTGCACGTGCACTCGACCTGGGCGTCGTCCGCATAGAGGTCGAGCAACGTCGTGAGGTCGCCTTTCCGGCAGGCGTCCACCCAATCGACGACAATTCCCATCTGGTCGAAATCGCTCACGCCGCAATCCTGTCTGCCGCGGAAACTCACCGGCGGCTTAGAACCACACTCGTGAATGCGCGCTGAATAATAAACCCCGGGCGATACCGGGTTCCCTCGGGGTATCTACGGTCGAGCTCAGCTCTGCCGCCGGCCTCTTGCCCACACGGCGAAGGCGATCAGCACGGCGCCGGCGAGCATGAACCAGGTGACGGCGTATTGCAGGTGATCGTCCTTCAGATGCACGTCGAGCGGCCCCGGGCGCGGGATGCCGTTCTCGGGCACCGGTTGCTCGAGGTCGACATAGAACGGCGCAACCGCGCCCCAGCCGAGCGCACTTGCGATGGCCGGATGATCGCGCACGAACCAGAGCCGCTTGTCGCGGTTCTCCGCCGGCGTCAGCCAACCGGACGGCTCGGGAAAGCGCAGATAACCGGTGAGCGCGACCGGCTGCCCGGTAACGAGCTTCTTCACCGCGCGATCCTCGACGCTGCGGTCCTGCATGGTGTTCTCGACGAAGCCCGCATCGATCACGACCGTCTCGCCGCTGGGAAGTCGCGCCGGCAGGAACGCCCAGGTGCCGGGGCCGGAGGCATCCTTGCGCACCGCCGAGCCGGAGGAATAGACCATCGCATCCGGCAGGGCTGCGTAGGTCGCGGTGAAGCTGACGCGGCGGAATTCGTCGCGCGCGGGATTGAGCGCGGCCCATTGCGAAGGCGGCGGCAGTGCGATGGGCGCCTCTGCAAGGCGCTCGGTGAGCGCCGCGACCAGCGCGTGCTTGGCGGTCCGGCGCTGCAATTGCCAGACACCGAGCGCGATGAAGACGGCCGTCAGGAACAGCGTGAACAGCGCGAAGCCGGCCACGCGAGGCTTGCGTGCAGGCTGGTTCATTTCGCGCGGTCGACCAACCGGCCCGGCGCCGCCTTGTGGTGGAATTGCAACGCGATCAGCAGCGACTTCATCGCACGCAGCGGCAACAGCGTGGTGGCCAGGATCAGCGGCAACCACAGCGCCGCATGCAGCCAGTATGGCGGCTGGTACTTGACCTCGACGATGAGCGCAGCCGCTACCACGATCCCACCGGCCAGCATGATGATGAAGATCGCCGGCCCGTCGCCGGT
This sequence comes from Bradyrhizobium sp. 25ACV, assembly GCF_054863005.1. Lineage (NCBI taxonomy): Bacteria > Pseudomonadati > Pseudomonadota > Alphaproteobacteria > Hyphomicrobiales > Nitrobacteraceae > Bradyrhizobium > Bradyrhizobium sp. 25ACV. The sequence continues at coordinate 303,970 of NZ_JAVAYO010000007.1, forward strand.
ATCGATGAAGGCATAGTCTAGACCGCAGCGGTCGCAGCCGGGTGCGAGCGTCAGGAAGCCCGCATAGAGCTTGCCCTGGCCGCAGCGCGGGCATCGGCAGGCAAGCCCGCGCAGCGCGCTTTGCAGGACGGTGGTTTCAGGCGCGGGCTTGCCGGCGGTGTCGTTCATGATGGCAGACTCTATCACAGTTTTCGCGGGAGCTTCCGGCGGCCCAAAAGCGAAAGGGCGGCCCAGCGGCCGCCCTTTCTGATCTCCTTGTCGCGGCTCAGTGCGCGCCGTGGGCCATGGTCTCGGCGCCGTGTCCCCAGACGTAGATGCAGAGGAACAGGAACAGCCAGACCACGTCGACGAAGTGCCAGTACCAGGCGGCGAACTCGAAACCGAGATGCTGCTTCGGCGTGAAGTGGCCGGCATAGGCGCGGAAAAGGCACACCAGCAGGAAGATGGTGCCGACCAGCACGTGGAAGCCGTGGAAGCCGGTCGCCATGAAGAAGGTCGCGCCATAGACGTTGCCGCCGAACGAGAACGCCGCATGGCTGTACTCATAGGCCTGCACGCAGGTGAAGAGCGCACCGAGCACGACGGTGAGGATCAGGCCGTATTTCAAGCCCTGGCGGTCGTTCTCCAGCAGCGCATGGTGCGCCCAGGTCACCGTGGTGCCCGAGGTGAGCAGGATCAGCGTGTTGAGGAGCGGCAGGTGCCAGGGATCGAAGGTCTCGATGCCATGCGGCGGCCACGTGCCCGGAACGGCGCAGGCACCGGCCTGGGTGCCGAGGCCGCAGCCGAATACGGCATCGCGGGTGGCGTGGACGGCGTCGGCCGGAAACAGCGCGGCGTTGAAATAGGCCCAGAACCAGGCGACGAAGAACATCACCTCGGAGGCGATGAACAGGATCATGCCGTAGCGGTGATGCAGCTGCACGACGCGGGTGTGGTCGCCCTTGTACTGGGCTTCCTTGATCACGTCGCCCCACCAGCTCGCCATGGTGTAGAGCACGCCCACGGTGCCGACGCCGAAAACGATCGGCGCGGCCGCGAACATGTGATGCATCCAGGTGATCGCGCCGACCGCCATGATGAAAGCCGAGAGCGAACCAACGGCCGGCCAGGGCGAGGGATCGACCAGGTGATAGTCGTGATGCTTGGTGTGCGCCGTTGCCATTTGCGGTCTCTCTCCTCAATCCCGTGCCTGTCGGGCACTTATCCCCTTGTTTCCAACCGCCTGAGCGTGAGCCCGGCGGTCAGAGATTTCCCTTGCGCTTGTCTGCTTCGCCCGATGCCAGCGGCTTCACCACGGGATCCTTCACCGGATAGAAGGTGTAGGACAGCGTGATCGTGTTCAGTCCGTCGTTCTCGTGATCGTCGGCGATCGACGGATCGACGTAGAAGACAACAGGCATCTCGCGCTTCTCGCCGGGCGCCATGGTCTGCTCGGTGAAGCAGAAGCAATTGATCTTCTGGAAGTAGGAGCCGACCGTCAGCGGCGCGACATTGTAGGCAGCCTGCGCGGAAGTGGTGCGCGCAGCCTGGTTGGTCACGGTGTAGAAGACGGTCACGACCTGGCCGATATTGACCTCGATCTCGCTCTGCTCCGGCTCGAACTTCCAGGGCAGGCCCGGGGCGACGTTGGAATCGAAGCGCACCGAGATTTTCCGCGCGATCGGGCCGGTGGCCGGCGCGGAGGTCGCAACCTGGGTCGTGCCGTTGAAGCCGGTGGCGCGGCAGAACCAGTTGTAGAACGGCACCGCCGCGTAGGAGGCACCGACCATCAACGCGACCACGCCGCCGCAGATGGAAGCAACCACCACATCGCGGCCCAGCCCGCGGCCCTTGGTCGGCTCACGCTTGGCCGGCGTGGCACTGACATCCTGCGATATGGTCGGCTCGTGATCCATGTTTCCTACATCGGCCGCACGAGGACTGCCGGCCCCTTGACCATGGTGACGGCGAAGAACAGCACCACGAGCACGCCGAGCGCGAGCGCGATCGCGATCGAACGCTGACGACGGCTCTTCTTCTGCGCCTCGGTGAGGACGATTCCATCTGGCTCGGGTTTGTCGACCATCCCTGCGATCATGCGCCCCCTACCAGCGGAGCAAGCGCCCGGAACACGACCTCGGCCAGCAGGGTCGCGAACAGCACGAACAGATAGAGGATCGAGAAGGCGAACAGCTTGCGGGTCGCGCGCAGCGACGCAGCTCGCTCGCGGCGCAGATAGACGTTGATCGCGAGCACCAGCATGCCGGCGCCGAGGATCAGCGAGACGATGCCGTAGACGGCGTCGAAATAACCGAGCGCCCAGGGCGCGGCGGCGACCGCGATCAGCACGATGGTGTAGAGCAGGATCTGGAGCCGCGTCGCGTCGGGACCGGCGACGTTGGGCAGCATTGGAATGCCGGCGCGCGCGTAATCGTCGGAGCGGAACAGCGCCAGCGCCCAGAAGTGCGGCGGGGTCCAGAAGAAGATGATGGCGAACAGCAGCAGCGGCTCGACGTCGACCGTGCCTGTGACCGCGGCCCAGGCCACCACCGGCGGCAGCGCGCCGGCGGCACCGCCGATCACGATGTTCTGCGCGGTCCAGCGCTTCAGCCACATCGTGTAGATCACGACGTAGAAGAAGATGGTGAAGGCGAGCAGCGCCCCCGCGATCCAGTTGACGAGGATGCCGAGCGTCATCACCGAGAAGAAGGACAGCGTCAGGCCGAACGCCATGGCTTCAGGGCGGGTGATGCGGCCGCGCGGGATCGGCCGGTTCGCCGTGCGCGACATCTTGGAGTCGATATCGCCTTCCAGCGCCATGTTGAGCGCGCCGGAGGCACCGGCGCCTACGGCGATGCAGAGCAGCGAAGTGATCGCCAGCACCCAGTGGAAATGCCCGGGCGCCATCGCCATCCCGACCAGCGCGGTGAAGATCACCAGCGACATCACCCGCGGCTTCAAGAGCGCGATGTAGTCGCCGACCTCCGCTTCGGAGATGCGGGGATTGATGTCGATGGCGTTGTGGTCGAGGACGGACACTTAATTCAACTCGCTTCGTTATAGAGCCGCGGCGCCCGTCACGGGCGCCGCGGGAGATCGATCACTGCACGCGGGGCAGCACTTCGAACTGGTGGAAGGGCGGCGGCGAGGGCAAGGTCCACTCCAGCGTGGTCGCACCTGCACCCCACGGATTGTCGCCGGCCGGCACCTTCTTCATGAAGGCGTCGAGCACGCAGTAGAGAAAGATCAGCACGCCGAAGCCGGAGATGTAGGAGCCGACCGACGAGACCAGGTTCCAGCCCGCGAACGCGTCGGGATAGTCGACATAGCGGCGTGGCATGCCCGACAGGCCGAGGAAGTGCTGCGGGAAGAACACCAGATTGACGCCGATGAAGGTGACCCAGAAATGCGCCTTCGCGAGCGTCTCGTTGTACATGTAGCCCGACATCTTCGGGAACCAGTAGTACCAGCCGGCGAAGATTCCGAACACCGCGCCCAGCGACAGCACGTAGTGGAAGTGCGCGACGACGTAGTAGGTCTCCTGCAGCACGCGGTCGACGCCGGCATTCGCCAGCACGACGCCGGTGACGCCGCCGACCGTGAACAGGAAGATGAAGCCCACCGCCCAGATCATCGGGGCCCGGAATTCGATCGAGCCGCCCCACATCGTGGCGATCCACGAGAAGATCTTCACGCCGGTCGGAACCGCGATGACCATCGTCGCGGCGACGAAATAGGCCTGCGTCGCCGAGGACATGCCGACCGTGTACATGTGGTGCGCCCACACCACGAAGCCGATGCCGCCGATCGCGACCATGGCGTAGGCCATGCCGAGATAGCCGAACACGGGCTTGCGCGAGAAGGTCGAGATGATCTGGCTGACCATGCCGAAAGCCGGCAGGATCAGGATGTACACCTCGGGGTGACCGAAGAACCAGAACAGATGCTGGAACAGCACGGGGTCGCCGCCGCCGTCAGGCGCGAAGAACGTCGTGTGGAAGTTGCGGTCGGTGAGCAGCATGGTGATCGCACCGGCGAGCACCGGCAGCGACAACAGCAGCAGGAACACCGTCACCAGGATCGACCACACGAACAGCGGCATCTTGTGCAGGGTCATGCCCGGCGCGCGCATGTTGAAGATCGTGGTGATGAAGTTGATGGCGCCGAGGATCGACGAGGCGCCCGCCAGATGCAGCGACAGGATCGCGAAGTCGACGGCCGGGCCCGGATGGCCCGAGCTCGACAGCGGCACGTACATGGTCCAGCCGGCGCCGACGCCGTTGGCACCCGGCTCGCCCTCGACGAAGGTCGACATCAGGAGCAGGGCGAAGGAGGCCGGCAGCAGCCAGAACGAGATGTTGTTCATGCGCGGGAACGCCATGTCGGGCGCGCCGATCATCAGCGGCACGAACCAGTTGCCGAAGCCGCCGATCATCGCGGGCATGACCATGAAGAAGATCATGATCAGGCCGTGAGAGGTCACGAACACGTTATAGGTATGCGTCTCGTGGAAGATCTGCACGCCCGGATACATCAGCTCGGCACGGATCGCGATCGACATCGCGGCGCCGATGACGCCGGCGATGACCGCGAAGATCAGGTACATCGTGCCGATGTCCTTGTGGTTGGTCGAATAGACGTAGCGGCGCCATCCGGTCGGATGGGCATGCTCGTCATGTCCGTGGGCGTGATCGCCGTGTGCCGCTGCGCTCGTTGCCATTTTCAAATCCTGCCTTGCGTCCCAATCGGACCTCTGGAGGTCCCGCCCTTTGTCGCTTTCAGTCCCTTAGAGCCGTCACCCGACGCTTACTGCGTCGGGCCGGCCGCGGAGGCGTAAGTGCTGGTGCCGCCGCTCGCAAACTTCTTCTTTGCCGTCTCGACCCAGGAGGCGAACTCCTGGTCATTCACGACGCGAATCGCGATCGGCATGAAGGCGTGGTCCTTGCCGCAGAGCTCCGAGCACTGGCCGTAGAACATGCCGGTCTTGGTCGCCTTAAACCAGGTTTCGTTCAGCCGGCCCGGAATGGCGTCGATCTTGACGCCGAAAGCCGGCAGCGCGAAGGCGTGGATGACGTCGGCGCCGGTGACCTGGACACGAATCACCTTGTTGACGGGCACCACCATCTCGTTGTCGACGCCGAGCAGGCGGGGCTGCTTGTCCTGCGCCATCAGCGAATCGAACTCGAACTTGCCGTTATCGGGATAGGCATAGGACCAGTACCACTGCTTGCCGGTCGCCTTGATGGTGATATCCGCCTTCGGCACGTCGAGCTCGAGGAACAGAAGCCGGAACGACGGCACCGAGATGCCGACCAGGATCAGCACCGGAACCAGCGTCCAGGCCACCTCGATCAGCGTGTTGTGGGTGGTCCGCGACGGCACCGGATTGGCCCGCGCGTTGAACTTGACGACCACGATCACGAGCAGCGCCAGGACGAACAGCGTGATCAGCGTGATCAGCACGAACAGGAAGTTATGGAACCAGACGATGTTGTCCATCACCGGGGAGCCGGACTCCTGAAGCGTCCATTCCCACGGCTTCGGCTGTCCGAGCTCGGCAAATGCCGCACCGCCCGTCGCCAGCGTCAGACCCGCCACGGCCAATCCCAGCAAGTGCCGGCCCACCGGGCCCATCGACATCTTCATGCCGTTCGCGCTCCCCTTACGAAATCACCCCAAGTGCGCTCCCCTGTTTGTGGGAAACGCTTATTCGATCCGCCCGCCTGACAAACCGCCGCGCAAGAATACCTCTAAGAGGAATTGGGGCCAGATCGCTAGAACGCCGAAATCAAGCCTCTCAAACCATAATTCTTGATCTATCGCAATGCAGTCTTGAGCCCCGTCTGCCAGCGATCACCCGCAAGATATTTCCTAGTAAGATCAGACAAAAATACCGTTTGCCGGGATGCTGCCGCTTGACAGCGGAATTGCCCGCGGTAGGCACTGACAGATGGCCGCGCAGGAACCTGATTCGTGCGGGCGGCGGCGGCGCGAGGCGGCGTGGAATTTGCTTGGGAATCGCCTTCAAGACGCCGTCATTCCCGTATCAGTCCGCCAGATTAGTCCGCCAAGCGCGCGCGACCCAGGCGAGCAGAGGGACCGACCCGATGGGGCTTTCGAAATCGATGGCAGGGCTGGCTATGGCTAGGCTGGCTAGAAGGCAGATGACCCGCCTCCCGGCGCTGGCCAGCCTGCTGGCTGCGCTCGTCCTTCTGGCACTCCCCGGCCTCGCCCATGCGCAGGGCGCAGTCCGCTCCGTCCATGGTGACTGGCAGATCCGCTGCGACACCCCGCCGGGTGCCCAGACCGAGCAATGCGCCCTGATCCAGAGCGTGGTAGCCGAAGACCGCTCCAATGCCGGCCTGACCGTCATCGTGCTCAAGACCGCCGACCAGAAGAGCCGCCTGATGCGCGTGGTCGCGCCGCTCGGTGTCCTGCTGCCCTCCGGTCTCGGCCTCAAGCTCGACAACCAGGACGTCGGCCGCGCCGGCTTCGTCCGCTGCCTGCCCAATGGCTGCGTCGCCGAGGTCGTCATGGACGACAAGCTGCTCGGCCAGCTCCGCACCGCCAAGACCGCCACCTTCATCATCTTCGAGACCCCGGAAGAGGGCATTGGCTTCCCGCTCAGCCTGAACGGGCTCGGCGAGGGCTACGACAAGCTGCCGTAGGGGCAGGTCTCCGGTCGCACATTCTCAATCCCGTCATTCTGAGGCGCGAGTTCGGCAGCGCGATCGCGCTGCCGGTGCGAGCCTCGAAGGATAACGGCCACGCTGCCAGGAGCGTCCCCTCCGATCTTATCGTTCCGTAATGTGACGCCCCGCCCCCTCGCGGAACCGGTCCGAAACCATTATCTTGCCCCACATCTTCCGATAATGGACGGACGCATGACAAATCCTGCCACGACCTCCCTGCTCGACCGCGCCAATCTCGACCGCGACCAGGTTCGCCACGAGGTCGCGCGCGGGCTTTCCGGTGCCGACGACGGTGAGCTGTTCCTGGAGTACAGCCAGACCGAAGCGCTGATGTTCGACAATGGGCGGCTGAAGCAGGCGACCTACGACACCTCGCAAGGTTTTGGCTTACGCGCAGTCAAGGATGATGCCGTGGGCTACGCCCACTCCTCCGACGTCTCGCTGCCGGCGCTGATCCGCGCCGCAGACGCGGTCGCGGCCGTGCGCGGCGGCTATTCCGGCACCTTCGCCGCGCCGCCGGCGCATACCAATGTGCGGCTCTACGGCGACGACAACCCGCTCGATGCTCCGGGCTTCGAGACAAAAGTAAAACTGCTCGCCGAGATCGACGCTTATCTGCGCGACAAGGATCCGCGGGTGCGGCAGGTCAGCGTCAGCCTGGGTGCGACCTGGCAGGTCGTCGAGATCCTGCGGCCCGACGGCGAGAGCTATCGCGACATCCGTCCGCTCGTGCGCGTGAACATTTCCGTGGTTGCCGGCCAGGGCGACCGCCAGGAGAGCGGCAGCAAGGGTTATGGCGGCCGCGCCGGCTATGCCGAATTCATCGAGAGCAAGAACTGGCGCGATGCCGCCGACGGCGCCTTGCGCGAGGCTTTGGTCAATCTGGAATCGATCCCCGCCCCCGCCGGCGAGATGGACGTCGTGTTAGGGGCCGGCTGGCCCGGCGTGATGCTGCATGAAGCGGTCGGCCACGGCCTCGAAGGCGACTTCAACCGCAAGAAGACGTCGGCATTTGCCGGCCTGATGGGCCAGCAGGTCGCGGCCAAGGGCGTCACCGTGGTCGATGACGGTACCATGGCCTCGCGCCGCGGCTCGCTGTCGATCGACGACGAGGGCACGCCGACCAATCGCACCGTGCTGATCGAGGACGGCGTCCTGGTCGGCTACATGCAGGACCGCCAGAACGCGCGGCTGATGAACATGAAGCCGACCGGCAACGGCCGTCGCCAGGGCTATGCCCATGTGCCGATGCCGCGCATGACCAACACCTACATGCTCGCGGGCGACCGCGATCCGGCCGAGATCCTCGCTTCGGTGAAGAACGGCGTCTTCGCTGCGAATTTCGGCGGCGGCCAGGTGGACATCACCTCGGGCAAGTACGTGTTCCAGTGCACCGAGGCCTACAAGATCGAGAACGGCAAGTTAGGTGCGCCGCTGAAGGGCGCCATGCTGATCGGCAACGGGCCGACCGACCTGCATCGCATCCGCATGATCGGCAACGACCTTGCGCTCGATACCGGCATCGGCACCTGCGGCAAGAATGGACAGGGCGTGCCTGTCGGCGTCGGCCAGCCGTCGCTGCTGATGGAGCGCATCACAGTGGGTGGAACGGGCGCATGAGCGTAGAAGAAAAGGTCACCGTCACCCCCAAGCGGAAGAGCAGCGGCTGGGGCGGGCAGATCGTTCAGCTCGCCGGCATCGTCGCCGCCGTCTTCATCGCAAAGGGCGCGCTTGCCGAGCCGTTCTACGTGCCGTCGGGCTCGATGGAGCCGACGCTGCTGATCGGCGATGCGCTGCTCGCCTCGAAATTCCCCTACGGCTACGGCACCTCGTCGCTGCCGATCCAGATCAGCCTGCCCGAGAGCGGCCGCGTCTTCGCGGAGACGCCGAAACAGGGCGACGTTGTGGTGTTCCGCTGGCCCGGCGATCGCTCGCAGGCATGGGTCAAGCGCGTCGTCGGTCTGCCCGGCGATCGTATCCAGATGCGGCAGGGCCAGCTCTTCATCAACGACCGCCCCGCCGAGCTCAAGCCGGACGGCGTTGGCGCGGCCGAGGACGACAATGGCGGCAGCGAGCCCGCCTATCGCTATGTCGAGACGTTGCCGAACGGCGTCTCGCATTTGATCTTCAAGATGCGCGACAACGGTCCGCTCGACAACTCGCCGGAAGTGACGGTGCCGGCCGGCCACCTCTTCGTGCTCGGCGACAACCGCGACAATTCCGCCGACAGCCGCGTGCCGCTGCGGTCCGGCGGCGTCGGCCTGTTGCCGATCGACAATCTGATCGGCCGTGCCGATGCGGTGCTCGGCTCCTGGGATCTCGGCATACGCGGCCAGCCGGTTTACACCTGGCTCTCCGGCTTCCGGCTCGGCCGGTTCTTCACTGCCGTGCATTGAGCCGCCTCATCGCTGATGAACCGTGACGAATTCCTCGCGCTCGCGCTGAGAAATCCCGTCAACATCACGATCATCGACGCGCTGGCGCGGCTCGATCTGCCAGATGCATGGCTGGTCTCGGGATGCCTCGTGCAAAGCGTATGGAACGTGCTGACCGGCCGCCCCATCGATCACGGCATCGCCGACTACGACGCGTTCTATTTCGATCCTGATACATCGTGGGAGGCGGAGGATTCGGTCATCCGCAAGCTGCATGCGCAGCTCGGCCATCTCGGCGCCAAGGTCGAGATCCGCAACCAGGCGCGTGTGCATCTGTGGTATCCCGACAAGCACGGCCTGCCCTATCCGCCCCTGAGAAGCTCGAGGGAAGGCATCGACCGCTTCCTCACGCAGAACACGCAGATCGGGGTCAGGCGCACAGGCGATGGCTACGAGGTCTACGCGCCGCACGGATTCGACGATGTCGCAGGGCTGATCGCACGGCCCAATCCAGGCCCGAATTTTTCCGCTGCGAACTACGCGGTGAAAGCCGCGCGATGGAAGGCGCTGTGGCCGGAGCTCACGGTGATCGCGACGGAGTGAGGTGCCGTAGGGTGGGCAAAGCGGAGCGTGCCCACGCGTCTGTCGCGTATCGGAAAAGATCGTGGGCACGACGCTTCGCGCCTTTGCCCACCCTACGCCACCTTGCCTACCGCACCACGCCCGACGTGAATCCCGCCTTCCGTCGCGGCGGCTTGATTTCCTTTTTCAGGAAGCAGCGCGCCTCGCGTCCGGTGTAGCCGGGGCGGGCATAGGTGAAGGCGCGGCATTTGTTGTCGGCGGTGCAGGCTGCCTTGCAGGCTTCTTCGCCCTCGCCGTCCTTGAGCTCGAAATTGCGCAGATCACCACCGGGGCGGTCGATCGAGGTCTCCACGCCCTCGACGCGCGGCTCGATCACGCCGGCGCCGCGCACACCCGAGATGCAGCAACTTCCAGGCACCCGCGCCGGCACGGTGTTCTTCAGCCAGCACACCGCCGCGCCGCCTTCGACATCGGGATAGCTGAAGCTCCACGAGCGGCAGCGGCGGTCGCGCTCGCACAGCAGCGCGCAATCCTCAGGATCGCCCGAGGCGACCGGTGTGCTGAAATAGTCGCCGCCGGGCCGGTCGAACGCAGTCTGGGCGTGCGCCGGCACGCTCGCGCATGCGAGCGAAAGCAACGCGGCGCATGCCACGACGCTCGCCAGGACTTTTGCCAAGACCTTTGCCATGACGGCGCCGGACAGGCGGCCCTTCCCCATCGGAACAGCTTTCGAGTTATTGACGACGCTCAGGTTTTTCAGCCGGTCATTTGATCGCCGCAAACCTGTATGGGCGATGAACGGCTGAATCCCCGACCGGGGGCTGACCGGCTTAAAGCGCGATGCGATTAGGATGAATCGTCATCGCGCTTTAGGTTGTTGTTTAAGCATGATCTTTTCGGAAAACCGCTGCGCACTTTTCCGGAGCAGGCTTTAGAACGCGTATTCCGCGTAGGCCGGTTCCACCGAGCCCTTCCAGGGACCGTTGAACTTGTCCAACATTTCCTCGGCCGGCGTCCGGCCGGAATCGATGATGCGGTCGAGCGGCTCCAGATGCCGCGTTTCGTCGCGGCCGAGCTGGTCGATGCGGCCGCGCCGGCGCAAGCCGGCATGGGCCAGAACCAGGCATTCCTTGGCGATCTCGAACAGATAACGGTTCTTGATCCGCGCCTTGAAGCCGAAGCGCGTCACGTCGTCGCGCAGGGCCTGACGCTCGGGCGCGCTCCAGTGCTTGACGATCTCCCAGGCCGCATCGAGCGCGACGTCGTCATAGAGCAGCCCGACCCAGAACGCCGGCAGCGCCGGCAACCGGCCCCACGGGCCGCCGTCGGAGCCGCGCATCTCGAGATAGCGCTTGAGCCGCACTTCCGGGAAGATCGTCGAGAGATGGTTGGCCCAGTCCGACAGCGTCGGACGCTCGCCGGGAAGGTTGTTGTTGCGGCCGTCGAAGAACGCGCGGAACGAGGAGCCCGACACGTCGATGTATTCCTCGCCGCGCTTGACGAAATACATGGGCACGTCGAGCGCGTAGTCGACATAGCGCTCGAACCCCATGCCGTCCTCGAAGGCCCACGGCATCATGCCCGACCGCGCATTGTCGGTGTCGCGCCAGATCTCGGAGCGGAAGGACAGGAAGCCGTTCGGCTTGCCTTCGGTGAACGGCGAATTGGCGAACAAGGCGGTTGCGACCGGCTGCAGCGCGAGCGAAACGCGCAGCTTCTTGACCATGTCGGCTTCGGAGGAGAAGTCGAGATTGGTCTGCACCGTGCAGGTCCGGTACATCATGTCGAGGCCGTATTGGCCGACCTTCGGCATGTAGTTGGTCATGATCTTGTAGCGGCCCTTGGGCATCACCGGGATATCGGCGCGCGACCAGGACGGCGTCATGCCGAGACCGAGGAAGCCGATGCCGAGCGGCGTTGCGATCTCGCGCACCTGTGCAAGATGCGCCATCAGCTCGCTCTGGGTCTGGTGCACGTTCTCGACCGGCGCGCCGGAGAGCTCGAACTGTCCGCCGGGCTCGAGCGAGATCGCACCGCCGCCGGTGACGTCGTAGAGGCCGATGATGTTGCCCTTCTCCATGATCGGCTCCCAGCCGAGCAGGAGCTTCATGCCTTCGAGCAATGCACCGATGCCGCGCGCGCCCTCGTAAGGCACCGGACGGTGGCCCTCGAGCGTGAACGGCGTCTTCTCGTGCTCGGTGCCCATGCGGAATTCGGACGGGTCCTTGCAGCCTTCCTCGAACCACGAAACGAGTTCGTCGCGCGATTGCAGCGGCGTCATATCGATCTGGTCTCGCGCCATATCAAACTCTAATCAAAAGGCGCTTCGATCGAACGCGCGCGGGTGACGGGATGGTCCGCGAACCCACCGGGTGCACGGACGAGCTGGTGTGCCGCGCGATCATCGCGACGGCGAGGTTTCGTTGACGTTGACGACGGGCGGCAGTTTCATCTCGCCGCACGAGCAGCCCAGGCGATCGAGCAGACCGCTGAGCTTGACGGCATCTGCGTCGGATAGTTTCGAACCGACATATTTCTCGATCGCAGCCGAATAGGCGCTCCACATCCGCTTCTGCAGCTCGCGGCCGGCTTCGGTGATCTCGACGAACTGGCCGCGCTTGTCGATCTTGCATTCGCGCCGCGAAGCGAGGCCCTCGTCGACCAGGCGGTCGATCAGGCGCGAGGTGGAATATTGCGGGATCAGCATCTGCCGTTCGAGTTCCACCGGCCGTAGCTCGCCCGAGGGAGCCCGCGACAATTCGAGCAGCGCATCATACCATGCCAGCGGCGGGAAGCCGGCCTTCTTCAGATCCTGCTCGACGCAATCGAGCACGCGGCTCTGCACCCGCATCAGGCGGATCCAGGCGGAAGTCGCCTCGGTCGATGGTTTGCGTTTCATGGTCCCGCTCAAGCTCGTCGTCCGTCTCTTACCCCATTTGATGCAGCTGCATCAATATTGACTGTTACAAGCAGCTGCATGTAGTTGTTCTTTCCGCCGAACCAAGCGTCAAGAGGAGGAAATTCCATGAAACTGTACTATTCGCCCGGTGCCTGCTCGCTGTCCCCCCACATCGCGCTCCTGGAAGCCGGCCTGCCCTACGAGCTGGTCAAGGTCGATATCCGGGCCAAGAAGCTCGAAAATGGTGAGGATTATCTGAAGCTGAACCCCAAGGGCCAGGTCCCTGCGCTGGGCCTCGACAGCGGTGAGATCGTGACCGAAGGCCCGGTGATTGTCCAGATGATCGCCGATCAGGCATCAGCTAAGGCGCTGGCGCCCGCCCATGGCAGTTCCGAGCGCTACAAGCTGCTGGAGTGGCTGAATTTCCTCACCTCGGAGGTGCACAAGAGCTTCGGTCCGATGTTCGCGCCGGCCCTGAACGACGAAGCCAAGGCTTTCTTCAAAGATCGCGTCATGGGCAAGCTGAAATATATCGACAGCCAGCTCGCGGGCCGCGACTACCTCATGGGCAAGCAGTTCACGGTCGCCGACGGCTATCTGTTCACGATGCTGACCTGGGGCGAGCGGATGAAGTTCGACCTCTCGGCGATGCCGAACCTTGCCGCCTACAAGGCCCGCGTCGAGGCGCGGCCGCAAGTGCAGGAAGCGCTGAAGAAGGAAGGCCTCGCGCAGGCGAAGTAAGACCAGCCCACGACAGTCGAGACGACGAAGAGCCGGATCGACGATCCGGCTCTTTTTGCTTGAACCAGTTGCGGAAGCCCGGACGTTCGCGAGGTCCTGGGCATCAATTTTACGAGCATTGTCGGAGTTAACAATAACTCCGCCTTGTGTGCGCGGCAGAGATCACCATCGTTGTGAGAGCAATCCAGTTGGCTCAATTTCAGCCATATACCGCGATGCGGCCTGAACTGGGAAGCTCTCGTGACAACCGTACTCCTCCTCTTGCTCGCGAGCACGATCACCGGCTTGACGGCGGGACTGTTCTTCCGAGTCTGGAGTCTATTGCTGGTCTCGCCAGCGACCGCGATCCTCGTCGCAACGGTCCTTCAGACCTCGGGCTTCGGATTTTGGACGGGCATTCCCATCGTCGTCGGCTGCCTGATTGCCGGCCAGGTCGCCTATTTGGCGGCGACGCACTTTGTGCACAGAGGCGAGCTCTCAATGCAGGACAACGTCGACGGCGACCCAGGCAAGCACGGCCATCGCAATATCGATGAAGAGAACGAGTAGCGCCAGGCCGACCCAGGAGGGGATTTTTCTGCGCCGCCGGAAGAGCCTGCGCCGCGGCCACGGCTGCCCCAGCCGCAAGAGGGGGGAGTATCTTACGGCAACGCCGGCTGCGCTGTCTTGAAACACCGTGGGGATCATTGCGGGACACCTTTAATGCTAACGAGCCATCCGATGGATCGTCAGCAAGAGCGGTGCCAGGGCGGAGCGAGCGCGGCTGGGCGGGATTTGGAGCGGCGTTTTCTCGCCATTCGGCGACTGCAAATAGAAAGGCCGGATCGACGATCCGGCCTTTCTTGTTTCCGCGTAGCCCGGATATCCGGGGTGCTCTCGCGAGTTGAAAAATTGGTCCCGGATTTCGCTACGCTCCATCCGGGCTACAGGCTTCTCGTCAGGCCGCCGCTTTCTTCGGCGCGAAGCGGCCGTAGAAAGTTTCGCCCTTCGCCGCCATCTCTTCGAGCAGCTTCGGCGGCGTGAAGCGCGAGCCGTACTTCGCTTCCAGCTTGTGGCAAAGCTCGACGAACTTCTTCGTACCCATGAAGTCGATATAGGACAGCGTGCCGCCGGTGAACGGCGCGAAGCCGAAGCCGAGGATGGAGCCGACATCGGCCTCGCGCGGATCGGTGATGACATGGTCCTCGACCGTGCGCGCGGCTTCCACCGCCTGCACCACCAGGAAGCGCTGCTTCAGCTCCTCGATATCGAGCGTGTCGGGGTCGAGTTGCTTCGGCTGCAAGGCCGAGAGGCCCGGCCACAGGCTCTTCTGGCCCTTGCCCTTTTCAGGGTAGTCGTAGAAGCCCTTGCTGTTCTTGCGGCCGAGCCGGCCCTGCTTCTCGACCAACTCCACCATCAGCTTCTTCTGATCGGGATTGATGGCGTTGGGGCCGAGATCGGCCTCCGTCGCCTTCATGATCTTGAGACCGAGGTCGAGCGCGACTTCGTCCGAGAGCGAGAGCGGGCCGACCGGCATGCCGGCCATCTTGGCGCAATTCTCGATCATCGCCGGCGGCACACCCTCGAGGAACATCTCGTTGCCCTCGGCGACGTAGCGGCCGACGCAGCGATTGGCGAAGAAGCCTCTGGAGTCGTTGACGACGATCGGCGTCTTGCCGATCTGCCGGACGTAGTCTAGCGCAGTCGCGAGCGCGAGGTCGCCGGTGTTCTTGCCCTTGATGATCTCGACCAGCATCATCTTCTCGACCGGCGAGAAGAAGTGGATGCCGACGAACTTGCCCTGATCCTTGAACGATTCAGCCAGCGAGGTGATCGGCAATGTCGAGGTGTTCGACGCGAAGATCACGTCGGGCTTCATATGCTCCTGCGCCTTGGCGAAGGTATCGGCCTTGACCTTGCGGTCCTCGAACACGGCCTCGATGACGAGGTCGACGTCCTTCAGCGCCGCATAGTCGGCGGTCGGCGTGATGCGCGCGAGCAGGGCTTCGGCATCGCCGGGCTTGGCGCGGCCCTTCTTGATCTGCTCCTCGATCACCTTCTGCGCATGGGCCTTGCCCTTCTCGGCGCTCTCCTGGTCGCGGTCGATCAGGACGACGTCGAGGCCGGCACGGGCCGAGACGTAGCCGACGCTCGCGCCCATGAAGCCGGCGCCGATCACGGCGATCCTCTTCACCTTGGTTGCGGGCACGTCCTTCGGACGGCGCGCGCCCTTGTTGAGCTCCTGCATCGACAGGAACAGGCTGCGGATCATCGCGGCCGCTTCCTTCGAGCGCAGCACCGAGGTGAAGTAACGCGACTCGACGCGCAACGCGGCGTCGATCGGCAACTGCAGGCCTTCATAGACGCAGCTCATGATGGCGCGTGCGGCCGGATAATTGTCGTAGGTCTCGCGGCGATAGATCGCGTTGCCGGCCGGGAACATCATCATGCCGGCCTTGGAGAACACCGGGCCGCCGGGCAGCTTAAAACCCTTCTCGTCCCAGGGCGCAATCGCCTTGCCGCCGCCCTTGATCCAGTCCTTCGCGGCCTTGATGAGATCGGCGGCCGGAACGATGGCGTGGATCAGGTTCAGCGCCTTCGCTTTCTCGATCGTGACCGGATCGCCCTTGAGCAGGATCGTCATCGCGTCCTGCGGCGGCACCAGGCGCGGCACGCGCTGCGTACCGCCGGCACCCGGGAACAGGCCGACCTTGACCTCGGGCAGGCCGAGCCGGGTCTTGGGATTCTCCGCGGCGACGCGATAGTGGCAGCACAGCGTGATCTCGAAACCGCCGCCGAGCGCGAGGCCGTTGATCGCGGCCGCCCATGGCTTGCCTGATGTTTCGATCGAGCGCAGCACCAGCGAGAAGCGTCGGCTCTGGTCGAACAGCATCTGGTTCGCCGCGGTCTCACCCTGCTCCTTGAAGACCTTGGCATAGGCCTGGTTCATGCCCTCGAGCATCGACAGGTCGGCGCCGGCGCAGAACGCTTCCTTGGCGGAGGTAATGACGACGCCCTTCACCGCGGCATCCGCCGTGGTCGCCTTGACGATCGCGTCGAGCTCGTTGGTCGAGGTCTCGTCGAGCACGTTCATCGAACGGCCCGGGATGTCCCAGGTAACGAGCGCGATGCCGTCGGCGTCGGTCTCAACCTTGAAATTCTTGTACGACATGTTGGTTGCTCCCTACCCTTAGACCCGCTCGATGATGGTCGCGGTGCCCATGCCGCCGCCGATGCACAGCGTGACCAGGGCGGTCGACTTGTTGGTACGCTCGAGCTCGTCGAGCACGGTGCCGAGGATCATCGCACCGGTCGCACCAAGCGGATGGCCGAGCGCGATGGCGCCGCCATTGACGTTGATCTTGGCGTTGTCGATGTCGAAGGCCTGGATGTAGCGCAGCACGACCGAGGCGAAGGCTTCGTTGAGCTCGAACAAATCGATGTCCGACTTCTTCATGCCGGAGCGCGCGAACAACTTTTCGGTGACGTCGACCGGACCGGTCAGCATCATCGCCGGCTCCGAGCCGATATTGGCGAACGCGCGGATTTTTGCACGCGGCTTCAGGCCGTATTTGCTACCGGCCTCCTTGCTGCCGAGCAGCACGGCGCCGGCGCCGTCAACGATGCCCGACGAATTGCCGGCGTGGTGCACGTAATTGACCCGCTCGATCTCGGGGTGCGACTGCAGTGCGACGCCGTCGAACCCGCCCATCTGCGCCATCATCGTGAACGACGGCTGCAGCTGCGCCAGCGACTGCATCGTCGTCGAGGGACGCATATGCTCGTCCTTGGCGAGGATGGTGAGGCCGTTGATGTCCTTCACCGGGACGATCGACTTGTCGAAGCGGCCTTCCTCCCAGGACTTCGCGGCACGCTGCTGGCTCTGCACCGCATAGGCATCGACGTCGTCGCGCGAGAAGCCGTATTTGGTCGCGATCAGATCGGCCGAGACGCCCTGCGGCATGAAGTAGGCCGGCACTGCCATCGAGGGATCCATCGGCCAGGCGCCGCCGGAGGCGCCGATGCCGACGCGACTCATGGATTCGGCGCCGCCGCCGATCACGAGCTCATGCTGGCCGCTCATCACCTGCGCGGCGGCAAAATTCACGGCATCGAGGCCGGAGGCACAGAAGCGGCTGATCTGCACGCCGGGCACGGCTTCGCCGAGACCCGCTTTCAGCGCCGCGAAACGCGCGATGTCGGAGCCGGCTTCACCGACCGGATCGACCACGCCGAGGATGACGTCGTCGACGGAATCCTCAGGCAGATTGTTGCGGTCCTTCAGCGCCTTCAACGGCACGGTCGCGAGCGCCAGCGCCGTGACTTCGTGCAGCGAACCGTCCGCCTTGCCGCGGCCGCGGGGGGTGCGAACGTGGTCGTAGATGAATGCCTCAGGCATGACGCCCTCCTGATGTGATGTTCAATACGATTGGGAGCAGGCAGCGGAAGCAGCCTCAGAACGCTTCCGCCGGCAATTCCATGATGGTGGCGCAGCCGGCCTGGATGCGCGCGAGATTGGCGGCGGTCTCCGGCAGCATCCGCTCCATGAAGAAACGGCCGGTGACGAGCTTGGTGGAGAGATAGGGCGTCGCCCCGCTCTCGGCAATCTTGGCATTCGTCACCTTCGCCATCTTCGCCCACATGTAGCCGAGCGCGACGAAGCCGAACAGATGCAGGTAATCGGTTGCGGCGGCGCCGGCATTGTCGGGTTTCGCCATCGCGTTCTGCATCAGCCAGGTCGTCGCCTGCTGGAGATGGCCGAGCGAGGCCGACAGCGGCGCGATGAAGGGCTTGAGCGCCTCGTCGCCGCCGTTCTCCTTGGCGAAGGCCATGACCTCGCCGAAGAAGGCCATGATGGCGCGGCCGCCGTCGCGCGGCAGCTTGCGGCCGACGAGGTCGAGCGCCTGGATGCCATTGGCGCCTTCATAGATCATGGCGATGCGCGCATCGCGCACGAACTGCTCCATGCCCTGCTCGGCGATGTAGCCGTGGCCGCCATACATCTGCTGCGCCTGCACCGCATTGGCAAAGCCGTAATCGGTGAGGAAGCCCTTCAGCACCGGGGTCATCAGGCCCATGTGATCGTCGGCGGCCTGGCGGTCCTTCGGATCCTCGGAGCGGTGGGCGACGTCGCTCTTCAGCGCGGTCCAGATCACGAAGGCGCGCGCGGCCTCGTTGAAGGCGCGGATCGAGAGCAGCGTGCGGCGCACATCGGGATGCACGATGATCGGATCGGCCTGCTTGTCCGGCGCCTTCACGCCGGTGAGCGAGCGACCCTGGATGCGCTCGCGCGCATAGGCGACCGCGTTCTGATAGGCGACCTCGGATTGCGCGAGGCCCTGAACTGCGACGCCGAGCCTCGCCTCGTTCATCATCACGAACATGCCCTGCATGCCCTTGTTCTCTTCGCCGATCAGCCAGCCGGTGGCGCTGTCATAGTTCATCACGCAGGTCGAATTGCCGTGGATGCCCATCTTGTGCTCGATCGAGCCGCAGACGACGCCGTTGCGGGCACCGACTGAGCCATCCGGATTCACAAGGAACTTCGGCACCACGAACAGCGACACGCCCTTGATGCCGGCCGGTGCGCCCTCGATGCGCGCGAGCACGAGGTGAATGATGTTCGGGGCGAGGTCGTGCTCGCCGGCCGAGATGAAGATCTTGGTGCCCGTGATCTTGAAGCTGCCGTCGGCCTGGCGCACCGCCTTGGTGCGGAGCATGCCGAGATCGGTGCCGCAATGCGGCTCGGTCAGGTTCATGGTGCCGGTCCATTCACCCGCCACCATCTTCGGCACGTAGGTCTTCTTCTGCTCGGGCGAACCATGAACGATCAGCGCGGCGGTCGCGCCCATGGTGAGGCCGCCATACATCGAGAACGCCATGTTGGCGGAGATCTGGAATTCGTTGACCGCCTGGCTCAGCGTCACCGGCAGGCCCTGGCCGCCGAACTCGGTCGGCGCCGACAGGCCGAGCCAGCCGCCTTCGGCGACCTGCTTGAACGCATCCTTGAAACCCTTCGGCGTGGTGACGCTGCCGTCATCCGTGCGCTTGCAGCCCTCGAGATCGCCCACACGATTGAGCGGCTGCAGCACCTCTTCGGCGAGCTTGGCGGCTTCGCCGAGAATGGCTTCGCGCACGTCGCTCGACGCATCGGAGAAGCCGGCGAGGTTGTCGTAGCGGTCGATCTGGAAGACGTCGTTGAGCAGGAAGTTCACGTCTTCGACGGGGGCTTTGTAGATCGGCATGGGATTCTCCCGGCAATGGGCCTTGGTGATGTCTGTGAGTCCAGCGGCGCAGCCTTGCCCGCGAGCTTAGCGGGTTCTGCAACCTCAGGGCAGGGTCATGATGGGGCGGCCAACTGCTCCGCCATCAGACGGTGCAGCATGTTGATCGCCTTGAGCGGACGCACCATCACCTTGAAATGCGTGATGCGTCCCTCGGCATCGAAGCTGATGATGTCGACGCCGTTGATCTCGATACCGTCGATCATGGTCTTGAATTCAAGCACGGCGCCGCGCTCGCTGGTCCACTCACCGACATAGGTGAAGCCGGGGCCGCCGAGCACCTTCTCGGCGCTGGAGAGGTATTTGAAGGTGATGTCGCGCCCGCGCTGCGGCGAATGCACGACGGGACTTTCGAAGACGGCGTCGGGATGAAGCAAGTCCCAAAGCGCGGTGCGGTCGTGGGACTTCATGTAGCCGTACCAGGAGTCGAGGCCGGTCATTCCAGGATGCCTCCCTAAAGGCCTTGGCAAAAAACGCGAAAACAACCCCATGCACAGTAGCGTGCCGATTGATTCCGCTGGGTTTTTCGGGTCGGATCTTCAGCCCATCCCCGAGTGTCTCATATGCACATTGACGCATATGCGCCGATGCGCATAAAGTCAAGCGAGTTGGTCGAGGTCGAAGAAGAAGGAGGCCGGTCATGGCACTGGGCGACGCAATCCTCGCATGCCTGACGGAACGCCCCATGACGGGCTACGAACTCGCCAAGACATTCGACTCCTCGATCGGCTTCTTCTGGAAGGCCGACCATCAGCAAATCTACCGCGAGCTCTCCAAGCTGCGCGACCGCGGCCACATCCAGGGCCGCGAGGTCGTGCAAACGGGCAAGCCCAACAAACTGGTTTATACGCTCACTCCGGAGGGGCGAACAGCGCTGCGGCACTGGGCCGCGCGACCAAGCACGCCAGCCTCCACCAAGGACGATCTCCTGGTCCGCCTCCATGCGCTCGACAGCATCGACATCGAGCCGCTGCGCACCGACCTGATGGCCCGCCTGGAGCACCACCGTGACCGCCACGCCAATTACGAACGCATCCTGAAGAAGCGCTTTCCGGAGGGCACGGCGGAGGGCCGACTCGACCTCGGAAACCTGCTCCTGCTTCGTCTCGGCGCCCGACACGAGCAGATGGTGGCCGACTTCTGCGAAGAGACGCTCGATGCGCTGTCGGCGATGAGCGGCAAGGCCACGGTGGTGCCGATCGAGGATGGCAAGCGCGAGGGGAAGGGCTGAGGGGTGGCCCGACCCGACAGGAGACTGTCACCACATTTACCGGTGTCATGCTCCGCGAAAGCGGGGGCATCCAGTACTCCGAGGCAGCGCGGCTGGAATCGAGCCGCCGCGGCGTGCTGGATCGCCCGCCTTCGCGGGCGATGACAGCGGAATATATGGCGGCGGCAGGTCGCGAAGGATGCAATGACGCCGCTTCCGGCGTGCCCCAGAGTTCCCCCGCCCAACTTTAAGACACCGGGCCGGCGTTCCTTAACCCGTTATTTACCGTAACGGACAAAAGTCGGTTTTCGAGGCAGACGACCCGCGCCAAATCCGATTGTCTTTGCAACCGGCACGCGAGGGAAGGCTGGAGGCGCCGGGTGGGGCGCCGGAGTCGGAACCGGACAGAGTCATGAATTCGCGCGTATCGTGGAGTGTTGACGGCATCGATCCGTCCGTCAGGGAGCGGGCCGAAGCTGCTGCGCGTCGTGCCGGCATGTCACTCAACGATTGGCTGAACTCCACCCTCGGCGAGACTGCTCCCCCGAACTTTCGCGAACCTTACGATCAGCGTCCGCAAGCCCCGAACGTTCAAACGCGGGCACCGAGCCAGGAAAGCCGCGAAGTCGCCGACATCCACCAGCGGCTCGACGCCATCACCCAGCAGATCGAGCGGATCTCCAAGCCCGCGCAGCGCCAGGATTCGTCACGACAAGATTCGTCACGACAGGATTCGTCGCGGCCGGACGTCGCGCGCGAGCAAGGCGTCGCGCGCCAGCTCAACGATGCGATCTCGCGGCTCGATGCGCGGCTATCGCAAATCTCCCGGCCGCAGCAGCCTCAACCGCAGCTGCCTCCGGCTCAGCGCCCCGCGCCGGCCGAGACGCGCCAGCGCCAGGCCGATGCGGTCGAGCGCGCGGCGGCGCAGGTCTATCGCAACTCCCCGCCCCTGAGCCCCGCTTCGTTCGACGTCGCCGTCGCCGAGATCACCGCGCGGCAGAGCGAGCTCGACGGCTTCACGCCGCGGCAAATGCCGCCGCGCGCCGCGCCCTCGATCGCGCCCAATGCTGCTCCCTGGGCCGCTCCTTACGCACCTCCGATGGCGCCACCCGCGCCTGCCTATGCTCCGCCGCCACCGCAGCCGGGGCCGGATTTTTCCGCGCTCGAGCGCCATCTGCTCAAGATCACGAGCCAGATCGAGTCGCTGCAGCGCCCCGACAATACCGAGCAGGCGATCAACGCCTTCCGCAGCGAGCTTGCCGAGATCCGCGCCGCCATCACCGAGGCGATGCCGCGGCGCGCGATCGAATCGATCGAGAACGAGATCCGCTCGCTGCATCGCCGGATCGACGAGACGCGTTCCAACGGCACCGACGGCCAGGTCCTGTCGGGCATCGAGCACGCGCTGTCCGACATCAAGCAGGTGCTGCGCACGCTGACGCCGGCCGAGCAGCTCACCGGTTATGACGAGGCAATCCGCAATCTCGGCGCCAAGCTCGACCTGATCCTGCGCGCCAATGACGATCCCTCGACGGTGCGCCAGCTCGAAGGCGCGATCACCGCCTTGCGCGGCATCGTCTCCAACGTCGCGTCCAACGAAGCGCTGGCACGCCTGTCCGAAGACGTGCAACTGCTGTCGTCCAAGGTCGACCAGGTCACCCGCGCCTCCGGCCAGGGCGACAGCTTTGCGGTGCTGGAGCAGCGCATTGCGGCGCTCACCGCGGCGCTGGAAACGCGCGAGCGGCCTCAGCCGGCCGAGAGCACGGAGCACCTGGAATCCGCCATCCGCGCGCTGTCGGACCGCTTCGACCGCATGCAGGTCGGCAACGATTCGGCCTCGACCTTTGCGCATCTCGAACAGCGCGTCTCGTATTTGCTGGAGCGGATCGAAGCCGCCGCCGATCCGCGCAACGGCAATTTGAGCCGCGTCGAGGACGGGCTGCACGACATCCTGCGCCACCTCGAGCGGCAGCAGGCGACCTATTCCGCGCTGGCCGAGAGCCGCGGCTCCGCAGCCCCGGCCGATTCCGGAATGGTCGATCTGGTCAAGCGCGAGCTGTCCGACATCCGCTTCAGCCAGGCCGAGACCAACCGCTGCACCCAGGACTCGCTCGACGCCGTCCATAGCGCGCTCGGCCATGTCGTCGATCGCCTCTCCATGATCGAGGGCGATCTGCGCGCGGTGCGCACTGCGCCGCCCGCCGCTGCGCCGCAGCCGATGCCCATGCCGATGGCCGCTGCCATGGAGCCCGCGCCGCCGATGGCGCGTGAGCCGCGGCCGCAAGCCCAGCAGCAACCGAAATACGATCCGAAGCCGGAGCTGCCGAACCCCGCCGCGCAGCAACAGGCCCACGCGCAGCAACAGGCCCACGGCGCCTTCGCCCAAGCCGCCTTCTCCGCCGCGCCGCGTGAATTCCATGCCGCTGCCCCCGCCGCGCCGCCGCCGGTGCCATCGGCACCACCGGTGCCATCGGCACCACCGGTGCCGCCGCGCGCGATCAGCGAGATCCTGGAGCCGCACACGGTCCCCGCGCGCACCGCGCTCGCGCCGGAATTACCGCCGGATCATCCGCTCGAGCCGGGCACACGGCCGGGTGGACGCGTCGCCACGCCATCGGAGCGCATCGCCGCCTCCGAGAGCGCGATCAGCGACATTCCCGCTGCGCCGAAAGAGCCGGTGTCGTCGTCGAGCTTCATCGCGGCCGCCCGCCGCGCCGCCCAGGCCGCCGCCGCGCAGCCGGAAAAGCCGGCACGCGGCGCCAAGGGTGGTGCGAAGGCCGGCGCCGATCGCGGCAAGGACAAGGTCAAAGACGGCAGCTCGACCATCACCTCGAAGATCCGCTCGCTGCTGGTCGGCGCGAGCGTGGTCGTGATCGTGCTCGGCACCTTCAAGATGGCGATGAACCTGCTCGAGGGCAGCGCGCCGCCCGCGCCGCAGGCCATGGACAATACGTTGAGCCAGCCCGCGCCGCAGGCCCCACCGCCACCGCCGGTGATCGAGAACAAGCCCGCCACGCCCGAGCAGGTCACGCCATCGATGACCTCGCCGACGCCGATTGGACGGCAGTCCCAGAACAACGCCGCGCCGGCTCCCGCCGCCAATTCGGGCAACTCGGCCTCGGTCGAAATTCCTCCGGCGCCTGCCGCGGCCCCAGCGCCTGCCTCCAGCGACGTCACCGGCGCCCTGTCGGGCACGAGCCGCGCCAAGCTCGGCATGATCCAGGTGCCGCCCAGCGAAAAACTGCCCGACGGCATCGGCGGCCCGGTGCTGCGCTCCGCCGCGATGAAGGGCGATGCGACCGCGGCCTACGAGATCGGCTTGCGCTTTGCCGAAGGCAAGGGTGTTGCCACGAATTACGACGAAGCGGCCAAATGGTACGACCGCGCGGCGCAGGCCGGCGTGGTGCCCGCGACCTTCCGCCTCGGCACGCTCTACGAAAAGGGGCTCGGCGTGAAGAAGGACGCCGACATCGCCCGCCGCTACTACACCCAGGCCGCCGAGCGTGGCAACGCCAAGGCGATGCACAATCTCGCGGTGCTCGACGCCGACGGCGGCGGACGCGGCGCCAACTACAAGAGCGCGGCGCAGTGGTTCCGCAAGGCCGCCGATCGCGGCGTCGCCGACAGCCAGTTCAACCTCGGCATCCTCTATGCCCGCGGCATCGGCGTCGAACAGAACCTCGCCGAATCCTACAAATGGTTCAGCCTCGCGGCTGCCCAGGGTGACGCGGACGCCTCCGGCAAACGCGACGACGTCGCCAAGCGCCTCGACCCGCAATCGCTCGCGGCCGCCAAGCTCGCGATCCAGACCTTCAGCGCCGAGCCGCAGCCCGACGATGCCGTCAATGTCATGGCGCCCGCCGGCGGCTGGGACAGCGCGCCGCAGGCGAATGCAAAGCCGGCACCGAAGCAAGTCGCGACCAAGCGCTCGGCCTCGGCGGCACATTAAAGGCGAATTGCTTTAGACAGACCGAACGAGCCGCGCGCGCGGTGCACCTCTCCCGCTTGCGGGAGAGGTCGCGGAGCGAAGCGACGCGGGTGAGGGCTCTCGCCTCTTGGGGGTTCTCGCGAGAGGAGACACCCTCTCCCCAACCCTCCCCCGCAGGCGGGGGAGGGAGCGCATCTCGCGTTATCGCAACGATCGGGGCCTCGTTCACGACCCTCGTCAACATTCACCACGCCCGAAATTCCCGGTCCCTCCCGACGGTAAATTCCGCTATTGAGGGGCGCGGCAACCGTTCCGACCTTCCCGCGAGCATTCCGCGACAATCGATCCGTCTCGCCGGCGTATGGTTCTTCGATGCAGCTCTATCTTCCGATCGCCGATCTTCCCGTCAACGTCTTCCTGGTGCTCGCCATGGGCGCCGCGGTCGGCTTCGTCTCGGGCATGTTCGGAATCGGCGGCGGCTTCCTGATGACGCCGCTGCTGATCTTCATCGGCATCACGCCCGCGGTCGCGGTCGCCTCGGTCACGAGCCATATCGCGGCCTCCTCCTTTTCCGGCGCGCTGTCTTATTGGCGGCGGCGCGCGATCGATCCGGCGCTGGCGAGCGTCCTGCTCTGCGGCGGCGTCACCGGCACGGCGCTCGGCGTGTGGACCTTCACGCAGCTTCGTGCGCTCGGCCAGCTCGATCTGATGATCGCGCTCTCCTACGTGGTGCTGCTCGGCACCGTCGGCAGCCTGATGTTCTCGGAAGGGCTGCGCGCCCTGATGCGGACCCGGCGCGGCGCGCTGCCGCCACGACGCACGCACAATTGGATTCACGGCCTGCCGCTGAAGATGCGCTTCAAGCGCTCGAAGATCTATCTCTCGGTCATCCCCGTGGTAATCGTCGGCATCATGATCGGCTTCATCGGCGCCATCATGGGCATCGGCGGCGGTTTCATCCTGGTGCCGATCATGATCTATCTGTTGAGGGTGCCGACCTCGACGGTGATCGGGACCTCGATGGTCCTGACGCTCGTCACGATGCTGTTCGCGACCATGCTGCATGCGGTGACCAATCACCTCGTCGACGCCGTGCTGGCACTGATCCTGATGGTCGGCGGCGTCACCGGCGCGCAGTTCGGCGTCCGCGCCGGGCAGAAGATCCGCGGCGAGCAGCTGCGGCTGCTGCTCGGCCTTCTGATCCTCTCGGTCGGAATCCGCTTCGCGATCGAGCTGGTGATCCGGCCGGAGGATCTCTTCACCATCCGCGAGTTGGGAGTGAGCGGATGATGCGCGCAGCTCTCGCACTCCTGCTCGTCCTGCTGCTCGGCTCCGCCGCGCGCGCCGAGCGGCTGATCGTCTCGGTCTCCAACCACCGCGTCACGGTGACACCGAACTATTCCGGCGAGGAGCTGGTGCTGTTCGGCTCGGTCGAGAAGGACGCGACGTCGCCCGCCGATCGCACCGCCTACGATCTCGTCGTCACCGTGATGGGCCCGCGCGCCGACATGGTGACGCGGCGCAAGGAGCGCACCTTCGGCATCTGGATCAACACCGACTACCGGCAGTTCCTGCAGGTGCCGAGCTATCTGGCGCTGTTCGCCAACCGCTCCTTCGACGCGATCACCTCGCCCGAGATTGCGCGGCGGCAGCAGATCGGGCTGAACAACGTGCTGCTGACGCAGCGGGTCGGCGGCGATTATGCCGACGTGGTGCCGAACGACGCTTTTCGGTCCGCGTTTATTCGCTTGCGCACCCAGCGCGGGCTCTATCGCGAGGATCCAAGCGCCGTCACGTTCCTGACGCCGACGCTGTTCCGCACCGGCATCCCGCTGCCCGCGGAGGTGCCGATCGGAACGTATGAGGTGGAGATCAAGCTGTTTGCGAACGGCGCGTTCATCGGCAAGACCGAGACCGCGTTCGAGATCGTCAAGGTCGGCTTCGAACAGTTCGTCGCCACCACTGCCAGGCAGAACGGTCTGATCTACGGCCTCGTCACCGCCGCGATGGCCCTGATGACGGGATGGATGGCGTCGATCGTGTTTCGGAAGGATTGAGCACCGTCATTGCGGCGCGCGCGCGGCGCGAGCCCGGAATCCATCCATCTCCAAAGTTGGTGGCGCGATGGATTCCGGGCTCGACGCTTCGCATCGCCCCGGAATGACAGCTCACTGCGCCACCTTCCCCGGCCGCGTCACCAGGTAGATGCCGAGCGCGACTGGAATGATCCCGAGCAGATCGCGCGCCTCGACGTGCTCACCAAGGACGAGATACGCGAACAGCATGCCGAGCGGCGGCATCAGGAAATGATAGGCGCTGGCGGCGGTGGCGCCGCACACTTTCAGGAGATGAAACCAGAGCCAGTAGGCGAGGATCGAGCCGCCCAGAACGAGGAAAGCGAAGGCGCCGAGCAGGCTCGGCGTGACATCGATCGCATGCACATCGGCGAAGGTGAACGCGACCGGCGTCAGCACGAGGCCGGCGGCAAGATTCTGCACGCCATTGCCGATCCACAGGCTTCCCTTCGGCGCGAGCAGCTTGAACAGGATGGTGCCGGCAACGAGCGAGGCGAGCGAAGCCAGCGTGAAGACGATGCCATGCAGGGAATCCGTGCCGACCGACAGGCGATGCCAAACGATCAGGGTCACGCCGGTGATGCCGAGCAGCAGGCCGCCGGCCTTGCGCCAGGTCATGCCTTCGCCGAGCAGCAGGGTCGCGAGCGCCGCGGTGAAGACCGGATTGGCCGAGACGATCAGGCCGCCGAGGCCGGCGGAGACTGATTGCAGGCCGGTGTAGCCGAGCCCGAGATAGAGCGCGTTGTTGGCAATCCCAAGCACAGCGAAGATTGCCGCATCGCGCCAGGTTAACGACCAGCTGTCGCCGCGGACCAGCGTGGCGCCCAGGATCAAAATGCCGGCGAGCGAGAAGCGCGCGGCGAGCAGGATCAGCGGCGGGCAATGGGTGACGCCGATCTTGCCGGCGACAAAGGCGTAGCTCCAGAGCAGGCAGAACAGGCTGATAGCGAGCGGCAGCGTGTTGAAGCGGCTGCACGGAACGGGAATCGAGGGGGCAAGCGACATGAGGGCATTCTCCTGAGCCTCGATCTAGGGAGCCCGCTTGCCATTTGGAAATTAAATGATTAACTCTCTATCAGTGGATTTTCGAATGGAGGCGGTTATGCTCGATCTCGAGCTCCTGCGCAGCTTCGTCTCGGTGGTCGAGGCCGGCGGCTTCACCCGCGCCGGCGAGCGCGTCCATCGCACGCAGTCGACCGTCAGCCAGCAGATCAAGCGGCTGGAGGACGATATCGGCCAGGTGCTCCTGCACCGCGACGGCAAGACCGTTCGCCCGACCGAGGCCGGCGAGCGGCTGCTCTCGTATGCGCGGCGCTTGCTCTCGCTCGCCGAGGAGGCGCGCGACGTGCTGCGCCAGCCGGATGGCGAAGGCGCGATCCGGCTCGGCATCCCCGAGGATTTCGCGGCGTACCGGCTGACCAAATTACTGGGCGCGTTCGCGCGCTCGCATCCGGGCCTGCGGCTCGACGTCCGCGCCGACCAGAGCAAGCACCTGGCGCGCGATCTCGAACGCGGCGAGCTCGACGTTGCGCTATTCAAGCGTGCGGCCGGCGAGAAAGGCGCCATCGCGGTTTGGCCGGAGCGCGTGCACTGGGTCACCAGCAAGGGCCATCCGGTCGATGTTCATGCCGCGTCGGTGCCGCTGATCGGTTTTCCGACCGGCTGCCTCTACCGGGCCGGCGCCATCCACGCGCTGGAAAGCGTCGGCCGTGCCTGGCACATGGCCTATTCCTCGTCGAGCCTGTCAGGCATCCAGGCCGCGGTCGCCGCCGGCATGGGCCTCAGCATCTTGTCGGAGATGTCGATCCAGTCCGACCACCGCGTGCTGACGGCGAAGGAGGGATTTGCGCCGATCAACAAGACCGAGGTCGCGCTGATGGCCTCGCCCGATGCGAGTCCGGCAACGCTGCGGCTTGCGGATCGCCTCGCCGAGTTTTGCGATGCGGTGCAGGCGAAGGCGGCCTAGATTCGCTGGCGTTGTCGCCGCCTCTCAATTCGCCGCGGACATCAGCCTGTCGCCGCACGCATTCGCATAGAACTTGCCGCCGCATTGGCGCTTGATGGCGGCGCAGCGGGCCGCGGGCGAGGCATTCTGCGGGACCGTGAAGCCGCAGCTGAGGCCATCGGCGCTGCGACCGGGCTTGCCGGCGGCAAACGCGGCACTGAGGGTGCCGATGCAGACGACGAGCAGGGCCGCCGCGGCGATCTCGATCAGCAGTCGCGTCAGCAGTCTCATGGGAATGTTCCTCCACACTGATGGCTGAATTGATCCGCAATCTAGCACCGAATCCCGGTTTCTCCGTGCTCGCCCGGGTTCCCAAACGGCCCGTTCCTTGCATAAATTTGCGCCAGCGCAGTGCACGGCCGCTCCAGTGGCAGTTCCGGCGCAGGGGCAAGACGCGTAAGGGTTAGTGGTGTGTTCGACCAGGAAGTGACGGCTTTGCAAGATCAATCGTTCCAACCCAGTTTTCCCGCCCCCGGCCAGCCGATCGACGAGCTCGCGCTGGCTGAGATCAAGGGCGCGATCCTGGCGAAGCTGCGCCTTGCCATCGGCAAGGATGCGGGCATGGCGACCAGGCACGACTGGTACCAGGCCGCGGCGCTGGCGCTGCGCGACCGTGTCGTGCATCGCTGGCTCACGGCCGAGAAGCACAGCTACGATGCGGGCCGCAAGCGCGTCTATTATCTCTCGCTCGAATTCCTGATCGGCCGTCTCTTCACCGATGCGCTCAACAATATGGGCCTGCTCAAGATCTTCGAGGTCGCGCTCGGCGATCTCGGTGTCTCGCTGCCTGAGCTGCGCAAATGCGAGCCGGACGCCGCGCTCGGCAATGGCGGCCTCGGGCGGCTTGCCGCCTGCTTCATGGAGAGCATGGCGACGCTGTCGATCCCCGCGATCGGCTACGGCATCCGCTATGATTACGGCCTGTTCCGCCAGATCATCAATCAGGGCTGGCAGCAGGAATATCCCGACGAGTGGCTGAGCTTCGGCAATCCCTGGGAATTGCAGCGCCCCGAGGTGATCTACGACATCTTTTTCGGCGGCGGCGTCGAGCATGTCGACGACAAGGGCCGCGACCGCGCGATCTGGCATCCGGGCGAGACCGTGCAGGCGATCGCCTATGACACGCCGATTGTCGGCTGGCGGGGCCAGCACGTCAACGCGCTCCGCCTGTGGTCGGCGCGTTCGCCCGATCCACTCAAGCTCGACGCCTTCAACAAGGGCGACTATGTCAGCGCCACCGCCGAGCAGTCGCGCGCGGAAGCGATCTGCAAATTCCTCTATCCGAACGACGAGAGCCCGGCAGGCCGCGAGCTGCGCCTGCGCCAGGAATATTTCTTCGTCTCGGCCTCGCTCCAGGATCTCGTCAAGCGGCACCTTGCGTCCGACGGACAGCTGCGCAGCCTGTCGAGCAAGGTCGCGGTGCAGCTCAACGACACCCATCCGAGCCTTGCCGTCACCGAGCTGATGCGGATCCTCGTCGATTTGCACAATTTCCGCTGGGACGAGGCCTGGAAGATCACGGTCGCCACCCTCTCCTACACCAACCACACGCTGCTGCCCGAGGCGCTGGAGACCTGGCCGGTCGAGCTGTTCGAGCGGCTGCTGCCGCGGCATCTCGAGATCATCTACCGCATCAACGTGCAGCATCTGGCGCTGGCCGAAGCGCGCTGCCCCGGCGACATCGACTTCCGCGCCTCGGTCTCGCTGATCGACGAGAAGAGCGGGCGCCGCGTGCGCATGGGCCAGCTCGCCTTCGTCGGCTCGCACCGCATCAACGGCGTCTCGGGGATGCATTCGGACCTGATGCGCGAGACCGTGTTCCACGACCTCAACCATCTCTATCCCGGCCGCATCACCAACAAGACCAACGGCATCACCTTCCGCCGATGGCTGATGCTGGCGAACCCGAAGCTGACCGATCTGTTGCGCGAGACCTGCGGCGAGGCCGTGCTCGACGATCCGACCCAGCTCTCGCTGATCGAAGCGCGCGCCAGCGACGTCGAATTTCAGAAGAAGTTCCGCAGCGTCAAGCTTCACAACAAGACCGCGCTGGCGCGCCTGATCGGCGAACGGCTCGGCATCAAGGTCGACCCGACCGCGCTGTTCGACGTGCAGATCAAGCGCATCCACGAATACAAGCGCCAGCTGCTCAACGTCATCGAGACCGTCGCGCTGTACCAGGCGATCAAGGACGATCCCACCGGCAATTGGGTGCCGCGGGTGAAGATCTTCGCGGGCAAGGCTGCCGCGAGCTATCGCTACGCAAAACTGATCATCAAGCTGATCAACGACGTCGCGGAGGTCGTGAACAACGATCCCACGATCGGCGGCAAGCTCAAGGTGGTGTTCCTGCCCGATTACAATGTCAGCCTCGCCGAAGTGATCATCCCCGCGGCCGACCTGTCCGAGCAGATCTCGACCGCGGGCATGGAAGCGTCCGGCACCGGCAACATGAAACTGGCGCTCAACGGCGCCATCACCATCGGCACGCTCGACGGCGCCAATATCGAGATCCGCGACCATGTCGGCGCGGAGAACATCGCGATCTTCGGCATGGAGGCCGGCGACGTGATGATCCGGCGCAAGCAGGGGCTGGACGCCTCCGACCTGATCCGCAATTCACCGAAGCTGCAGCGCGCCATCAATGCGATCGGCACCGGCGAGTTCTCGCCGGGCGATCCCGGCCGCTTTGAATCGATCGCGCACGCGCTGCGCCATCTCGACCATTACATGGTCAGCGCCGATTTCGATTCCTATTACGAGGCGCAGCGCAGCGTCGATGCGCGCTGGCTGGTCTCGCCGGCCTGGACGCGTGCCTCCATCCTCAACGTCGCGCGCATGGCGTGGTTCTCCTCCGACCGCACCATCCGCGAATACGCCGAGGAGATCTGGAACGTGCCGGTCAATCCGACCACGCCGCTGCTGCCGAACCTGCGCGACGTCGCGGGCTGATTTTTCCGCGGCGTGGAAGCGTTACCCGACAGGTAATTGCACAGGCAGCTATTGGCTGTGATATGACGACCGTCATTCCGGGGCGGCTCGCAGAGCCGAACCCGGAATCTCGAACTTCCGGGTTCGATGCTCCGGGCCGCGCGACGCGGTCCCGTCGCATCGCCCCGGAATGACAGACGGAAACGAAAATGCACGCCAAGCTTCCCCACCCCTTCGACGACGCCACCCGCGTCACTGCCGGCGACTCGAGCTGGCAGGGGCACACCAGCGACGATTACTGGGCCTTTGTCGGCCCGTTCGGCGGCGCCACAGCCGCGACCATTTTGCGCGCGCTGATCGACCATCCGGAACGCGCCGGCGACCCGCTCGCCCTCACCGTCAATTACTGCGCGCCGATCGCCGAGGGGCCGTTCGATCTCGACGTGCGGCTGGTGAAGGCCAATCGCTCCAGCCAGCATTGGAGCGTCGAGCTCAGCCAGGGCGGCGGCGAGGTCGCAACGCTCGCCACCGCGGTGTTCGCCGAGCGCCGGCCGTCCTGGGAGCACCGGGTGGCGCAATATCCCGACGCAAAGCCGTTCGAGGAAACGCTACCGTTTCCGAAGATCGCGGCGTCCTGGGCGAACCAATACGAGTTTCGCTTCGTCGAGGGCGAGATGCGGATCGGGCCGCAGCAGGCCGAGCCCGCCAGCACCTATTCGAAGATCTGGATCAGCGACCGCACGCCGCGCAAGCTCGACATGCTGTCGCTGATGTCGATGTCGGACGCCTTCTTCGGCCGCATCTTCCACGCAAGGCGCGAGCTGGTGCCATTCGGCACGGTGTCGCTGACGACCTATTTCCACACCGAAAGCGACGAGCTCGCGGCTGAGGACATCACGCGCGTGCTGGCGACGGCCGATTCGAAGATCATGCACAAGAGCTACGCCGACCAGAACGCCGAGCTGTGGTCGCCGAACGGCCGGCTGCTCGCGACCTCGACACAGATCGCGTATTTCAAGGCGTGAGCTCTCTCCACCCCTCGTCCCGTTCTTGCCGGGGTTCCTAACCCGCCATTCGCTGCCTCAGGCTCTGATAAAACGCCGTCTCGAAATTCATGTAACCGATGAACGAATTTGGATCGCCGAACGGAAGAATCTGCGTGGCCCAGAACCCGCCGAACCCGTTCTGCCGGTCGATCCAATAGAACAGATTGGCAAGGCCCGCCCAGCCGAGGGCGCCGGCGGGACGCCCGGTGGGTGCTTCCTGGTCGTTGATCATGAACGAAAGCGCCCAGGACTTTGATTGGCCCGGGAAGAACTCGGCATCATTGCACAGCGCTGGGATGACGCCGGTGATCGGTGTCACCTTCTTGTCTCCGAGATGATTCTTCTCCGCCATGCGCACGGTCTCCGCCTTCAGCACGCGGCCATGCTCGCCGGCACCGTCATTCAACCACATCCGGATGAAACGCATGTAGTCGCCGACCGTGCCGTAGAGGCCGTGGCCACCCATATGCACTTCAGGCTTGGCGGGGAGCTCGAAATCCATCGGCGTCAACGAGCCGTCGGCGCCGCGCGCGTGGATCCCCGCCAGTTTGCTGCGCATGGCGTCGGTCAGCTCGAAGGTCATGCTCTTGATTCCGAGCGGCTCGAAGATGCGCGTCTTGAAAACCTCTCCAAGCCGGCGCCCGGCGATGGCCTCGACGATTTGGCCGCACCAGTCGAGATTGGTGCCGTAGTCCCAACGCTCGCCCGGATCGAACAGCAGCGGCGTCATCAGGCAGGCTTTGGAAGCGGTGATGACGCTGGGCTGGCCCTTCTCCTCGGCCAGGCGGTTATAGGTGTGGTTGATGAAGTCGTAGCTGAGACCGGCGGTGTGCGTCATCAGCATCCGCGTGGTGATGTCCCGCTTGGGCGCCCGCAGCATTGGCTCACCCGCCGCATCAAAGCCCTCGATGACCTGGAGCTTGCCGATGTCCGGAGCGTAGCGCTTGGCCGGTGCGTCGAGATCGAGCTTGCCCTCTTCAACGAGTTGCAGCACGGCCGTGCCGGTGATCGCCTTGGTCGTGGAGAAGATGGCGAAGATGCTGTCGGTCGTCATCTCGGCTGGCTGGTCGACACGCCTCTTCCCCGCAGCACCTTCGTAGATGTTGCGATAACGGTCCGTCACCATCGCGACGACGCCGGGCACGCGCGGCGTGGATGTAACGACACCGTCGAGAACGGCGTCTGCAGCAGCACCGAAATTCGTGCTCATGGTTGTCTCCCGTTTGGATTGAATGAATTCCGTCGACGCAGCGCTTCGCGAGCACTCAATTCATGGTGAAGCCCAGGTAGCCGCTGGCGGCGACCTCGTTGCATTTCTGCCGGTAGGCGCCGACGCCGCCGCAGTAGGACAGAACGCGGCGCGGTTTGCCTTCGACGTTCGAACCCAGGTACCAGGAATTGGTCTTCGCGATCAGCGTCGCATTGGCGATCTCATCGTGATGCGCCACCCATCCGTCTTCGGCATCCCTGGTCGGCTCAACCACCTTCAGGTTCTTCGTACGCACGAACCTGATGCAATCGTCGATCCATTCGACCTGCTGCTGGAGACAGGTGGTCATGTTGCAGAGCGCAGCCGACGGAGCCAGCGGCACCGCAGTCGTGAACAGGTTCGGATAGCCGTGAACCTGAAGGCCCATCGTGGTGCGGATATCCTTGCTCCAATCCTCCTTCAGCGACCGCCCACCACGGCCCCTGATATCGATGCGCGTCAACGCGCCGGTTCCAGCGTCGAATCCAGTCGCCAGAACGATGACGTCGAGCTCGTGGATCGTCCCGTCCGCGGTCTGGATACCCGTGGGTGTCACGCGTTCGATCGGATTGGCCTTGACGCTGACGATCTCGACATTGGGGCGATGGAAGGCCTCAAGGAAGTTCTGCTCCAGTGGCACCCGATGCGTTCCGAAACCGTAGTCGGCCGGAATCAAGGCATCGCACAGCTTTGGATCCTTCAGTCGCTCGCGCATCTTCTCGCGCACGAAGTCGGAGATCTCGGCGTTGACCTCGGCGTCGAAGAACAGCTCGGCAAAGGACGAGATCCACAGCTTCAGGGAGCCGTCGTTCCAGCAATCCTCGATCACCTCCCGGCGCCGCGCCGGCGTCAGGCCGGCCCAGGCATGCTCGAAATCGTATTCGAATCCGGTGAAGGTATGCGGCAGGCGCTCCGTGAGGTGCTGGAATTTCGACTTGTAGGCCTCCGCATCTGCCGCGCTGTACTTGGGATTCTTCATCGGAATCATGTATTGCGGCGTACGAACAAAGACTTTCAGATGACCGACCTCGCCGGCGATCGTCTGGATGACCTGGATGCCGGTTGCGCCGTTGCCGATAACGCCGACGCGCTTGCCGCCGAATTCGACCGGCTCCTTGGGCCAGCGCGCCGTGTGGAACAGCTGCCCCTTGAACGTCTCCTGTCCCGGAAACGATACGTGCGGGGCGGAGAGCATGCCGCAACAGGTGATCAGAAACTGGGTGTCGATCACGTCACCCCTGTCGGTCGTGACCAGCCAGCGCTGTGTGGCTTCGTTGAAATGGGCGCTTTTGACGATCGTCCCGAACTGGATGTCCTTGCGCAGATCGAGGCGGTCGGCGATGTAGTTGAGCCAGCGCTCGATTTCCGGCTGGCCGGGGAATTTCTCGCTCCAGCTCCATCCCTTGTAGAGCTCCTCGGAGAACAGATACTGGTAGATGTGGCTCTCTGAATCGAAGCGGGCGCCGGGATAGCGATTCCAATACCAGGTGCCGCCGACGCCTGCGCCCGCGTCAATCGCCCTGACCTTCAATCCCTGTTCGCGCAAACGAT
Source organism: Bradyrhizobium sp. 25ACV (assembly GCF_054863005.1). Classification (NCBI taxonomy): domain Bacteria; kingdom Pseudomonadati; phylum Pseudomonadota; class Alphaproteobacteria; order Hyphomicrobiales; family Nitrobacteraceae; genus Bradyrhizobium; species Bradyrhizobium sp. 25ACV. The sequence goes on from NZ_JAVAYO010000007.1 coordinate 339,496, forward strand.
AGAGCTGATAGAGCCCGGCGACGCCGGCGCCAACAACCACCGCGTCGAATTTCGCCGTTACATGCGCGCCATTGCTTCCATTGGGTTTGGTTGCCGTTTCTGCCATTTGTCCCTCCTAGGTCTTCCCAGAGCGCGCGGCCTTTCCCACCCGTCGTGTGATCGGATGGTCGTGCATCGCGTCATTTGTCGGTCCCGCAAGCGCTTGCGGCTTCTCACCGTTCTTCCGCACTTGCCCGGAACGCGAGGGAGGCTATGAGGCGGGCTGCGTTCCCGGCTTGAACAAAACCGACAATCCTTTGAATGAAGCCGGAGGCCGGCGCCGACCTCGCCCGAGCTCGCTTGGCAAATGGCAAATCCGGCCTATGCTGCTGCCTTGCCGATCGGCCAATGAGAACAACAAGCAGTCGACCATGCCAAAACTCCAGGGAGGAGGCTCGCGCGATGGGGCAGTTCATCACGGTCGAGGAGCTGCCACGCTATGCTCCCGGCGAAATGATGTTGGACAGTTCAGCGGTGGGAAAAGCCGATTTTCGGCTGCGCGTGTTCCGCTATGCGCCATCCGATATCTGGGTGCCGCCGTCCGATAACTTTCTGATCGTGATCTATCGCGAAGGCACCACGGCGATGAAACGCCGCGTGACCGGATCCTGGAAGCAGGATCAAGTCGGCCGCGGCGTCACGACGCTGCTGACGCGCGCGGAAGCTTCGAACTGGCGATGGTGCCATGACATCGAAGTCAGTCATCTCTACATCTCGCCTAGTCTCATGGCGAAGACCGCAAGCGAGGCTTTTGACCGGGATACCGAAAGTGTCGAGCTTCATGATCTGCTCAGAATCGAGGATCCGGTTCTGACCTGGATTGCTGACCAGATGGTGCAGGAGGTTTCCGCAGGAGGTCCGGGCGGCCGGCTCTGCTACGATGCCATGGCACTTCAGGCGAGCATTCACATCCTGCGAAAATACGCCTCAGTGCAATTCAAGATGCCCTGTGCGCAAGGGCCCTTCAGGCCGGCGCATGCGCGAATGATCGAGGATTATATCGAGCAGAACATTTCCCGGAACATCACGCTCGACGAACTGGCCAACATCTGCAACTGCACGCCGGTGCAGTTCGCCCGCAAATTCCAGGCACACTATGGCATGCGGCCGCACGCGTACGTCCTCGCCCGCAAGGTGGAGCGCGCCTGCGAACATCTGCGCAAGGACCGCTTGGCGTTGAAGGAGATCGCCCTGTTGAGCGGATTCTCCGACCAGAGCCATCTCAACCGGATCTTTCGCCGGCACATGAGTACGACTCCCGCAGAATATCGCAAGCAATGCACGGGCTAGGCAGCCTGACGATGCTCACGCCGTAAAAGAAAGGGCGGCTGATCCAGCCGCCCTTCCTCGTCAATCACGTCCTGCGAAAACTTACTCAGCCGCGAGCTTCACCTCCGGCGCGGCGGCGCGCACCTCGGCATCCACCTGGGCTTCGAACTTGGCGAAGTTCTTCTGGAACATGCCGACCAGCGCGCGGGCGGTCTTGTCGAACTCGTCCTTGTCCTTCCAGGTGTTGACCGGGTTGAGGATCTCGGCCGGCACGCCGGGCAGCGCGGTCGGGACCGCGAAGCCGAAGTACTTGTCGGTGCGGAATTCGACGTTGCGAAGCGAGCCGTCGAGCGCGGCGGTGAGCAGCGCACGCGTCACCTTGATCGGCATGCGCGAGCCGACACCATACTTGCCGCCGGTCCAGCCCGTATTGACCAGCCAGCAATCGACATTGTGCTGGGCGATGAGGTCGCGCAGCATGTTGCCGTAGACGCTGGGGTCGAGCGGCAGGAAGGGCGAGCCGAAGCAGGTCGAGAATTCCGGCTGCGGCTCGTTGCCGAGACCGCGCTCGGTGCCGGCGACCTTCGCGGTGTAGCCGGACAGGAAGTGATACATCGCCTGCGCCGGCGAGAGCTTGGCGATCGGCGGCAGCACGCCGAAGGCGTCGGCGGCGAGCATCACCACGTTCTTCGGCTGCGGCGCGCGGCCGGTGCGCGAGGCGTTCGGGATGAAGTCGAGCGGATAGGCCGACCGCGTGTTCTCGGTCTTGGAGCCGTCGTCGAAATCCACCACGCGGGTGTCTTCGTCGAGCACGCAGTTCTCGAGCACCGCGCCGAAGCGGGTCGAGGCCGCGAAGATCTCGGGCTCGGCTTCCTGCGACAGCTTGATGCACTTGGCGTAACAGCCGCCTTCGAAGTTGAAGACGCCGTTCGGGCCCCAGCCGTGCTCGTCGTCGCCGATCAGCGTGCGGTTCGGATCGGCCGACAGCGTGGTCTTGCCGGTGCCGGAGAGGCCGAAGAAGATCGCGGCATCGCCCTTGGCGCCGACATTGGCCGAGCAATGCATCGGCATCACGCCGCGGTCGGGCAGGTAATAGTTCAGCGTGGTGAAGACCGACTTCTTCATCTCGCCGGCATAATAAGACCCGCCGATCAGGACGATCTTGCGGGCGAAATCGATCGCGACGACGTTCTCCGACTTGCAGCCGTGACGTTTGGGATCGGCGCGGAAGCTCGGCATGTCGATGATGGTGAGCTCCGGCACGAAGGTCGGCAGCTCGATCGCCTCGGGGCGAATCAGCAGCGTGCGGATGAACAGCGAGTGCCAGGCGAGCTCGGTGAAGACGCGCGTCTTGATCCGGTAGGCCGGATCGGCGCCGCCATAGAGGTCCTGCGCGAACAGGCTCTTGCCTTCGGCGTGCTTGAGGAAGTCCTGATAGAGCGTCTCGAACTGTTCTGCGGTGATCGACTGGTTGCCGGCCCACCACATCTTCTTGTCGGTGGTGGCGTCACGCACCGTGAACTTGTCCTTCGGGCTGCGCCCGGTGAACTCGCCGGTGTCGGCGCAGAGTGCGCCGTCAGCGGACAGCACCGCCTCGCCCGCAGTGAGCGAGTATTGATAGAGTTGCGGCGCACCGAGGTTCCAGTGAACCTGCTTGAGATTCTTTAAACCGAACTTGTCGGCGCCAAAGGCACCGTTGCGCACGCCCGTCTCTTGCACGAAAAAATCCTCCTAGAACCCGCGACATTCAGCGCGACCAGAACTTCAGCACCATCGCGGTCACCGTGATTTATAGGCCAACCGGCCTCGGCTGGGCGACCTAATAATGATGAACGCTGGCGTTGCCAAGCTGATCCCGCAGGATTTGGTTTATTCAAGGACCGCGCCAAACGTCGCGCATGTCAGCTCTGAGCAGCTGCATCAAAAAATCACGAATGATCGCGCAACCAAATGCGGAATTCGGCGTTGATCATGGTTTTTGCGACGCACAATTCCGACTGCCGGCTTATCGTACCTCGCCTTCGCCAATGAGCGCGAACGGTCCCCACATCGCCGGGTAGGCGTTGCGCGGCGACGAGGCGTCGTCGACAAACGTTAACATCGCGCGGCGCAAGGCTTCGGCGCGACCGATTTTCGGTTCGTTCTTGAGCAGCTCGAACGTCGATGTGGTGAGGCGGGTGGCGGCTTCCGAATCCACGGCCCAATGCGAGACCAGCAGCGCGCGGGCACCGGCATAGAAGAAGGAGCGCGCCAATCCCGACAGCGCTTCGGCGCCGGGCTTGTCGCCGGCGATGGTGTTGCAGGCGGACAGCACCACCCAATCGGCGTTGAGCTTGAGCTGGGCCACTTCGCTCGCGGTCAGAAGGCCGTCGTCGAGCTCCGACGGCTGATCGGGAATGGACAATGCAAGCGAGGGCTCGCCCAGTCCCTTGACGTCGCCGGCAACGAGGCCGTGGGTGGCAAAATAGATGATGCCGTATTGAGCAAGCGCTGCACGCTTCAGCGTCGTTTCGCTGGCATCGCGTCCGAGATGGATGTCGGCATCAGTGGCACCGACATCTCTCGCCACGGCCTTCAGCTCATCGGCGGTATCGGGCAGTTGCGGCAGCGCCTGCGCAAGCCGCGCGCGGTCGACCCCGGCGCCGCGCCAGAAATCGGTATAGGCAATCGTCGCAATGCTGCGCGCCGCGACCTTGCCGCCTGCGGCGCGACGGTCGGCGGGCCCTTCGGCCGCGGGGTTGAAAACGGGATCGCCGAAGCCGGTCATCGGCTTTGCGCCCTGATCCCTGCGCGCGAAGGCACGCAGCGATTTCAGGCTGATCACCGACGGCAGCACCGAGACGGCCTGACGCCGCAGCAGCCAGGCGGCGTCGCGATAACCTTCGAGCCTGTCCGGGATCGCAGCCTGCGGCTTCTCCGTCACCAGCAGATGGAACGGCAATGCGGTCAGCGCCGCCGATGGCACGACCAGCAGATTGCGCTTGTCCTTCGTCAACGCCTCGACCGGGCCGAGCAGCGCGACATAGAGCTCGTTCGCGAGCGCAAGATCGAACAGCCCCGATTTGCCGGAGGCATCGCGCGCCTTGCCGACATCCAGCCCTTTGCGGAAGGCAGTGACCTTCTGGGTCATTGCATCCGCGCCGAGCGGAATCTCCTTCCAGTCGGCACCATCGCGCGTGATCGCGACGACATAGCTCTGCTTCTCACCGACGGAATAGATCACCATCGCCTCATCGGCTGACAGCAGCGGCTGGATGTCCTTCACCGCCAGCGGCAGCGGGTTGGAGAGCGAGGCGTAATCGGGAAATTCAACGGCGAGCGTCTTCTGCAAGCCAGCACGCTCGTTTCCGATCGCCGCGATCCGTGCGCGGCTGCGCTGCTCACCCGCGGCGTCGCGTTGCCCGGCCTGCTTGGACACCGCCGCGATGATCGCCTTGTCGAGCGCCTCGGCTTCGGCTCCGAGATCCTGGTCTCTGCGCACGAGCTCGGCGAGCCGGTCGGTCCCGGCGGCGAGCCGCACCGCGAGCTTGTTCACGGCCGATGCGGCCGAGGATTGCGTGCCGCGCTGGATCGCGGCCAGCGCCTTGTCGAGCGCCTTGTCGTCGGGCAGCAGATGCTGCTGCCGCGCGGAGAACAGGATCGGCAGCACGATGCGCAACTGCGCGCGGCCGCTGGCAAGCGTCTTGTCCGCGAGCGGCAGCGCATCGGCGGTGCGCCCGGAAACGTAGAGGAAATAAGCGAGATTGCCGGTCGAGGTCAGGGTGTCCGGATGGTCCGCCCCAAGCGCGCGTTCGCGGATCGCAAGCGCACGGCGATACAGCGGCTCGGCATCGGCATAGCGCTGCTGATGCTCGTAGAGGCCGGCGAGATTGTTCAGCGAGCGGGCGACGTCGGGATGATCGGACCCCAGCACCTTTTCGCGGATCGCGAGCGAGCGCTTGATCGGCGCCTCGGCGTCGGCATCGCGGTTGAGGTCGCGATAGACCTGGCCGATGTTGTTCAGGACGGTCGCGACCGCGGAATGCTCGGGTCCGGCGGCCTTCTGGTAAATCACGAGCGCCCGCTGGAACAGCGGCTCGGCGTCGGCCGGGCGCTGCTGCTTGGCGTAGAGCGTGGCAATATTGTTGAGGGACTGACCGACGTCGGGATGCTCGCGCGGCAGCGCCTTCTCACGCACGGCCAGTGCACGTCTGAACAACGGCTCGGCCTCTGCGAAGCGACCCTGCCGCTGATAGAGCGCGGCCAGATTGGTCAGCTCGGCCGCAACCAGTGCGTTGTCGAGGCCGAGCGACTTTTCCATGAGCGCGATCGCGCGCTTGTAGAGCGGCTCAGCCAGATCGTCTCGCCCCTGACCGGCATGGACCCTGCCGAGATTGTTCAACGCGCCGGAGAGATCGCGGCCGTTGTCCTTCTCGAGGCTAGCGACCATCGCCTGCGCGAGCGGCAGCGCCTCCGAATATTTTCCGGCACCGATGAGCGCGTTGAGCCGCGCGCTCTCCGCGGCAAGACCCTTCTGCGCAAGGCTGGGTGTAACAAGCGATGCGGTGATCGCGAGCGCCAGCCCTGCGATCAGCGTCAAACGACGGCGTGTCATGAACCCTCTCGCGGCCGACCTCGAACCATTACGGTGTTGGGTCGCCGCGGCGGGGAACAGCGTTCAAAGGCTCGCGCTTCAGTCCACCTTCGTGCGCGCTTCGCCAGCGAGGCGGACCAGCATCTTGCGCAGCGAGGTGCCGTCCGTCACCCGCTCCGGGAAGTCGAGCCGCAGCGCGGTCTGGCCCTCCTGCATGTCGAGACCTTCCGGATCGCAGCCGGTGCAGCGCCAGTCCCCCGCGGCAGCGCCAAGGAGCTTTGTCGCATAGAGGCCCATGGCGTCGCGATGATCGGCATTCATATGTGCGACCGCCCCCTCCTCCGCCGCCAGCAGATCCTCGGCGCCGGAGAGGTCCGTGAGGAACTGGGCGGGCTTGAGGTCGACGATACGGCCGAAGCCGGCGACCAGATGAGTTCCCGTGGGGCGGATCCGGAAGAAATTGAAATCCTTAAAGGAAACAAAGCCTTCCGCCGACGGATGCGCATTGAGATACCGTCGCTGGAGCAAATCCTTCTCGGCATCAGCCTGCTCCGCCCGGCCGGACAGCATGATCCGGGCGCCTTCCAGCGGATCGCCCGCCGCGCGCTCGTCCAGCATCAGCGAGACCCTGCTGTCGGCGAGAAGGTTCCTTGTATGCACGGCGAGGCCCGAGATCAGCAGGATGGGGGAACCGTCGGGATGGCTGGCCAGATTGACCAGGGAACAATAGGGGTCGCCGCTGCCGGCCATGAGGGTGGCCAGCGCCCCCTGCCGCGATCGCCGCAGCAGGGATTTGGCGAGCTTTGCGGGGTCGAAATCAGGGGTCGGTTGCATCGGCTTTCTCGGCTCAGGTGGTTGCAAGGGGGGCCATTTTTCGGGTAAACGGGGCCTGGTTATGGGTCGACATGCGGCGAATCTGCCGTGTTTCGTGGAACTTGGTCACACTTCAGCCCAGCTTGCATTGCTCGGTGACAAGGTTCGAACGCCGACATCGGCACCCATGTATGCGGCGCATCAGTGGATTGCTCGCCGTTTCAAGCCACGACCCAAACGGAAAGCAGAAAGCAGAGGCTCATGCCCACAATCGCTTTGGTCGACGACGACCGCAACATTCTCACATCCGTCTCGATCGCGCTGGAAGCCGAAGGCTATCGCATCATGACCTACACCGACGGCGCTTCCGCGCTTGACGGTTTCCGCACCACCCAGCCCGATCTAGCCATCCTCGACATCAAGATGCCGCGCATGGACGGCATGGAGACGCTGCGCCGGCTCAGGCAGAAGTCCGACCTGCCGGTGATCTTCCTGACCTCCAAGGACGAGGAGATCGACGAGCTGTTCGGCCTCAAGATGGGCGCCGACGATTTCATCCGCAAACCGTTCTCGCAGCGCCTCCTGGTCGAGCGCGTCAAGGCGGTGCTGCGCCGCTCGGCGCCGAAGGACCCGACCGTCGCGCCGAAGGAGAACGACGCCAAGGCGCTCGACCGCGGCCTTTTGCGTATGGACCCGGAACGGCATACCTGCACCTGGAAGAACGAGCCGGTGACGCTGACCGTCACCGAATTCCTGATCCTGCAGGCGCTCGCGACCCGGCCCGGCGTGGTGAAGAGCCGCAATGCGCTGATGGACGCCGCCTATGACGACCAGGTCTATGTCGACGACCGCACCATCGACAGCCACATCAAGCGGCTGCGCAAGAAGTTCAAGGTGGTCGACAACGAGTTTGAGATGATCGAGACGCTCTACGGCGTCGGCTACCGCTTCAAGGAAGCCTGAGGCGCGGGGCGCCTTTCACGAGAGACAGAGAGCATCGCCGGTTCTCGTTCCATCGGGACCGGGATGGCTCTAGGATGCGGGGACCATTGCCACGAGCTGTCCTAACGCGGGCGTAAGCATTGCTGGACCGAACGCAGCCTGACGAGAACCAGAGCGCCGGGGAGATCACATCCGACGGCGTTCCGGAGCAATTTGCCGAAGACAAGCCCCAGGGCTTCCGGCCGCTGAACTGGCTCAAGCGCGCCGGGCAATTCTTCTTCGCGCTGTCCTTCTCCAGCCTGACCCGCCGCATCGTCTCCCTCAATCTCGCCGGCCTCGTCGCGCTGGTGGCGAGCATCCTGTATCTGTCGCAATTCCGCGCCGGCCTGATCGACGCGCGGGCGCAGAGCCTCCTGGTGCAGGCCGAGATCATCGCCGGCGCGATCGCGGCCTCCGCCACGGTGCAGACCAACGCCATCACCATCGATCCCGACCGGCTGCTCGACCTCAAGCCGGGCGAGACCTATGGCGGCTCGGACGAGTACTCGCCGCTGGACTTCCCGATCAATCCGGAGCGCGTGGCGCCGGTGCTGCGCACGCTGATCTCGCCGACCAAGACGCGCGCCCGCATCTACGATCCGAACGGCAGCCTGCTGCTGGACAGCCGCAACCTCGAAAACGTGCTGCGCCTCGACCTGCCGCCGCCGGCCGAGAAGCCCGGCTTCGTCGAGCGCGGCATGGTCGCGGTGCGCACCTGGCTGAACCGCGGCGACCTGCCGCTCTATCGCGAGCTCGGTCCCGAGAACGGCAACGGCTATGCCGAGGTGGGCGATGCGCTCCAGGGCCAGAAGCGCTCGATGGTGCGGGTCAATGCCCGCGGCGAGGTGATCGTCTCGGTTGCGGTCCCCGTGCTGCGCTCGCGCGCGATCCACGGCGCGCTGATGCTGTCGACGCAAGGTGACGACATCGACCAGATGGTCACCGCCGAACGCCTCGCCATCCTGAAAGTCGGCGGCGTCGCGGCCGCCGTCATGATCATGCTGTCGCTGCTGCTCGCGAGCACGATCGCCGGGCCCGTGCGCCGGCTTGCCGACAGCGCCGAGCGCGTCCGCCGCCGCATCAAGGCCCGCATCGAGATCCCCGATTTCACCCGCCGCCGCGACGAGATCGGCCATCTCTCCGGCGCCCTGCGCGACATGACGAGCGCGCTCTACAGCCGCATCGAGGCGATCGAGATGTTCGCCGCCGACGTCGCCCACGAATTGAAGAACCCGCTGACCTCGCTGCGCTCGGCGGTCGAGACGCTGCCGCTGGCGCGCAACGAGAACAGCCGCGCACGTCTGCTCGAGGTGATCGAGCACGACGTCAAGCGGCTCGACCGTCTGATCTCCGACATCTCCGACGCCAGCCGCCTCGATGCCGAATTGCAGCGCCAGGATGCGATCCCGGTCGATTTGCGCCGCCTGCTGACGACGCTGGTGTCCGTCGCCAACGAGACCAAGCTTGGGCACGACGTCGCGGTCGAGACGCGCTTCGAGGGCCGCAGCCCGACCGACACTTTCGCCGTGAGCGGCCACGATTCACGGCTCGGGCAAGTGGTCTCCAACCTGCTCTCCAACGCGCAGTCGTTCTCCGAGCCCGGCAGCAAGGTGCGCCTCACCTGCCGCCGCGCGCGCGGGGAGATCGAGATCGTGGTCGACGATGACGGCCCCGGCATTCGCGACGACGCGCTGGAACGCATCTTCGAGCGCTTCTACACCGACCGTCCGCATCAGGGTTTTGGCCAGAACTCCGGCCTCGGCCTGTCGATCTCCAAGCAGATCATCGACGCCCATGGCGGGCGCATCTGGGCCGAGAACCGCGCAGGCCCGCCGGATGACGAGGGCGTGCCGACGGTCGCAGGCGCGCGCTTCGTGGTGAGGTTGCCGGCGCTATGAACGACGGCGGGCCCAGCGTTCACGCCTCCGCAGTCAAGGTCGGACAACGGGCGGTGCTGATCCGCGGTCCCTCGGGCTCGGGCAAGTCGCGCCTTGCCTTTGATTTGATCATTGCCGGACGCTCGGGCGTGATCGAAAGGGCCGTTCTGGTCGGGGATGACCGTGTCCATCTGGCGACACTCGGCGATGAAATTGAAGTCCGCCCCGCGCCGGTCTTGGCTGGCCTGATCGAGATCCGGGGCCTCGGGATCCGCCACTGCGACTTCGTGGAGCATGCGACCGTCGGTCTCGTGGTCGATCTGGATGCCGCGGACGCCGAGCGCCTGCCTGCGGCGGATTCGCTGAAAACCATCATTTCCGGTGTCGAAATACCGCGAATCCCTGTTGGCCGCGAATATTCACCCCTCCCATTGGTTGTCGCGGCCTTGACCACTACCAAGAGTTCATCTTCGGTTAACCCCTCAGGCGATTGTTTGAAGGGAAATGGTAACCATATGAACCCCACTATCGCGACCGAATAGACCGGCGCAGCTCCCCTCATCCATCCGTCTAGATTCAGGGAGATACGCAACATCCCCTCTTGCGCAGGGGCTCTGGATGGTCAAAGTGGCGCGTTCGTGCGGTGCACCAAAAGCGCCCGCGAGGAGTTTTCCGATGATTGGTCTAGTACTTGTGACCCACGGGCGCCTTGCCGACGAATTCAAGGCAGCGCTTGAACATGTCATGGGCCCACAAAAGCAAATCGAAGCGATCACGATCGGTGCCGAAGATGATTCCGATCTCTGCCGAAGTGACATCATCGAGGCGGTTAACCGCGTCGATTCCGGCGACGGCGTTGCGATCCTCACCGACATGTTCGGCGGCACGCCGTCGAACCTTGCAATATCCTGCATGAGCCGGCCCAAGGTCGAAGTGCTCGCGGGCATCAACCTGCCCATGCTGGTCAAGCTCGCCAAGGTGCGCGAGGAGCGTCCGCTGCCCGACGCGATCGCGATGGCCCAGGAAGCAGGCCGCAAATACGTCACCATCGCCAGCCGCGTGCTCGCCGGCAAATGAGCGACGAGGCGCCACAAGCGGGGACAGGCGTGCCCGCTGGCGCGATCTCCAAGGACCTCCTGATCATCAACAAGCGCGGCCTGCATGCGCGGGCCTCCGCGAAATTCGTCCAGGCTGTCGAGCGCTTCGACGCGCAGGTGTGGGTGACGCGCGGCGGCGAGACGGTCGGCGGCACCTCGATCATGGGCCTGATGATGCTCGCCGCGGGACCGGGCACGACGATCACCGTCGCCGCCGCCGGCACCGACGCGGAAGCCGCGCTCGCGGCGATCACCGAACTCGTTGAAAGCAAGTTCAACGAGGAAGGTATCTGAGCCGCGCGCTCGGTTGCCGTAGGGTGGGCAAAGCGAAGCGTGCCCACGACTTTTCTGCGATTGGCGCGAGATGGTGGTGGGCACGGCGCTCCGCGCCTTTACCCACCCTACGACACCGAGACCGCCGCAATCACTTCGCCGGCGGCGCGATGTAGACGTTCCAGCTCATCGCCGGGCCGGCCTTGCCGCGGGTGAAGCGGCGCGTGGTCATCATCACGCGCTCGGCGTTCGGCGCGACCTCCGAAACCCACTTCTCGAACTTGGGCAGGCGTTCGTCGGTCGCATCGACCACACCGATGAAGCCGTATCGCTTGACGTCGTCGAGTGAGGTCAGCCCGGACGCCCAGGCTTCGTTCGGCGTGAACGGGCTGGGGTGATCGGGGCTGTAGAACACCATCGGCTGGATCGTCTCCATCGACCCCGCAACGACCGCCCAGCGCGAGGCGAAGCGCGCGTGCCATGCCTGGGTCAGCTCGCGCGCGAGCTCGGAGCGCGCGCCATAGGTCGCCGTGTTGCCGGCATTCGCCGTCATCTCGCGCGCGGCGATCCAGGGCGAGGCGGCGAGCGTGGCAACGCTGAGCACGAGCCAGATCGCAGCGATGTTGAACAGGCTCGCGCTCTGCACCCGCAGCGTGGGAATCGCGACCAGCGCGAGCGGCACCAGGAAGAACAGCGAGATGCCCCAATCGGTCTTCAGGTAGACGCCGAAGACCAGCGCGCCGAGCGGCGGGCCGAATGCGACGATGATCTGGATCATCCACACGTTCAGCGCCTGCGGGACATTGACGCCCGGATTGGCGCCCCGCGCCCAGGCGCGCGTAACGATGCGCAAGGGCGCGCGCAGCAGCAATGTGAACCACGGCGGCACCAGCGCGATCGCGAGCCCGGCGAGCGCCACCGGCAATGCCAGCAGTCCGAGATTATGCAGCATGTAGCCGGTGACGAGCTGATGCACCTGGCCGCTGTCTGCGAGGCTGTAGGTGTCGCCGGCATAGGTCAGCGGCACGAAATGCGCCTCGGCCAGCCAGACCACGTGCGGGATCATTGCCACGACCATCGTCGCGATCGCGACCCACGGCGCCGGCGATACCAAAAATCTCATCCGCTCCGGATGGATCAGCGCGGCAAGCCCGATGGCGCCGATCATGGTCAGCACCCAATATTTGGTCATTAGCGCCAGCGCGCCGGCAAGGCCGAGCAGGACGCCGGACTGCCAGCTCCGCTTCTCGAACGCGTTGAGATAGGCGAGCACGAGCAGCGGCAGGGTGACGAGCTGGAGCAGGTCCGGATTGTACTTGAACCCCTTGAAATTGAAGATCGGGTAGAGCGCGACCATCACCACGACCAGGAACGCGCGCCGCGCATCCACCACGCGCAAGGCAACCAGCCAGCAGATCACCATGCCGGCGCTGACCGTCGCCATCGCCAGCGCATAGGTCGCCCAGTCCGCCGCCGGGAACAGCTTGAACCAGAGCCCGGCGACCCAGCCCGACAGCGGCGGATGCTTGCCATAGCCCCACAGGAATTTCTGGCCCCAGCCATAGGCTTCTGCGACGTCCATGTGAACGTCCTGCGCAGCCTTCAGATTGACCAGGATGAAGGTCCAGAGCACCGCATGGAGGATGGCGAGCTGGATCACCAGCCACAATCTCGCCTCGGGACGGACCGCGCAGGCAACCAGCCAGGCCCGGAAGCGGCCAAAGCTCAGGCGGGCCTTCGCGCGCACTCGGGGGGTGGGAAGAGACGTGGTCGACATGGGCGCTTGCCTAGCGCGTTTTGGCCCATCGTGGAATCAGCTTGGCGTGAACAAAGGCCCTGAAATTACAGCAATATGGTTGCCGCACGGGGATGTGAGTGGTATCCCGCGCCCATGACGACCGTCCCCATTTCCAACATCCGCAATTTCTCCATCGTCGCCCATATCGACCATGGCAAATCGACGCTGGCCGACCGTCTGATCCAGATGACCGGCGGCCTCTCCGACCGCGAAATGGCGGGCAAGGAGCAGGTGCTCGATTCCATGGACATCGAGCGCGAGCGCGGCATCACCATCAAGGCGCAGACGGTGCGCCTGCAGTACCGCGCCAAGGACGGCAAGGATTACATCTTCAACCTGATGGACACGCCCGGCCATGTCGACTTCGCCTACGAAGTCTCGCGGTCGCTGGCGGCCTGCGAAGGTTCCCTGCTGGTGGTCGACGCCAGCCAGGGCGTCGAGGCGCAGACGCTCGCCAACGTCTACCAGGCGCTCGACAACAATCACGAGATCGTCCCGGTCCTGAACAAGGTCGACCTTCCCGCGGCCGAGCCCGAGAAGATCAAGCAGCAGATCGAGGACGTCATCGGCATCGATGCCTCCGACGCGGTGATGATCTCGGCCAAGACCGGCCTCGGCGTCCCCGACGTGCTGGAAGCGATCGTCACCCGCCTGCCGCCGCCGAAGGGCGACCGCAATGCGACCTTGAAGGCGCTGCTGGTCGACAGCTGGTACGACGTCTATCTCGGCGTCGTCGTTCTCATCCGCGTCGTCGACGGCGTCATGAAAAAGGGCAGCCGCGTGCGCATGATGGGCACGGGCGCCGCCTATGACGTCGAGCGCGTCGGCTTCTTCACGCCGAAGATGCAGCAGGTCGACGAGCTCGGCCCCGGCGAGATCGGTTTCATCACCGCCGCGATCAAGGAAGTCGCCGACACCCGCGTCGGCGACACCATCACAGACGACAGGAAGCCGGTGACGGAGATGCTGCCGGGCTTCAAGCCGGCCATCCCGGTGGTGTTCTGCGGCCTGTTCCCGGTCGACGCCGACGATTTCGAAACGTTGCGCGGCGCCATGGGCAAGCTGCGCCTCAACGACGCCAGCTTCTCGTTCGAGATGGAAACCTCGGCCGCACTCGGCTTCGGCTTCCGCTGCGGCTTCCTCGGCCTGTTGCATCTGGAAATCATCCAGGAGCGGCTATCGCGCGAGTTCGATCTCAATCTGATCGCGACCGCGCCGAGCGTCATCTACAAGATGAAGCTCACCGACGGCACCGAGATCGAGATCCACAATCCCGTCGACATGCCCGACGTGGTCAAGATCGCCGAGATCCAGGAGCCCTGGATCGAGGCCACGATCATGACGCCCGACGAATATCTCGGCAGCGTCCTGAAACTGTGCCAGGACCGCCGCGGCTCGCAGAAGGAGCTGACCTATGTCGGCTCCCGCGCCATGGTGAAATACGATTTGCCGCTCAACGAGGTCGTGTTCGACTTCTACGACCGCCTCAAGTCGGTTTCCAAGGGCTACGCCTCGTTCGACTATCATCTCACCGACTACAAGCCGGCCGACCTCGTCAAGATGCAGATCCTCGTCAACAACGAGCCGGTCGACGCGCTCTCGATGCTGGTCCATCGCACCCGCGCGGAGGGACGCGGCCGCGCCATGGTCGAGAAGATGAAGGAGCTGATCCCGCCGCACATGTTCCAGATCCCGATCCAGGCGGCGATCGGCGGCAAGGTGATCGCGCGCGAGACCGTGCGCGCGCTGCGCAAGGACGTCACCGCAAAGTGCTACGGCGGCGACATCACGCGTAAGCGCAAGCTTCTGGAGAAGCAGAAGGAAGGCAAGAAGAAGATGCGGCAGTTCGGCAAGGTCGACATCCCGCAGGAAGCTTTCATTGCCGCGCTGAAGGTGGATAGCTGAGGCGGCGCTGGCTTTCACAGTCACATCAGCCGCCGTCATGCCCGGGCTCGTCCCGGGCATTTGCGTTTTGGTCGGGACCCGGCAAAACAAAAATATCGAAAACAACCCCATGCACAGTAGACGAGCGCTTGCTTGGATTGGGGTTTTCGATTTTTTCGAAATCAATTTGACCCATCGGGCAAAACAGTGGCATGATGGCATTGCGCAATTGCGCATCTGAGAATCCCTCGCACAGTAGGCAACAAGGAGAGATGGATCCCGGGTTCGCACCAAGTGGCGCGCCCCGGAATGACGACGGTTACGAAAACGCGTAGCCGCCAGCCTTGCCCTCTCCCGACTGATAGGCCACCATCCCCTCGCCCATCACCAACAAAACCAACAGCGCTGAGGAAACGCATGAGCAAGCCGTCACGCTTCGACTATGGCTGGGTCGTTGTCGCCGCAGGTGCGCTGATGACTTGTGTCGGGTTCGGCACGATGCTGTCGCTGGCGGTGTTTTTGCAGCCGATCTCGGAGGCGATGGGCTGGTCGCGCGCCGGGGTGTCGGCGGCGGCGACGCTGGATTTCCTCTTCATGGGATTTGCCGCGTTCCTGTGGGGCACGCTGTCGGACCGGTTCGGCACCCGCATCGTGGTTCTCGCGGGAAGCGTTCTGCTGGGGCTCGGCCTCGTCACTGCGAGCCAGGCGACAAGCCTGTGGCAATTCCAGCTGTGCTTCGGCGTGCTGATCGGGATCGCGGCCGGCAGCTTCTACGCGCCGATGATGGCGCTCGCCAGCGCGTGGATCGAGACCAACCGCAGCCTTGCGGTGGCGCTGGTCTCCGCCGGCATGGGCGTGTCGCCGGTGACGATCGCGCCGACCGCGAGCTGGCTGATCACGACCTATGACTGGCGCACCGCGATGCTGGTGATCGGCATCGCTGCGTGGGCGCTGCTGATCCCCGCCTGCTTCCTGGTGCGCCCGGCGCCGGCCCCGGCAGGCGGCACTGCAGCAGACGCAGCACCGGAGGTCGAGCTCACCGCGTCGCAGGCGCTGCGCACGCCGCAATTCATCGCGCTCGCCGCGGCGCATTTCGCCTGCTGCGCCGCGCATTCCGGCCCGATCTTCCACATGGTGTCCTATGCGATGGTCTGCGGCATCGCTCCGCTCACGGCGGTGGCGGTCTACAGCGTCGCCGGCGTCTCGGGCCTCGGCGGCCGCCTGCTGCTAGGCACCCTCGCCGACCGCATCGGCGCAAAGCCCGTGCTGGTCGGCGGCCTGCTCGTGCAGGCGATGTGCATCGCGACCTATCTTGCGGTCGCGCAACTCGGCGAGTTCTACGCGCTCTCGGTGGTGTTCGGCCTCGCCTATGGCGGGGTGATGCCGCT
Source organism: Bradyrhizobium sp. 25ACV (assembly GCF_054863005.1). Lineage (NCBI taxonomy): Bacteria > Pseudomonadati > Pseudomonadota > Alphaproteobacteria > Hyphomicrobiales > Nitrobacteraceae > Bradyrhizobium > Bradyrhizobium sp. 25ACV. The sequence goes on from NZ_JAVAYO010000007.1 coordinate 355,488, forward strand.
GTATGCGGTGCTGGTCCGCGAATTCTTCGGCGCGCGCATCATGGGGACCGTGTTCGGCGCGGTGTCGGCGTTTGCCAGCCTCGGCATGGCGCTCGGACCGTGGGCTGGCGGGCTCGTGTTCGACAATTTCCAGCGCTACACATGGCTGCATGTCGGCTCCTTCGCGATCGGCCTCGCCGCCGTCGCGGTGGCGCTGAGCTTCCCGACGAAGCGCAGACCATCGCTCGACCTGGGCCGCGCTGCGGCCTGACGAGGTGGCGCACCCGCCGTCTCCACTCACGGCACGGCCGGGCCCGTGATCGCAGCGGCCGGCGCCGGTTCGCGTGGTGCGCGGCGGCCGTTCAGCACCACGCCGACAATGGAAAAGCGCACCAACAGGTGATAGCTCGCCAGCATCGCGGGAAGTGCAACGGCAAGGATGATCGCGAACTTGACCGGCCCGGGCCAGCCGAGTTGCGACACCGCCACCTGCAGCGCCATGACGATCGGCATGTGGATCAAATAGAGCCAATAGGATGCGATCAGCAGGAACACGCCGCTCACCGCGCCGCGCAGCCCGAGATCGATGGCCGTGAGCCCCATCGCGTTCACACCCTGCACCATGCGCTTCCCCCCGAAGATCGCTTCTGACCCGAACCAAACCTATGGTGGGTCATCGAGTGACCGTTCCATGAGGATCGTGTTCATCGCCATAGGAGCTGTCGCGCACGGTCGCGTGACCGGCAATCGGCTTGTCGCGCAACCGAGCTCAATGCTACCATTGGTAGCATAATCGTCGCAAGCCGCCCGAGAGGACACGATGGACCAGCCGATCCGCGGCGATGCCCGCCGCGCTCCGATTGCCGCCAGCACGCAGGCGCCGGCCGCGCTGACGCCCGAGCACGCGCCGTTGAGTGAGATCATCGACGCCTTGGCCGGTGGGCAGCTCACCGCCAGCGCGCTGGCCGAACTTTATGTCGCGCGCATCGAGGCCTGCGACCGCAACGGCCCCGCGCTCAATTCGGTCCGCGCGCTCAATCTCGATGCGCGCGCGATCGCGGCCGAGCTGGACGACATCAAGCCATCGGTCGGGCGACCCCTGGCCGGCGTGCCGATATTGTTGAAGGACAACATCGCCACCGGCGACCAGCAGCCGACCACGGCAGGCTCGCTGGCGCTGGAAGGCGCGCGCGCCAGGGACGACGCGACCCTCGTCAAGCTGCTGCGCGACGCCGGCGCGGTGATCCTCGGCAAGACCAACCTGACGGAGTTCGCCAACATGCTCGCAGTCGACATGCCCTCGGGCTATTCGTCGCTGGGCGGTCAGGTGAAGAACCCTTACGCGCCGGCGCCGGCGGACGAACACGGCATCCCGGTCGTGCAGCCAGGCGGATCGAGCTCGGGGTCGGCGGTCGCGGTGGCGGCCGGCCTGTGTGCGGCGTCGATCGGCACCGAGACCTCGGGCTCGTTGCTTTTCCCCGCCAGCCAGAATGGTCTCGTCACCGTGAAGCCGACGGTCGGACTGATCAGCCGCGCCGGCATCCTGCCGCTCGCGCACAGTCAGGACACCGCGGGGCCGATGACGCGCACCGTCCGCGACGCGGCGCTGCTGTTGAACGTGCTGGCCGCCAGGGACCCGCGCGATCCGGCGACACAAAAGCAGCGGCGGCCCCTCGACTTCACGGCGGGCCTTGCCGCCGACGCTATCAAGGGCGCGCGCATCGGCGTGCCGAGCGACCCCGCCGATCCCTTGAACGATTGCTATTACGGCAAGCTGCCGCCCGACTGGGTCAAGGTGATGATCGAGACGATCAAGGTGCTGGAGGATCTCGGCGCCGTCATCGTACGCGCCAACATGCCGACGCTGGGCTGGATCGGCGGGCCGGGCACGACCATGGCCGTGCTCAACCGCAATCCGCTGAGCGCGCACAAGGGCACCATCGCGAGGCCGCCGGTCGTCTTCCTCTACGAGCTGAAGCACGATCTAAACCTCTATTTGAGGGATTGGGCGACCGGCACCGACATCAAGACCATCAGCGACATCGTGGCCTTCAACGAAGCGAACGCGGGTACGGCGTTGCGCTTCGGTCAGGACCATTTCCTGGCCGCTGATTTGACCAGGGGCGATTTGAGTGAGCGCGAGTACAAGTCGGCGCGTGCCATGGACCTGCTCTCGGCCAAGACGCGCGGCATGGACGCCTACATGAACCAGCACAAGCTCGACGCTGTGCTGTTCGCCGGCGCCACGGGCGCCGCGATTGCCGCCAAGGCAGGCTATCCCAGCGTCATGGTGCCGGGCGGCTTCGTCTCGGGGACGGTCGACGGCAAGGACACGCCAGACTATCCGCTCGGCGTCGCCTTCGCAGGGAGAGCCTGGAGCGAGCACAAGCTGCTGCGGCTGGCCTATGCGTTCGAACAGGCAACGCGCGCCCGCAAGCCGCCGCCGGGGCTCAATTCACCGCTCGCAGCGCGGCCGTGAAGGCGGCGAGATCGGTTCGTGCCGTCTCGTCCGGTGCCCATCTCGGAAGGTCGGCAAGTTGCTCGATCACGCGGGCCCGATCCTGCGGCAGCAGGAAGCTCGCCCAGACCTCGCGCGTGTCGCGGATGGCGGCGGCGACCAGACGCGCGTTGGCGGATTTGCCCGCGCCCTGAATCGCCGCGCAGACCGTGCCCAGGATGAATTCGGCGGCGCTCCGGCGGAAGCCCGTAAATCCCTCCTGGCGGATGCGGGTGCGCTGCTCCGGCGCGAGGCTCGCCATGAACAGCTCGCCCGCAACCGCCTCGCGCGCCATGCCGCGGATGACAAAGTTCATCGCCGCCGCGTACTGGTCGCCATAGTCGGTCATGTTGCGCTGAATCATCGCAAGATCGGGCTGCGCCCCCGGCTTCGCACCATAAAGCGCGAACAGCTTGTAGGTCGCGTTGGCGGCGTCCATCCAGTCCATCAGCCAGCTCATGTCGCTCGCCTTCGCCGGCGGCAGCGCGTCCAGGGCCTCGACATTGAAGACGCGGCCGAGCAGCGCGCTGGTCTCCGGCCGGGTCAGGTCAGGTCGCTCTCCCTTTTTCGCCACGCCTTCGACATAGGCCCGGAACATCCGCGCGGCCTCGCCCGCGGCGGCGGCATCACGAGCGCGGTCCTGCGCCAACGCCGGCGAAGCGAGCGCGAGCAGGACGATGAGGATTCTGACGATCGGCATGGGCAACCTCAACCGGCGCGCTACGCGGCGCGACGTTCGCGACGATGGCGGTTGTTGGTCGCGAGGCGCGCCGTCAAGGTTCACGGCTCGGCCCTCACGCCTCGCGCGCGGAGATCGCCGCACCTTGATCCTCCCCGTCAAATAGACCACCATCCCGTCCTCACCGCTCACGACAGAAGGGGCGAGGACACGCGAATGTCGGAGCTTCCCGGATCTGATCTCGTCGAACGTGCCCGCGCCATCGCGCCGCTGATCGCGCGCGAAGCGGACGAGATCGAGCGGACGCGGCGGCTGACGCCTTCCGTGGTCTCGGCGCTGATCGAGAACGGATTCTATCGCGCCCTCCTCCCGCGGAGCCTTGGCGGTGCGGAAGTCTCCATCGAAACCTTCATGCAGATGCTGGAGGAGATCGCCAAGGCCGATGCGTCCACGGCCTGGTGTCTCGGCCAGTGCAGCGTCTGCGCGATGATCGCGGCCTCGCTCGATCGCGATGCCGCGCAGGAGATCTTCAACACCGCGCCCGGTATCCTGGCGTGGGGCGCGATCGCGCATGAGGCGCGCGCGGTCGCGGGCGGCTATCGCGTCACGGCGCGGTGGGATTTCGCCTCGGGCTCGCGGCAGGCGAATTGGCTCGGGGCGCATGTGCGCATCGTCGGGACTGACGGCACACCGCGCAGGAATGCCGATGGCTCGCCGGAAGTGCGCACGATCCTGTTTCCGGTTGCGAACGCGACGTTGCACGACGTGTGGCAGGCGATCGGGCTCGCCGGCACCGGCACCGATTCCTACGAGGTGAGCGACCTCTTCATCCCCGAGCGCTTCACGGCGTTTCGCGACGTGCCGGCCGCGTTGCGTGAGCCGGGCCCGCTCTACAGGATCGGCACCGGCGCTGCCTTCAGCCTCGGCTTCGGCGCGGTGTCGCTCGGCGTGGCACGCGCGACGCTGGATGCAGCGATTGCACTTGCGCGCGAAAAGCGCCCCTCGCTGGCGGCCGCCGCGATGCGCGACAACGACGCAGTCCAGGGCCTGATCGGCCGCACCGAGGGCGATTTGCGCGCCGCGCGCGCCTATCTCTATGCGACCGCGACCGCGATGTGGCGCGAGCTGTCCGCGACGGGCGAGTTCAGCGCCGCGCATCGCAGCGCGGTGCGACTGGCCGCGACCTGGACCATCCATCAATCGACAAAGGTGGTCGACACCGCCTATCACATGGCCGGGGCGACGGCGGTGTTTCGCAGCAACCCGTTCGAGCGCCGGTTTCGCGACATGCACGCCATCGCCCAGCAGATCCAGGCGCGGGATAGCCATTACGAAGATGTGGGGAAGGCAATCCTGTCAACGCCCGAGCCGTGATCCGCTTGTCGGCTCAAGCTCGGTGCGCGCCGAGCGGCGGCGGCCGATCGCGGACACGGTGGCTGGATCCATGGGGTTGCTCAACGCATTTTGATCACACCCTTCGGCAGCCTAAGGTAGCGTCTCACAACAGCATGAATCTGCAGGACACGCCCAGACAAGAGGGAGGTGATATGCGCCGGATTCCAACCCTGATCGGTACGATCCTCTTCACGTTGGTCATGGCGGCGTCCGCCTCTGCGGAAAAGGTCTATTACCTTCACGACCCCGGCGGAAACACCGCCGCGCATATCTACACCTACACACACGTCAACGCAGAATATGATCGCGTGGTGATCGACGGTCGCTGCAAGTCGTCTTGCACAACGGTCCTGGGGGTCGTTCCCCTCGACAAGATCTGCATTGCCCCGAGCGGCTATTTCATGTTTCACGCCGCGCATCACGGCGACCGCAGCATCAACCCCGGCGAGACTCAGTTGATGATGTCGTCCTATGCGCCCGCGGTGCGGGACTGGGTGATGAAGCACCACGCGCTCGAACAGGTGGACCCGTACACGTACCTATACGCCCGGAATGTGACGTTCATCCGCCACTGTCGCCGGTAGCCCCGCCAACCTGGAAGCGGACGCTCCAAGAGCTACGCCACCAGCGCGGCGTCCTCGCCGTCGATGCCGCGCTGCGCGGCCAGCAGGCTGATGATCTCCGCGTTGGGCCGGGCCTTGCTGAACAGAAAGCCCTGGCCTTCGTCGCAGCCCTCGGTGCGGAGGCAGCTGAGCTCGGCTTCGGTCTCGACGCCCTCGGCGGTGATGATGACCCCGAGGCCCTTGCCGAGGCTGACGATGGAGCGGATGATCGCCTGGGCCTCGCGGTTGGCGCCGAGATCGCGCACGAAGGACTGGTCGATCTTGATCTTGTCGAACGGAAAACTGCGCAAATAGCTGAGGCTGGAATAGCCGGTGCCGAAATCGTCCATCGAGATGCGCACCCCGAGCGCGCGCAGCGCATGCAGCGTCGCCAGCACCTGCGCGCTCTTCTCCAGCAGCAGCGTCTCGGTGATCTCGAGTTCGAGCCGCCGCGGCGGCAGGCCGGAATGCCTCAGCGCGTCCGTCACGATCGAAAGCAGATTGCCGCTGCGGAACTGCAGCGGCGATAGGTTGACCGCGACGCGAACGTCGTCCGGCCAGGTCGCAGCGTCCAGGCACGCTCGGCGCAGCATCAGACCGCCGAGCGGATTGATCAGGCCGGTATCCTCGGCGACTGGAATGAACTCGGCCGGCGAGACCATGCCGCGCTCGACATGCGGCCAGCGCACCAGCGCCTCGAAGCCGGTGATGCGGCCGCTCTGCAGGTCGATCAGCGGCTGGTAATAGGGGCGCAGCACGTCGTTCTGGATCGCGTCGCGCAGCTCGACCTCGATCTTGCGGCGGCTCTGCGCCCTGGCGTCGAGTGCGGCCTCGAAGAAGGCGAAGCTGCCGCGCGCGTCCAGCTTGGCGCGCGACAGCGCCATGTCGGCGCTCTTGAGCAGCTTTTCGGAATCATCGCCGTCGCCGGGCGCCATCGCGATGCCGATCGAGGCGCCGATCACCACGGAATGGCCGTCGAGCAGATAGGGATCGGCGATCGCCGCAAGCAGACGTTTTGCCAGCATCACCGCGTCCTCGGGACGCGTCAGGCCGCTCTGCACGATCGCGAATTCGTCGGAGTTGAGCCGCGCCAGCGCGTCTTCTTCGCGCAGCGTCGAGCGCAGCCGCTTGGCGACGCCGCGCAGCAGCTTGTCGCCGACCGCATGTCCCAGCGTGTCGTTGACCGACTTGAAACTGTCGAGCCCCAGCATCAGCAGCGCGACCTTGTCGGTGCTGCGCCGCGTATGCAGCAGCATCTCGTCGACCTGCTGGCGCAGCAGGCTGCGGTTGGGCAGGCCGGTCAAGCCGTCGTGCTGGGCCATGAAGGCGAGCCGCGCCTCGGCGCGCTTGCGTTCGGTGATGTCCATCAGCGCGAGCAGCACCGCCGGCCGCTCGGCATAGGTCAATTCGCGGGAATAGATCGCAAGGTCGATCAGCGCGCCGTCGGCCTTGACGTGCTTCCAGGTGCGGCCGGCCTGCTCCGCGCCGGTCGGATCAGCGGTCCAGGGCGGCTCGCTGTCGAAGGCCTGCAGCGAGCGGATCTTCAACCGCTCGAACTCGGCGCGGCTGTAACCGTAATGCGCGACCGCGGCGTCGTTGACGCCGAGGATGCGCTCGTCGTCCAGCGCGCAGACGATCATGGGAACGGGATTGCCGTCGAACAGCAGGCGGAACGAGGCCTCGCGCTGCTTCAACTCGGTGATGTCGACGCGAAGGCCGACGACGCCGCCGTCGTCGGTCAGGCGCTCGTCGATCAGGATGACGCGGCCGTCCGACAGCTTCTGCTCGTGGCGTGCGCCGGGCTGATAGAGCCTTTGCAGGCGCTCGGCGATCCACTCGTCCTCGTGGCCGATGGCCTCGGGGTAATCGCCGCGGGCGACGCCGATGCGCAGCGTATCTTCGAGACGCGCGCCCTCTTCGAACAGATCGGCGGTCTTGCTGTAGATCTCTGCGTACTTCTTGTTCCAGAGGACGTAGCGGCCCTCGGCGTCGAGAAACACGATGCCCTGCGGCAGTATGTCGACGGCCTGGCGCAGGCGCTCATGGGATTTGCGCGCGTCCGCGATCGCGGCTTCCGCCTCGGCGCGGCTGCGCAGGACTTCATCGCGTTCCGAATGGGCTCGCGGCGCGCGCGCGAAGCGCGGCTTGCGCGGCGATTGGCCGGCCCGGGCAAGCACGCTTTGCTTTCGCTTTCCTGTTTTTCGAGACCCCAAACCCAACTTCACTCGTCCCAGTCGCGCCCAACGGCGCAAGTTTTGGGGCAAGTGTCTGAAAAAAAAGTAATCTTGGGTGGCCCGGCCGGCCGTGGCCGCGCCTTGCGGCAACCCTAAACCGGATCGATTTGCCTGTTTGAGAGGCGCAGCAGCGTCACGGGGCGCGGCAAACCTGTTGCCTCGCCGCTAGCGGAGAAAGACGCGACGCAAATATGCGCGCTATTCATGATTCAATTCCGAAAATGCATCGGCTTGCATGCCGCCGGAAAACGGTCCGCGCTCCGCGCATGAATTTTGGTCAATACAGGATACGGTTATCGCAGTGTTAAGAATCCGGCTGGCCCCGCAAAAAACTACGACTTTTGGACGACCTTGTTGGATATGGGGATCGACATGCCGGGCGCGCCTTCGCAATGGGGCAACGGCCGTCAAGACGCCGTGAGATCGTCCGCCGCAGCATAGCCCGATTCTTAACCCCGACGCCGTGTTGGGCTATAAGGGCTGCGCATGAGTCCCCGCCATTTCGCCCCTCTCCTGCTCGTCATGACGCTCCTGGCCGCCGGCGGCGCGCTGGCCCAGGACAAGGGTAGCGTCAACCCGAAGCCGCTGCCGCCGCTGGCCAATCCCAACGACCCCGATCTCGCCGCCAAGGAGCTGTTCGCGCGCAAGCTGCTGCCGTCGAAGGGGGCGGCCCATGTCATCGGCTCCTACACCAAGGGCTGCATCGGCGGCGCCGAGCAGATGCCGCTCAACGGCGACAATTGGCAGGTGATGCGGCTGTCGCGCAACCGCAGCTACGGCCACCCCGAGATTATCGCGCTGATCAAGCGGCTCGCGGCCAAAGCGCGCAAGGACGCGGGATGGCCGGGCATCCTGGTCGGTGACATCGCCCAGCCGCGCGGCGGGCCGGCGCTGTCGGGCCATGCCAGCCACCAGATCGGCCTCGATGCCGACATCTGGCTGACGCCGATGCCGGACCGCCGCCTCTCGCGCGAGGAACGCGAGGACATGTCGGCGGTGATGATGGTGCGCCACGACCGGCTCGACATCGATCCAAAAGTGTTCACACCTGGCCATGTGCTGGTGCTGCGCGACGCGGCGCGGGAGCCTGCGGTGCAGCGCATCTTCGTCAACGCCGCGATCAAGAAGGCGCTGTGCCGCGAGGCCAAGGGCGACCGCGCCTGGCTGTCGAAGATCCGGCCCTGGTGGGGCCACGACTACCACTTCCACATTCGCATGCGTTGCCCGGCGGGCGCCGGCGAATGCGAGGGCCAGCCGTCGCAGGCCGAAGACGAAGGCTGCAAGCCCGCCGATCTCGCTTATTGGTTCTCCGACGCGGTGCTGCACCCCAAGCCGCCGCCGGAGCCGCCGAAGCCGAAACCGCCGATGACGCTGGCGCAGATGCCGGCGGCGTGCAAGGCGGTGCTGCATGGGGCGGATGCAAAGCCGTAGTTTGTGCAGATGGGGGCAAGCTAACGCCAATCCACGGCTGTCGTCCCTGCGAAAGCAGGGACCCATAACCACAGGAGTTAGTTGGCACGAAGCAGGTCACTCCGAGTCCCCGTAACCACACTCGCCTGTGGCTATGGGTCCCGGATCGGCGCTCCGCTTTGGACAAGGCTACGCCTCGTCCAAAGCTGCGCTTGTCCGGGACGACAGCGGTGATTGCGGCGCGGCTGTCGGGATGACGAACTCGTTGGTTGGTTCATAACAGCCAAATGCGCTAGGATGACCTCGCCGCTCAGCCGTAAGCCCGCGGCATCTCCGGGACGCGCATCCCGTCGAACAAGCCTGACCGCAAGCCTCGCGCCGCTCGCGCGGCCAACGATGGGATTTCACATGCGCGTCCTCGCCGTCCTCGCTGCGCTCTCGTTCAGCGCGACCTCCGCTCTCGCCGCTGAAGAACCGAGCGGCTGCGACAAGTTCAAATGGCCGATCGAGCGCGAGCGCGCCGCGCTCACCGCGCCGGACCGCACAACGCTCGCATCGGGCAGCGAGCAGGCGAGCTTGCCCTCCTCGGCCATCACGCTGGGATTGGTTGCCCCAAGCGAGGCAAAACTGCCGACGCAGCCGGAGCGCGCGCCCAAGGACGGCAGCTTTGCCGGCTTCACCAGCGTCACGTCCGCCACGGCCGGGCTTTACACGATCAGCCTGTCCGCCGGCGCCTGGATCGACGTGATCCAGGAAGGGCATGTCCTCAAGCCCGTGGCCTTTAGCGGTGCGACCGATTGCAGCGGCATCCGCAAGACCGTGAAATACGAGCTGTCGGCGCAGCCTTTCGTCCTGCAGGTCAGCGGCGCCAGGGACAATTCGGTCTCGATCGCGATCCTGCCGGCGCAATAGGCCCGTTTAACCGGACAAACGGTCACCCTTTGACCTCAGGCGCCAGCCTGCTATCTTCGCAATTGCGATATCCCTGCCGGCCGTAAGCCGCAAGCCGGGCCCGTGGAGCAGCGCTTCCACCCGTCGCGACCTGACCCACCAACGCCAGACCTGTGCGTGCATCTTGCGCGCGCGGACTCGCACGGAGCGCTCCCATGTTACGCATTTGTCGACTTTTCACCGCCCTCGTGATCCTCGCAAGCGCGAGCCTTTCGCAGGCCGCCGCCGAGGACAAGACCATCACCGTTTTCGCAGCAGCATCGATGAAGAACGCGCTCGACGAGATCGACGCCGCCTACACCGCCAAGTCCGGCGTCAAGTTCTCGGTCAGCTATGCCGCGAGCTCGGTGCTGGCGAGGCAGATCGAGCAAGGCGCGCCGGCCGACGTGTTCGTCTCCGCCCACACCGACTGGATGGACTACGCGATCTCCAGGAAGACCATCAACGAGGCTTCCAGAGTCAATCTGCTCGGCAACAGCATCGTGCTGATTGCGCCGAAGGATTCCAAGATCGACAATGTCACCATCGCGCAAGGTTTCGACCTCGCCAAGCTCGCCGGTGACGGCAGGATCGCGACCGGCGACGTCAAGTCCGTACCCGTCGGCAAATACGCCAAGGCGGCGCTGGAGAAGCTCGGCGCATGGCAGGCCGCCGAGCCGAAATTCGCGATGGCCGAGAGTGTGCGCGCCGCGCTGACGCTGGTGGCGCGCGGCGAGGCCAACCTCGGCATCGTCTATGCCACCGACGCCAAGGTCGAGCCCGGCGTCAAGATCGTCGGCACATTCCCGGCGGAGTCGCATCCCGCGATCATCTATCCGGTCGCCGCGACCACGACGGCGAAGGACGGGACCAGCGACTATCTCGCCTTCCTGCGCTCCTCGGCCGCCAAGACCATTCTGGAAAAATACGGCTTCAAGTTCCTGGTCAGCCCGACAATCTGATAATCACCACTTGATGTCAGACATCTCTCCCGCCGAATGGACCGCGATCCTGCTCTCGCTCAGGGTCGCGATCATCGCAACGCTGGTGGCGACGCCATTCGGCATCGCGCTGGCGTGGCTGCTGGCGCGGCGCGATTTCTGGGGCAAGTCGATGCTCGACGCCGTCGTGCATCTGCCGCTGGTGCTGCCGCCTGTCGTCACCGGCTATCTGCTGCTGCTGACGTTCGGCCGCCGCGGCCTCGTCGGCGGCTTCCTCGCCGATTATCTCGGCATCGTCTTCTCGTTCCGCTGGACCGGCGCCGCGCTGGCCTGCGGGGTGATGTCGTTTCCACTGCTGGTGCGGCCGATGCGGCTGTCGATCGAGGCGATCGATCGCCGGCTCGAGCAGGCCGCCGAGACGCTCGGCGCCGCGCCCTGGAAAGTGTTCTTCACGGTGACGCTGCCGTTGGCGCTGCCGGGAGTGCTCGCCGGCATGGTGCTCGGCTTTGCCAAGGCGATCGGCGAGTTCGGCGCCACCATCACCTTCGTCTCCAACATTCCCGGCGAGACCCAGACGATCTCGTCTGCGATCTATTCGCTGATCCAGACGCCTGATGGCGATGCTGCGGCCGGCCGGCTCGTGATCGTCTCGATCGTGCTGGCGCTGGGCGCGCTGATCGCCGCCGAATGGTTCGCCCGCCGCGCCACTGCGCGCCTGCACGGGAATTGACCATGCTGCGCGTCGATGTCGAAAAACAACTCGGTGAATTCTCGCTTCAAGCATCCTTCACGGGCGAGGGCCGCGTCATCGGCCTGTTCGGCGCGTCGGGCTCCGGCAAGACATCGCTGGTCAACATGATCGCGGGGCTGCTGCGGCCGGACCGCGGCACCATCGTGCTCGACGGCGAAACCGTCGACGACACTGCGGCCGGCATCCATGTCCCGGCCTGGCGCCGCCGCATCGGCTACGTATTCCAGGACGCGCGGCTCTTCCCGCATCTCAACGTCGCGCAGAATCTCGACTATGGACGGCAGATGAACCGCCTGGCGCCGGATCCGGCGCAGCACAAGCGCGTCATCGATCTGCTCGATATCGGCACCCTGCAGGGCCGCCGCCCCGGAAAGCTCTCCGGCGGCGAGCGCCAGCGCGTCGCGCTCGGACGCGCGCTGCTGGCAAAACCGCGCCTGCTGCTGCTCGACGAACCGCTCGGCGCGCTCGACGAGGGCCGCAAGCTGGAGATCCTGCCCTATCTGGTGCGGCTGCGCGACGAGGCCAATGTTCCCATGGTCTATGTCAGCCACGACGCCGCCGAGCTGCGCCAGCTCGCGACGCAGATCGTGATGCTGAAACAGGGGCGGGTGACGAGTTTTGGCGGAGTGAAGGTGCTGGCGTGAGGGCGTGGGTGCGGCATATGTGGAGCCGTGCTGGCGCAACACTCACCGCTGTCGTCCCGGCAAACGCCGGGACCCATACCGCGTGATTTATCGAGGATTTGCGGTGCGAATACCGGCGAATAAAGACTAACTGCAAGTCTTCGCCAAACTCCTCCCTGTGGTTATGGGTCCCGGCATTCGCCGGGACGACATCGGAGATTGGCGAGAGGACAGAACGCTTCCCTAAACCCCCGCCACCGAGGTCCACACATCCGCGAGCCTGCGCCGCAGCGCCTGCCTACGCGTCAGCGGTGCGGGCGTTTCGTCTTCTTCCGGCAGGCGCAGGCCGACGACGTTGACGCGGCCGCCGGAGATGCTGCGCGCGACCAGCACGATCTCGTCCAGTGGCAGCTCGGCGCCCTCTTTCGGGGCGCGGTCGAGATGGACGTCGAAATAATCGGCCAGCGTCAGCTTGCTCTCGTCCTCGCCGACCTTGACGCCGTAGATCTCGGCAAGCTCGGCCAGCGTGTGCTCGCCGGAGACCATGAAGTCGCCGAGCAGATGCGGATCGGGCGCCGAGCTCGGCTGCATGTCGACAAAGAATCGATCGAGCGACTCGGCCTTTTCCGGCGGCGCGAGCAGGTAGATGTAGTCGCCGGGCGCGATCGGATCGGCTTCCGTCGGCGTCAAAATGTTCTCGTTGCGGATCACCAGCGTCGGCTTGGACCAGGACGGGATCAGGCCGCGACGGAAATACAGGCTCTTGGGCCGCACCGGATAGCCGACCAGCTGCTGCTCGAGCTGGCCGGGCAGGTCCAGCTCGACACGCCGAGGACCGCGCTCGGCGCGCGGCAGAGCGACATGCAGCTTGCGCGCGGCGGGGGCCAGCGTCCAGCCTTGCAAGAGCAGCGAGATGATGACGACGACGAAGGCGACGTCGAAATAGAGATAGGCCTTGGACAGGCCGACCAGCATCGGGATCGAGGCCAGGAAGATCGCGACGGCACCGCGCAGGCCGGTCCAGGCGATGAATATCTTTTCGCGCCAGTTGAAGCGGAACGGCGCCAGGCACACGAATACCGCGATCGGTCGCGCCACCAGCATCAGCACGAAGGCGACCCCGACCGCCGGCAGCACGCTGGCCCCTAACCGGCTCGGCGAGACCAGCAGGCCGAGCAGCACGAACATCACGATCTGCGCGAGCCAGGTCGCCGCATCGAGGAAAGCCACTACCGAATTGTGCGCGCGGGTCGGCCGGTTGCCGATGATGATGCCGGCCAGATACACCGCAAGGAAGCCGGAGGCGTGCATGATCTGCGAGCCGCCGAAGATCACCAGCGCCGCAGTCGTCACGAACGGCGCGTGCAGACCCTGCGGCAGCGCGACCTTGTTGAGCGCGATGACGACGAGCCGACCGCCGAAGACGCCGACCACGGCACCCAGCACCGCCTCCTGGATGAACTCCATCGCCACATGGCTTGCGGAGCTCGATCCCAGCGAGATGTATTCGACCAGCATCAAAGTGAGGAAGATTGCGAAAGGATCGTTGGTGCCGGATTCGGCCTCCAGCGTCGCGCCGACGCGCGGGCGCAGGCGCAGGCCCTGGGTGTGCACCAGCAGGAAGACCGCGGCGGCGTCGGTCGAGGCGACCACGGCGCCGACCAGCAGCGACTCCGTCCAGTTGAGGTCGAGCGCGTATTTGGCGAACGGCGCCGTGATCAGCGCGGTCAAGAGCACGCCGACGGTCGCGAGCACCACGGACGGCGCGAGCACGGTACGGATGCTGGCAAAGCGCGTCCGCAGGCCACCGTCGAACAGGATCAGGGCCAGCGCCACAGAGCCGACCAGATAGGTGGTGCGAACGTCGTCGAACTGGAGCCGGCCGGGGCCGGAATCGCCCGCGAGCATGCCGATCACAAGGAAGACGAGCAGCAAGGGCGCTCCGAAGCGCAGCGCAAGCAGGCTCGACAGGATACCGGCCATCACGAGGACGGAGCCGAGCAATATGGCGATGCTGACGGAGTCGAGGGAGGCCATCCACCTTCCGGGTAAAAACAGCTGGAATTGCATCCTTATCGTCGGCAGACTCGCGCGCCAACCCATTTTCTTCCGCTCGCGGCAATCTGCCCGCGTTTTGCGGCCTTAACGCGCTTCACTTAGCGGTGTATCGATGGCCCGGCCGCGCCCGTTGTGGGATTCTGCGGCTCGCTCGAATCGATTCCTCCCTACTTGCCGACGAGACCGATGGACATGGACCTCAAGGACTTCATGGAGTTCGTGCAGACCACCGCGCGCAGCGTCGGGGCGGAAATCTCGTCGCCCTGGTTCTACCTGCAATTCGGCCTCATTCTCGCTGCGGCCGGCATCGCCTATGCCGCGGAGACCGGCGTGCGCAACCGGGTCGACATGACCGCGCTGACGATGCGCTGGCCGCTGCCGCTCCGGCACTTTGCCCGGGTGATGCTCTCCAGCGCCTCGACGGCGGTGTTCACCCTGCTCGTGATCGTCTCGCGCGTGGTGATGTACCACGCGACTTGGCCGAGCCGCTCCTATCTGCTGATGGTCGCCGCCAAGCTGGGCTTCGCCTGGCTCGTGATCCGGCTGGTGACCTCGGTGCTGCGCAATGCGTTCATCGTCCGCCTGGTGTCGATCACGGCGTGGCTTCTCGCCGCGCTCTCAATCCTCGGCCAGCTCGATACGACGGTCGACTTGCTCGATTCCTACGCGATCGTGCTCGGCGGCCTCAGGCTGACCCCGCTGCTGGTCCTCAAGGCCGGCGCGCTCCTGCTGATCGCGCTGTGGCTCACCAACATCGCGAGCAATTTCGCCGAGAGCCGGATCAACGCAACCACCGACCTGACGCCGTCGGTGCAGGTGCTGCTGGTCAAGATCATCCGCATCGGGCTCCTTGCCGTCGCAATCGTCATTGCGCTCGGCGCGGTCGGCATCGACCTGTCGGCGCTCGCGGTGTTCTCCGGTGCGGTCGGCGTCGGCATCGGTATCGGCCTGCAGAAGATCGTCGCCAACTTCATCTCGGGCATCATCCTGCTCGCCGACAAATCGGTGAAGCCCGGCGACCTCGTCACCATCGGCGACAATACCGGCCGCATCAGCGCGATGAAGACGCGTTATATTTCCGTCGCCGCCGGCGACGGCCGCGAATTCCTGGTGCCGAACGAGGATCTGGTGACGCAGAAGGTCGTCAACTGGACCTATACCGACAAGAACACGCTGGTGAAGATCGCCTTCGGCACCAATTACGACGCCGACCCCCGCCTGGTCACCAAGCTCGCCGCCGAGACCGCCGCCGCCCATCCGCGCGCGACCAAGGGCAAGCCGCCGAACTCCATCCTGACCGAGTTCGCGGAAGCCGGGATGAAGTTTTCGCTGACGTTCTGGATCGCGGACCCCGACGGCATGGACAACGTCAAGAGCGACGTGATGCTGGCGCTGTGGGACGCCTTCAAGCGCGAGGGCATCCGGGTTCCCTACCCCGTCCGCGAAATCCGCATCCGCGGCGGCGCGCTGCCGGTGGAAACTACCGTAGAAGTCCCGAATTAGGCCCGCTTTCGGGCGCAAGAGGCGGCAAGATCCTCATTTTGACGCGGTTTCTTCACACGAACCGGTAGCCACTTCGCTCGAAAACGCTCTGCCTTGGCTTGCGCGAAGGCCCGCAATCATTAAATTGGGGCCTGAAATCAAGACTTTCCGCCGATATCGAGCCCACCTCAGAAGATTGCGCCCGCATGAGCTACGTCGAAGCCTCCGATACCTCCCTGCGCAAGACCGGACAGATCAAGCTGCATGGGCCGAGTGCCTTTGCCGGCATGCGCAAGGCGGGCGCGCTGGTGGCGAAGTGCCTCGACGAGCTCACCGACATCGTCGGGCCCGGCGTGCCGACCGAGCGCATCGACGAATTCGTCCGCGACTTCGCCTTCAGCAACAATGCCTATCCGGCGACGCTGATGTATCGCGGCTATCGCTACTCGACCTGCACCTCGCTCAACCACGTGGTCTGCCATGGCATGCCCGGCGACCGCCCGCTGAAGGAAGGCGACATCGTCAACATCGACGTCACCTTCATCGTCGACGGCTGGTATGGCGATTCCAGCCGGATGTATGCGGTCGGCCCGATCGCCCGCAAGGCCGAGCGGCTGATCGAGGTGACGTATGAAGCGACGATGCGCGGTATCGCCGCGGTGAAGCCCGGCGCCACCACCGGCGACATCGGCCACGCCATCCAGAGCTTCGTCGAGCCGCAGGGCATGAGCGTGGTGCGCGATTTCTGCGGCCATGGCCTCGGGCGCATGTTCCACGACGAGCCGAACATCATCCATATCGGCCGGCCCGGCGAGGGCGTGCAGCTCAAGCCTGGCATGTTCTTCACCATCGAGCCGATGATCAATCTCGGCAAGCCGCATGTGAAGATCCTCTCCGACGGCTGGACCGCCGTCACCCGCGACCGTTCGCTGTCGGCGCAGTTCGAGCACTCCGTCGGCGTCACCGCTGATGGGGTCGAGATTTTTACGCTGTCAGAGCGGCACGGCGAGAAGCAGATCGGATAAGCCCGGCGCGTCTCCTATCGCCGACGGCGAAATGACGATGGCGCTCTCTTGTAGGTCGCGACGAAGGCGTCGTTGAAGCGGCGCACACTGCCGAAGCCGGCCGCAAACGCAATCTCCGCCAAGTTCATCCCGGTCTGGTCGATCAGCCGCTTGGCTTCCTGCACGCGCCGGGTTGCCGCGATCTCGCTGGGGCTCGCGCCGGCGTGGCGCATGAACAGGCGCAGCAGATGACGCGGCCCGACGCCAAGGGCCTCCGCAAGCTCCGTCATCGACGCCCGATCCAGGAAACCGTCATGGATCAGCCGCATGCCGCGCGCCACGGTGGTGGCCGTTCCCATCCAGGCCGGAGAGCCCGGCGCCGTTTCCGGCCGGCAGCGCAGACACGGGCGGAAGCCGGCCCGCTCGGCCGCCGCCGCGGTCGCATAGAAGGTGACGTTCTCCGAACGCGCCGGGCGAACCGGACAGACCGGCCGGCAATAGATGCGCGTCGAGCGCACCCCGGAGAAGAACAGCCCGTCGAATGCGCGCGCACGCGCCAGGCGCGCCCGATCGCAGGTGTCCCAGTCGAGATGCGGTGGCAGCGTTTGCCGGTGTCCCGAGCCTGTCGCCATGGCAGAAGACTAACGTTCGCATGGCGAGCCGAGTAGCTGAAATCGGCCTCGACCGGGTGATGAGGTCCGAATTCAGCCAGCCTGCAGCGCCGCTCCGGATCATGGTGCCGATCGCTTCAGGAGCAGATTGCATGAGCGCACAGCCGCAACAGACGACGTCACCACAAACCGGTCTCGCATTCGAGATCGGGCTCCTGCTGCTGCTCTCGCTGATCTGGGGCAGCTCATTCACGCTCATCAAGATCACGGTCCCGACGATCCCACCCGTCACGATGGTTGCCGTGCGGGTGACGATCGCGGCCATTCTCCTGATCGTGCTCGCAGCCTCGCAGGGACACGCCCTGCCCCGCCACGGATCGGTGTGGGCGGCGTTCGCCGTGCAAGGGCTGTTGCAGAGCGCGCTGCCCTTCGCCCTGATCAGTTGGGGCGAGATGCATATCGCAAGCGGTCTTGCCGGCGTGCTCAACGCGACCCCGCCTATGTTCGTGCTGATGATCGCGTTGATGACCGGGCGCGGACGTCAGGCGATCAGCGGCCCGAAGATCCTCGGCGTTGCGCTCGGACTTGCGGGCGTTGCCGTGACGATGGGCGCCGACGCGCTATCGGGGATCGGCACGGCCAACCCGCTGGCGCAGATGGCGGTGCTCGGCGCCAGCCTCTGCTACGCGCTCGCGCCGATCTGGGGACAGCGGTTCGCGGGCCTCCCCGCAATCGTCACGGCGGCCGGCGCGATGAGCTGCGCCGCGCTTCTCATGCTCCCGGCCGCCGCCGCTCTCGAACAGCCGTGGACGCTGGCGCCGCCGCCCGCGCAGGCGATCGCGGCGGTGGCCGCTCTCGCGGTGGTCTGCACCGCCTTCGCGATGGTGATCTTTTTCCGGTTGATCCACACGCTCGGCCCGCTCGGCACGACCAGCGGCAGCTATCTGCGCGCAGGATTCGCGGTGGTGCTCGGCACCGCCATTCTCGGCGAGAACTTGACTTGGTCCAGCCTTGCCGGAATGACGCTCATTCTCGCCGGGGTGGTGACGGTCACGGCGCCCGCTCTCAGGAAATCGGCCGGCGCGACGGCGCGCAATTGACGGTTGCAAAAACAGAGGTCCCCGGCGATGCTGGCGGCCGATGCCCGCCAAAGCCGATCACGACAAGAGCAAGCCTGAGGACGCGCCGCATTATCTCGGCCATCGCGAGCGGCTGCGCGAGCGCTTCTACAATGCCGGCGCGGATGCGCTGAGCGATTACGAACTCCTGGAGATGGCGCTGTTTCCGGCGCTGCCGCGGCGCGACACGAAACCTCTGGCCAAGACGCTGATCAAGACCTTCGGCTCGTTCGCCGAGGTCGTGCACGCCCCGGTGGCGCGCTTGCGCGAGGTTGACGGCATCGGCGGTGCCGCGATCAACCAGCTCAAGCTGATCGCGGCCGCCGCGAGCCGCGTGACCAAGGGCGAGGTCAACAGCCGCAACGCGCTGTCGTCCTGGAACGAGGTGATCGATTATTGCCGCTCCAGCATGGCCTTTGCCGACAAGGAGCAATTTCGCCTGCTGTTTCTCGACAAGCGCAACCAGCTCATCGCCGACGAGGTGCAGCAGACCGGCACCGTCGACCACACCCCGGTCTATCCGCGTGAGGTGATCAAGCGCGCGCTGGAATTATCGGCGACCGCGCTGATCCTGGTGCACAACCACCCCTCCGGTGATCCCTCGCCCTCGCAGGCGGATATCCAGATGACGAAGGCGATCATCGACATCGCCAAGCCGCTCGGGATTGCCGTGCACGATCACATCATCGTCGGCAAGAGCGGACATGCCAGCCTGCGCGGGATGCGGTTGATCTAGGGCGAGACAACCGGCCGTCACGATGCGCGCTGCGGCCGCTCGCCTAGAACTCGCCGATCGCTCAGTAGCAATACCTGTGATCGACCCGGACGTAGTAGCCGTCCGGGCGCTGCATGTAGCAGCCGCGCTGATAGGCGTAGTAGCCGGAGCGGCGGCGCTCGCCTTCGGAGGCGATCGCGGCGCCCGTGCCGGCACCGACGACGGCGCCGATGGCAGCACCGCGGCCTCCGCCGAGCGCACCACCGAGGATCGCCCCGCCGACGCCGCCGATGATCGCGCCGCCGATGGCATCCTGGGCCGCCGCCTCATGCACCGGCACCGCCATCGCAACCGTCAGACACACCGCCATTCCAACAGCTCGCAGCATCCCGAATCCTCCCGATTGACGCCGCCAGTCATAGCGCTCGGAGCGGCGCCGGACCAGACCAATTGTCGCAGCCGGCGCGGGATCTCAGGCCGAAGATTACGGTTCGACCCAGCGCTGCACGGCCTCGACGGTATCGGCGGGCGTGGTGTTGAAGCAGATCGCAGCATCAGGCGCCAGGCGGTGGACGAGGTTGAGCACCTTCTCGAACAGCACGAGGCGCTCCTTCGGCTCGCGCAGGCCGGCGCCGATCACGACGCAGTCGAAGCGCTCGTCGCGCAGCGCCGCCGTGACGCCGGCTTCCGCGGTGGCGTCGAGATCGATCAGGCAGCTCGTGACCTCGAAGCCGAGATCGCGCAGACGCAACAGCTGCGCCTCGATGTAGGTTCGCACGAGCTCCGGCGTGAGCTGCGGGAATGCGCTGTAGTCGGCACTGCCGGGTTCGATGCCGATCGCGAGGACGCGCTTGGCCATGCCGGACCTCCCAAGGAAATCACCTCTTCCGTCAACGAGATGCCCGGTCTGCAGGTTCCGCCTTCGCGTGGCGCCATTCGGCGGCAACGAATGTCGGGCCGCCTATTGCCGCAGCATGATCAGGGGATCGGCGGTATCGGGGACGCGCCGCCATTGCGCATTGTCGTCGGCTTCGAACTGCCAGACGTTGCCCGATCTCGACATCAGGATGATCTGGCCGCGCTCGAGCCGCCATTGCGTCGGGTTGAACTGCGCGATGGCCGCGTCGCATTTCGGCTTGAGGAAGACCTGGAAATTGTCCTGGCCGGCTTCGGTGTTGGTCAGCGTCAGCCCGCAGACCGGCTGGCCGTTGCCGCGCACCATCGACCAGTCGCCGATCATCTGGTCCATCGACTTGGCCATCGAGCGTGCGGCGGCGAGATCCTGCAGGATGTAGACGCCCTCGCCCTGGCGCAGGCCTTCGAAGATGCCGGCCTCGACCTCGGTGAAGTCGATCACGGCTTCACCGGTCGCATCCTGCAGACGGACGATGTCGAGGCCCCTGACGCTCCAGGCGACGATGTCCTTGGTGAAGGGCAGCGCCGCCTTGCAGGCCGGCTCCAGCTCGAGCTTGAAGCCTTGCCCCGCGGCATCGCCCTTCATCGTGACGACGCAGGTCTTGCTGCGCTCGGTGGTCGAGAGCTCCCACTGCCCGAGCATCGATTTCTTCAGGGTCGTCGTATCCTGCGCATGCGCGATGCCGATCGCGGCCAAGGAGGCCGCGACGGCGAATGCAACGACCCGAAGACTTCGCATCAGCGCCCCTTGAATGGCGTTTCGGCCACCGGCGTCAACGGCGCCTTGCCTGAGAACCATGACTTGAGGTTGTCGACCACGAGCTGGTCCATCGCGTTGCGCGTCACCACCGAGGCCGAGCCGATATGCGGGAGCAGCACGACGTTCTGCATGGTCTTGAGCTCGTCCGGCACAGTCGGCTCGGCCGCGAACACGTCGAGGCCGGCGGCCAGGATGGTGCCGGACTTGAGCGCCTGCACAAGCGCCGGCTCGTCGACCACCGAGCCGCGCGCGACGTTGACCAGCACGCCACGCGGGCCGAGTGCCTTGAGCACCTCGGCATTGATCATCTTGTTGGTCGAGGCGCCGCCGGGCACGATCACCATCAGCGTGTCCACCGCCTTCGCCATCTCGATCAGATCAGGATAGTGCTTGTAGGAGACGTCCTTGGACGGATTGCGCGAGTGGTAGACCACCGGCACCAGCGAGGCATCGAGCCGGCGCGCGATGGCCTGGCCGATCCGGCCCATGCCGACGATGCCGACCTTGCGGTCGCGCAGCGAGCCGACGCTGAGCGGATAGTTCTGCGTCTGCCAGAGCCCGGAGCGCACGTAGCGGTCGGCCTTGATGAACTCGCGCAAGGTGGAGATCAGCAGGCCCATCGCGACGTCGGCGACCTCCTCGGTCAGCACGTCGGGCGTGTTGGTGACGATGATGCCGTGCTCGGCCGCGTATTTGGCGTCGATATGGTCGTAGCCGACGCCGAAGCTTGCCACCATCTCGATCTTGGGCAGCTGCGACAGCGAACCCTTGTCGGCACGGACGGTGTGATAGGTCACGGCCACGCCGCGGATCTTCTCGCGGATCGCCGGCGTCAGCCGTTCGAGGTCGCCGTGCGTCTCGGCCTTGTGCACGACGAAATGGTCGGAAAACCCGTTCTCGAGGATCGGCCGCACCGGCCCATAAATCAGAAGGTCGATCTTTTCGGACGAAATCGAACCGGCAGCCATCAGTTTTCCTTTCCAAGCGCGCTCTCATGCCAGCGCCGTAAAACGAGGTGGGAAACTACCGCCAGCACCCCATAGATGACAATCCCGGCCAGCGACAACAAAAGCAGCGCTGCGAACATGCGGGGTATGTTCAATCGATAGCCCGACTCGGCGATCCTGTAGGCGAGCCCGGAGCCCGCACCGGCCGTTCCGGCCGCAATCTCGGCCACGACCGCGCCGATCAGCGACAGACCGCCTGCGATGCGCAGGCCCCCGAGAATATAGGGCAACGCCGCGGGCAGCTTGAGAAAGCGCAGTGTCTGCGGCTTTGAGGCGCCATAGAGCTGGAACAGGCCGGCGAGGTTGCGATCGACCGAATTGAGCCCGAGCGTGGTGTTGGACAGCACCGGGAAAAAGGCGACGATGAAGGCACAAACCACGACGGCGGTTTGCTGCTCCAGGTAGATCAGCAAGAGTGGCGCGATCGCGATGACCGGGGTGACCTGGAGGACGATGGCATAGGGGAACAGCGAATACTCCACCCATTTCGACTGGTTGAACAACAGCGCCAGCGCGATGCCGCCGATGCTGGCCGCGGCAAAACCTTCGAGCGTGGTCAAAAGCGTGGTGGCAAGCGATTGTGACAGCACCGCCCAGTCCTTGATCAGAGTCAGGACGATGACGGAGGGCGCCGGCAGCACGTAAGGCGGGATGTCCTTGATGCGGACCATGAGTTCCCAGGCGAGGATGCCGGCCGCGAACACGATGACGGGAAGCACGAAGCGCATCGCGCGTTGCGCGCCTCGCGGTTTTGCGGTGACGGCAGCTTGCGCGCTCATAGCGTCGACTGCCCCGAATAAGACGGGGCCAGCGCGGCCGACACCTTCCGGCAATAATCGGAATAGGCGGCGGAGGTGCGAAACGTCTCGCTGCGCGGCTCGACCGTCTCGATGCGGATGTCGGCCTGGATGCGGCCGGGCCGCGCCGTCATGACCACCACGCGCTGCGACAGATAGACGGATTCGAACACCGAATGGGTGACGAAGATGACGGTCTTGCCGAGGCTGCGCCACAGCGCGAGCAGATCATTGTTGAGGCGAAAGCGCGTGATCTCGTCGAGCGCGGCGAACGGCTCATCCATCAGAAGGATATCCGGATCGGTGACGAGCGCGCGCGCCAGCGACACCCGCATCTTCATGCCGCCGGAGAGTTCGCGCGGAAAGGCATCGGCGAAATCGGCGAGCCCGACGCTCGCCAGCGCCGCATCGGCACGGCCGCGCGCCTCCGCCTTCGGCACGCCGGCGAGCTTCAGCGGCAGCCGTACATTCTCGCGCACGCTGGTCCAGGGCATCAAGGTCGGCTCCTGAAACACGAAGCCGATACCGTGCCCCGGCAGCACCTCGCCCTCGTGACGCGCCACCCGCACGATGCCTGACGACGGCGCGCTGAGCTCCGCGATCAAACACAACACCGTCGACTTGCCGCAACCGGACGGACCCAGCAGCGAGATGAACTCGCCCTTGCGGACAGTGAGGTCGAACGGGCCGAGCGCCATGACGCCATTGTCATAGGTCTTCGTCACGCCGCGCAGGCTGACGGCGAGATGCGTCAGGCCGGCGTCGGCCGCGGACGAGGTTTTGCCTGATGACATCGAGCTAGCGTTACGGCTTGCTCGGGCGCAGCTCGACGCCGACGCCCTTGTTGACGAAGCGTAGCGTGTAGGATTTGCGGAAGTCGAGTTCGGGCTTCACGACGCCGGCCTTGACCATCTTGTTGAAGAAGGAGGTGTAGCGCTCGTCGCTCATCGCGCCGATGCCGTTCTTCAGGCTGTCGCCGGAATCGACGATGCCATGCTCCTTCATCTTGGCGACGGAATAGGCGAGCAGGTCGTCGGTCATTTCCGGGTTGAGCTTCTGGATCATGGCATTGCCGGCGGAATTGTCGCGATAGATGTAATTGTACCAGCCGATCATGGAGGCATCGACGAAACGCTGCACCAGGTCGGGCTTCTTCTCGACCACGTCGCGACGCGTCTCGATCAAGGTCGAATAGGTGTTGAAGCCGTAATCGGCCAGCAGCAGCACGTTGGGCTTGAAGCCGGCGGCCTTCTCCACCGCGAACGGTTCGGAGGTGACATAGCCCTGCATCGCGCTCTTGGGATTGGCGATGAACGGCTGCGGATTGAAATTATAGGGGCGGACGTTCTTCTCGCTGAAGCCGTATTCGGACTTCAGCCACTGGAAATAGCTGGTCATGCCCTCCTTGGAGACGAACAGCGTCAGCGGCTTGAGGTCCTCGATCTTGCTGACCTTGGCATCCGGCTGCGTCAGCATCACCTGCGGATCCTTCTGGAAGATCGCGGCGATGGTCACGACGGGGACGTTGTTGGCGACCGCATCGAACGACATCAGCGTGTTCGCGGCCATGAAGAAATCGATCTTCCCGGCGATCAGCAGCATCCGGTTGTTCTCGTTCGGACCGCCGGGAACGATGGTGACGTCGAGGCCATATTTCTTGTAGGTGCCGTCGGCGACCGCCTGGAAGAAGCCGCCGTGCTCGGCCTCGGCGACCCAGTTGGTGCCAAAGGTGACCTTGTCCAGCGTTTCGGCCCGCGCCGGGACGCTCCAGACCAGAGCGGTCATCAGGCCCGCAGTTAGCGCTCTGCGCAGATGAAAGGGGGTCATAATGGCACTCCGTCGATCGCTTCCAGCACAATCGCGTCTGGCTCGTGGCAGGCCAACGCGATAAAACCGCATGACGTCAGGGGACACGAGCCGGCCGGGCCCGCGTCCCCTGATACCCCAAATTACGTGACAAATTCGGGCAATGAAACCTCCAAAGAAAACTCAATGATGCCATCCCGCGACTGGACCGAAATCCGCTGGGCCGATGCGCCCCCCGCGGAGACGTCGCGCTGGATTGCGGTGCTGCCGCTGGCGGCGACCGAGCAGCACGGCCCGCATTTGCCGCTCACCACCGACGTGCTGATCGCGGACGCGTATCTTACGCGCGTGCGCGAGCTTCTGCCCGACAACGTTCCGGCCAGTTTTCTTCCCGTCGAACCGGTCGGGATTTCCACCGAGCATATCGACTATCCGGGCACGCAGACGCTGCCGACTGAAACCGCGCTGAAGCGATGGACCGGAATCGGCGAGGACGTCGCGCGGCGCGGCGTGAAGAAGCTCGTCATCATCACCAGTCATGGTGGCAACAGCGCGGCCATGATGCTGATCGCGCAGGATCTGCGCGCGCATCAAAAACTGTTCGTGGTGACGACGTCATGGTCGCGGCTATCAGGCGCCGACACCTTGTTCCCGGCCGACGAGGTGCGCCACGGCATTCATGGCGGCGCGGTCGAGACCTCGATCATGCTGGCGCGCTATCCCGATCAGGTGCGCAAGGATGCCATCGCGGATTTTCCTGCGAGCAGCATCGCACTGGAGCAGCAATACCGCTGGCTGTCGACGCAGCGGCCCGCGCCGTTCGCCTGGCAGGCGCAGGATCTCAACGCCAGCGGCGCCGTCGGCAATGCGACTCTGGCCGTGGCGGCGAAGGGCGAGCAGCTCATCGATCAAGGTGCCCGTGCTTTTTGCGAGCTCCTGAGCGAGGTCGATAACTTCGACGTGAACAGGCTCGCCAGGGGGCCCCTCGGCTAGCCAACATCCTATTGGAATCATTCACGAAAACTCCTCGCTCCGGGAGCGGATTTGCCGCATTCGAACCGGACGCGGGGAGCCTCCGTCAAACTGGGCACGCGGGCCACAACGGACCGCCTCAACCCCGGATGGAGTTTCACATGTCGATCAAGACCAAGATTGCCGCTCTCGCTCTCGCGACCCTCGCCGTCACCGGCAGCATCGTGTCCACCACCTCTTCGGCCGAAGCCAAGCAGCCCGGTTGGGTCTGGGGTGTTGGTGCCGGCATCGCCACCGCCGCCGTCGTCGGCTCCGCGATCGCCGCCAACAACGACCCCTATTACTACGGCTATCACCGCTGCGGCTGGGTCGCCCAGTACAACGCTTTCGGCCAGTACGTTGGCCGCGTTCGTAGCTGCTACTGATCTGAGTACCTGAGGCCGATCTTACGTGGATCCTGCGTCCGACACGGGCGCCTCATCCACCCCGTGTCGTGCCCCGACCCCGCCCGGCTGTCCCCCCGGGCGGGGTCATTCTTTTTGGGCCGGGAATTTGTTGCCGTCCCGTCACACAGCGGTGCGAACCATCCCGTGCGCCAATCTTGACCAGTTGCTATTGCGAATTAATCGCAATAAGGTTCGCGACAGGCTCAGGAACTTGGGACGAAATGGCGTCGAATCGAGATCATCTCGGTGACGCGAGCAACCAAGACCTGATGACAGGGCCGCCGCGAATCGGCAGGGATATCGCGACGGGTGAGACACATTCGCGTTTTGGGGGCGTGCGTTTTGACGTTGAGAAGTCACCGTTACAGATACTTGCGAACGGCCACGGCGATTGCCTCGGGCGTGCTGGCATTTCCCGCCGCGGGGCGTGCGGCCGATCTGCCGCTGAAGGCGCCGGCGCTGAGAGCGGTCTATGACTGGACCGGCCTCTATATCGGTGCGCATGCCGGCTATGGCCGCGGCTCGTCGCAGTTCGCGCTGAACGACGGCACAGCGATCAACGACAGCGGCGTCTTCAGCGGCATGATTGGCGGCGTGCAGGCGGGCTACAACTACCGCCTCAACTCCGGCTGGCTGGTCGGCGTCGAAGGCGATTTCACGTTCCCCAACTACATCACCTCGAATTCGATCGTCTCCTTCCTGACGACACCCGCCAACACTGTCACGCAGCAATGGGACTACACCGCCAGCCTGCGCGGCCGCGTCGGCTACACTACCGGTCCGTGGCTGGTTTACGCCACCGGCGGCTTTGCCTGGATGGGCGAGCGCTATTTCGACACGCCGGCCTCCGGCGCCGAAGTCCCGAAAATCCTGAACACACGGCCCGGCTGGATCGCGGGTGCCGGCGTCGAATACGGCTTCGCGCCGCATTGGAGCGCACGGCTCGAATATCTCTACAGCCGCTTCGACGGCGCCAATGTCGCCTTCTCCACGGGGGCCCAGTACAGCTCTTCGTCGCTCGACTTTCAGCAGGTCAGGCTCGGCCTCAACCGCAAGGTCGATTGGCCGGGCATGCCGAGCTACAACCCGAACAGCTCGCTGGTCGACACCGAATCGGATCGCTGGGAAATTCACGGCCAGAGCACCTATCTGCCGCAAGGCTATCCGTCGTTCCCCGCGCTCTACAGCGGAACGAACTCTCTCTCACCGTCGAGGCAGGCCAAGGCGACCTGGAGCAACAGCCTGTTCCTGAACGCGCGGCTGTGGGACGGCGGCGAGGTCTATTACAATCCCGAGCTGCTCCAGGGATTTGGCCTGAACGACACGGTCGGCGCGGCCGGCTTCCCGAACGGCGAAGCGCAGAAGTCGAACTTCCCCTATCCGCATTACAACACCTCGCGCCTGTTCGTGCGCCAGACCTTCGGCTTCGGCGGCGAGCAGGAAGAACTCGCCAGCGGCCAGTTGCAGCTAGGCCAAAAGGTCGACGTGTCCCGCCTCACCGTGCAGGCCGGCAAGTTCGCAGTGGTCGACGTGTTCGACGGCAATGCCTACGCCAAGGACACCCGCAGGGATTTCATGAACTGGTCGATCTGGGCCCCCGGCGCCTTCGACTATTCCGCCGACAAGGTCGGCCTCACCTACGGCGTCACCGCCGAGCTCAATCAGAAGCAATGGGCGCTGCGCGGCGGCTATTTCCTGATGGTCGCAGAGCCCAACTCAAATCATTTCGACACCAAGGTCGGGGAGCGCGGCCAGTACGTGATCGAGCTCGAGACGCGCTTCTCGCTGTTCGGCCAACCCGGCAAGCTCAGGACCATGGGCTGGCTCGACAGCGCCAACATGGGCAGCTTCCGCGAGACGTTGAACAATCCCGCGCTCAATCTCGACATTGCGCAGACCCGGCGCGGCCGCACCAAGGTCGGCTATGTCGTCAACCTCGAGCAGGCGATCACCGAGGATGTCGGACTGTTCGGCCGCTGGAGCTGGAACGACGGCAAGAGCGAAACGCTCGCCTTCACCGACATCAACCGCAGCCTGTCGGCTGGTCTTTCGATCAAGGGCACGAAATGGGGCCGGCCTGACGACGTGGTCGGCGTCGGCGGCGCAATCAACGCGATTTCGCAGGACTACCGGGACTTCCTCGCCGCCGGCGGCCTCGGCGTGCTGGTCGGCGACGGTGCGCTCAACTACCGCAAGGAGCGCATCCTCGA
The DNA here is from genome assembly GCF_054863005.1 of Bradyrhizobium sp. 25ACV. Taxonomy (NCBI): domain Bacteria; kingdom Pseudomonadati; phylum Pseudomonadota; class Alphaproteobacteria; order Hyphomicrobiales; family Nitrobacteraceae; genus Bradyrhizobium; species Bradyrhizobium sp. 25ACV. The sequence continues at coordinate 383,430 of NZ_JAVAYO010000007.1, forward strand.
AACCTATTACGCCTATGCGCTGAACAAGAATCTCACCCTCACCGCCGACTACCAGCTCATCGTCAACCCCGCCTACAATGCCGACCGCGGACCGGTGTCGGTCATCTCCGGGCGGCTGCACGGGGAGTTCTGAGCCGCGGCTCAGAACAACAGCGCGACGCCAGAGACGAGCAGCAGCGCCAGCACGATCCTGCGGAACGTGGTCTCGTCGATCCGGCCGAACAGTTTGAGCCCGAGCCACGTGCCGCCAAACAGGAACGGCAGGCCGAGCGCGAACAGCTTTGCCGTCTCGAACGTGAGCGCTCCCTTGGCGCCCAGCAGCAGCGCCGCCACGGCGAACACCGCGACCGCGACCGGCTGGAACGTCGCGCGTTGGACGTCCTTGGGCAGGCCGCGCAGATTGCACCAGATGGTGATGATGATGCCGGCAAGGCCGGTCAGCCCGCCGAGCAGGCCGTTGACGAAACCGATCGTTATATCGGTGGCCAGCGGCACATTGGTCGCGACCTTGAGCTGCGGCCGGAGCAAGGCATAGAGGCTGTAGCCGATCAGGATCGCTCCGACCGCGATGCGGACGCGTCCGGGGGCCGCCCAGGTCAGAAGCGACACGCCGGCCGGCACGCCAAAGGCGGCGCCGGCCATGAATGGCCACAGCCGACGCCAGTCGAGTGCCGCGCGCAGCTTCCAGACCGAGTAACCCTGCACCAGAAGGCCGAAGCCGACGATGAGGCTCGCGCTCTGAAGCGGCGTCAGCACGTAGAGCCACAGCGACGCCGCCACCAGGCCGAAGGCAAAGCCGGAGAGGCCGGCGACGAACGCGCCGGCAAAGGTGGCCAACAGGAAAAGCGGAAACTCGATTGCGATCCCGTCCATTGCTCGCTCCATGAATCAGCGAGCAGCGCTTGCGTGGGATCACCACTTCACGGGGAGGCCGCGACATCCCCGGCGTGAGAAACCTAGGGGAAGCGAGGTGTTTCCACAATCAACTTCTTACGCCGCGCGGATCGCGTCCAGGAACTTGCCGACCTCGACCTTGAGACGGCTGCTTTCGCCGGACAGCGATCTGGCCGAGGCGAGCACGTTGGAGGAGGCCGATCCGGTCTGGCTCGCGCCGCGCTGCACGTCGACGATGCTGGCGGAGACCTGCTGGGTGCCGCGGGCCGCCTGCTGCACGTTGCGGGAAATCTCCCGCGTCGCTGCGCCCTGCTCCTCCACCGCCGCGGCGATTGCGGATGCAATCTCGGACATGCGGGAGATGGTGTCACTGATCGACCTGATGGCGCCGACGGAGTCCTCTGTCGCGGTCTGGATTCCCGTGATCTGCTGGCTGATCTCGCCGGTGGCCTTGGCGGTCTGCTCGGCCAGCGCCTTGACCTCGGAGGCGACCACCGCAAAGCCGCGGCCGGCCTCGCCGGCGCGCGCCGCCTCGATGGTGGCGTTGAGAGCCAGAAGATTGGTCTGGCCCGCGATCTGGCTGATGAGCTCGACGACGTCGCCGATCCGCCCCGCGGCCTTGGCGAGTTCGCCGACATAATCGTTGGTCCGGCCCGCCTGCTGTACCGCCTCACCAGCGATGCGCGCGGAATCCTGCACCTGCCGGCTGATCTCGTCGACCGACGAGGCCATCTCCTCGGCCGCCGCAGCAACGGTCTGCACGTTGGTGGAGGCCTGTTCGGAAGCGGCCGCGACGGTCGCGGTGACCTTTTCCGATTGATCGGCCGTGCTCGTCAGCGTTCCCGCGGACACTTCCAGCTCCGAGGAAGCCGACGACACCGTGTTGATCACGTCGCCGATCATGGCTTCGAAATCACGCGCGATCTGGTCCATACGCTGGCTGCGCCGCAGCTTCGCGTCGGCCTCGACCGCGGCCGCCTCGTCGGCGGCCTTCTTGGCGAGCAGTGAATCTTTGAAGTGCTGCAGCGAGCCCGCCACCTGGCCGATCTCGTCATTGCGGCCCGTCGCGGGAATCTCGACGTCGTGCTGTCCGGCAGCGAGCGTTGCGATCACGTCCGCGAGCCGGCTGAGCGGCGTCACCACGCGCCTGCGCAGCATCATGGTCACGCCACCGAGAGTCCCGAGCAGCGCCAGCACCACCACGCCTGCGAGCGCGAGCATCGCCAGTGCGCCATCGCGCGAGGCCGAGGCACGCTCGGAAGCTTCGGCCAATGCGGCATCGCGCACGCCGTAGAACATCTGGATGGCCGGCACGATGACCTTCGCCAGTTCGTCGGCGTTGCTGCTGTACTTGCCGTCACTCCGGGCTGCGGGAATCTCCTTGTCCACGGCAGCCGCAGCTTTGCCAAAATACGCTTCCGTTGCCGCCTTGTGCGCGGTCGCGATGCGGGAGGGATTTCCGAGTTGGTCGATGCCTGCCTCGATGCGCTCGCGGTCGGCCTCCACGCGGCCTTGCATGCGATCCATCAGCGACAATTCGGTCGGCGTGAGCGGGCGGCTCGCGGACAGCGCCGGGGACAGCGTGGCGGCTCGGCTGCCGGCCGCGACACGCAGGTCCTGGGCCGTCCGCGCCAGGCTCAACAGCGCCGCGAGCGAGGAATCGGCGTTGATGACTTTCGCTTCGAGCCGGTTCATGACCGGTTCGATGTTGCCGATGACCTCGGCAACACCGGGCAGAAAGCCCTTGATCACAACACCATCGCGCGCCGCCAGGGGGACGCTCATCGCGCGATCTGCCGCCGCGGTGACCTCCTTCAGCCGCAGTGCGGCACGGTCGAGATTCTCGACAATCGTTCCGCCGTCATCCAGCACCAGGATGGCGCGCCTTGCAGCCTCGAAGCCGGCCTCGGCAGCTTTCGCCGCCTTCCCGGCGGCTTCGATCTGGGCTGGCGTCGCCGCGGCTTCCTGGAAGATCGGACCGATATAGGGGGCGCGAAGTCCGGCGACGTGCTGGCTGGCCATCAGGGTCGCACCAAAGGCATCGACAGTCTTGATCGCGTCGGAGCGGTTCGTGAAGATGCGCGTCTGGGGTATCAGCACCTCGGCGCCGAGGATGACTGCAAATACCGTCACCGTCAGCATCGACAGCGCGAAAAGCTTCCCGATCCGCATCCCTGGGGTCCCCCGAATACATTTCTGCAATGTCGAAAACCTAGCCGGGCGGCCACTAAGAGCCCGTTAAGCAACGGCATTCCCGTAGTTCCACGGGAGCTCGCGCAAGCGTGTCGAAGCCAGCGGCCACACGGTTCCGTCGGGGCGCCAAATGCGGCAAAATTGCCGGCATTTCTTCGCGGAATACCTATATCAAGGCGTGTGCCGTCCTATTCGGCCACACTCCCTTACCTCGGAACGTCAATGCTCTCGGTCGAACTCGTCATCGTCGTCGTCCTGATCGTCATCAACGGCCTCTTGTCCATGTCGGAGCTGGCCGTGGTCTCGTCCCGCCCGGCCCGGTTGTCGATGCTCGCCGCCAAGGGCGTGCGCGGCGCCGAGCGGGCGCTGACGCTGGCAGCCAATCCCGGCAAGTTCCTCTCGACGGTACAGATCGGCATCACGCTGGTCGGCGTGCTCTCCGGCGCGTTCTCCGGCGCGACGCTCGGACAGCGGCTGACGCAATGGCTGCTCGAGCTCGGTCTATCCGCGGGAATTGCCGACATCGTCGGCGTCGGCATCGTCGTGACGCTGATCACCTACGCCACCCTGATCGTCGGTGAGCTGGTGCCGAAACAGGTGGCGCTGCGCGACCCCGAAAGCATCGCGGTCAGGGTCGCGCCCGCCATGCACGTGCTTGCGAAGGTCTCGCTGCCGCTGGTCTTTCTGCTCGATCTCTCGGGCCGGCTGATCCTCACGCTACTCGGCCGCGGCGGCAAGGCCGAGGAGAAGGTCTCGGAGGACGAGATCCACCACCTCGTCAGCGAGGCCGAGAACGCGGGCGTGCTCGAGCCCGGTGAGAAGGAGATGATCGCCGGCGTGATGCGGCTCGGCGACCGGCCGGTCGGCGCGGTGATGACGCCGCGCACGGAGGTCGACGAGATCGACCTCAACGACGATCCGGCGGCCATCCGGGAAATCATCGCCAAGAGCCCGCATTCGCGCTTTCCCGTCTCCGACGGCGACCGCGACAAGCCGATCGGCGTGCTCCAGGCCAAGGACCTGCTGATCGCCTATATGAACGAACGCACGCCGGACCTACGCGCGCTGGTGCGCGAGGCGCCCGGCATCCCGGCCTCGGCAGACGCGCGCGACGTGCTGACCATCCTGAAAGCTGCGCCGGTCCACGTCGGTTTCGTCTACGACGAATATGGCGGCTTCGAAGGGATGGTGACGGCCGCCGACATCCTCGAATCGATCGTCGGCGCCTTCCATTCGGAGGCCGGACCGCCGGAGCCCGCCTTCGTCAGGCGCGCCGACGATTCGCTGCTGATCTCGGGCTGGATGCCGGTGGACGAATTCGGCGAATTGCTCGGCGTCGAACTGCCGCCGCACCGCTACAACACGGTGGCGGGCCTGGTGCTGCAACAGTTCAACGTGCTGCCCGACACCGGCGATGCCTTCGACTTCGGCGGCTGGCACATCGAGGTGGTCGATCTCGACGGGCGTCGGATCGACAAGATCCTGGCGAGCCGGTTGAGTGAGGTCGAGACGGGGTGAATTGAGCGATAGCGCCAACTCGCCCTCACCCTCACCCGAACCTCACGCCGATCCGCTTCTCCTTGCGCCAGACCACGGTGCAGGCGAGATGCTTTCCGTCGGCCTGGACGAACAGGGTGAAATGATCGGGGATGCCGACCGGGCTGGTGACGTCGAGCGCGGCGCCGGTGTCGGACAGGTTGCGGATGGTGCAGTCGATCGCGCCGCCGCCGAACTCGATCGTTCCGGCCTTCAGCACGCGATGTCTCGCCTTGTCGCGCCGTTCGTCCATGGGCACAATCTACACCCAAAGTTGAACAAAATCTTAAATGCTAGTTACGCTCGCGACGAATCTGCGCGGGCCGGGCCGGTGCTGGCACGGGCCGAGCGATGCCTTACAGGGCCGGCTGGAACGTTTCCGCCTGCGCCATCCGCCAGGCGTCGCGGAATCGTGGGTCTTCGGTGCCCTCGAGCAGCTCGCCAGGACGCAGCGCCGGATAGAGCTGCGCAAAGGATCTCACGTTGGTGGTCGAGGTGCGCTGGGTGAAGTGAATCGGGCGCAGCTGCTGCGGATGCTCGAGGCCTGCCGCGGCGATCAGCTCGGTCAGCGAATGCAGCGTTGCGTGGTGATAATTGTGCACGCGGTCGATCTTGAGCGGCACGTAGAGCGCACGCGCGCGCGTCGGGTCCTGCGTCGCCACCCCGGTCGGGCAGCGGTCGGTGTGGCAGCTCAGCGACTGGATGCAGCCGAGCGAGAACATGAAGCCGCGCGCCGAATTGCAATAGTCGGCGCCGATCGCCATCGCGCGCGCCATGTCGAAGGCGGTAGCGATCTTGCCGGACGCACCGATCTTGATGCGGTCGCGCGCATTGATGCCGATCAGCGCGTTGTGGACGAAATTGACGCCCTCGCGCATCGGCATGCCCAGATGGTCCATGAATTCCAGCGGCGCCGCACCGGTGCCGCCTTCGTTCCCATCGACGACGATGAAATCAGGATAGATGCCGGTCTGAAGCATCGCCTTGCAGATCGCCAGGAACTCCCAGGGATGGCCGATGCACAGCTTGAAGCCGGCCGGCTTGCCGCCGGACAGGCGGCGCATCTCGGCGATGAACTGCATCATGCCGGCCGGGGTGGAGAAGGCGCGATGCGAAGCCGGCGAGATGCAGTCCTCGCCCATCGCGACGCCGCGGATCTTGGATATCTCCTCCGAGACCTTTGCCGCCGGCAGCACGCCGCCATGGCCGGGCTTGGCGCCCTGGCTGACCTTGAGCTCGACCATCTTGATCTGGTCGTCGCAGGCGACGCGCGCGAACGCCTCGGGATCGAAGGTGCCGTCGAGATGACGGCAGCCGAAATAGCCGGAGCCGATCTCCCAGATGATGTCGCCGCCCATCTCGCGGTGATAGGGGCTGACGCCGCCCTCGCCGGTGTCGTGCGCGAAGCCGCCCTTCCTGGCGCCGGCATTGAGCGCGCGCACTGCGTTGGGGCTGAGCGCGCCGAAGCTCATCGCGGAAATGTTGAACACCGAGGCCGAATAGGGCTTCTGGCAGTCGGGCCCGCCGATGCTGATGCGGAACTTCTCCTCCGCATGCGCCTTCGGCGACACCGAGTGATGCATCCACTCATAGCCCTGGCGGTAGACGTCCTCCTGGGTGCCGAACGGACGCTTGTCGAGCTCCATCTTGGCGCGCTGATAGACCACCGCGCGGGTGTCGCGCGAGAACGGCATGCCGTCCTTCTCGCTCTCGAAGAAATACTGCCGCATCTCCGGGCGGATCTCCTCGAGCAGGAAGCGGATATGCGCCGAAATCGGATAGTTGCGCAGCACCGCGTGGCTCTTCTGCAGGAGATCGCGGACGCCGAGCAGCGTCAGCGCGCCGAAGATCAGGATCGGCACCAGCAGGATGTCGAAGATCTTGCGGTCGGCGATACCGATACCGATCAGGAGCGCGGTGACGACTGCGCAGATCGTCAGCACGATGAAGCGCGGCGAGAATGGCAGCAGCAGGGTCTCCATGATCCCCTCCTCCGCCAGCGGCAGGCGTTTGTGGGATGAGTGTTGGGAGGAGTCCTGCGTCTTGGTGTCGTCGGCCACGATTCCGATCCTCTCGCCAGCATGAGGCGGTACGATACGCCCTTGCCTGTCATACGGATATGACGCGGCCCTTGTTTCAGGCTAGCGAATTCGGCCGAGACAAATCAATCAGCCGAGAGGATAGGGCTTTTGCAGTGCAGCAGATGGGGTGGTGGCGGGAAGCGGCGGACGCTGGGCCCTTAATGGCCGCGCGTGGGGTCACACTGGATTCCCCAAGCTCAGCTGTCGTCCCGGGCAAGCGTAAGCGCAGACCCGGGATCCATAACCACAGGATGTCGTGGCGAGAGAAAGCTGTCCACTCCGAATCTTCGCATAACCACGGCCTGTGGCTATGGGTCCCGGATCGGCGCGCGCTTGTGGCGCGCTTGTCCGGGACGACGAGTGAGCGTGAGGCGAAGCCGTCCCACGCTAGCGGGACGAAGGCGCTTAGCGCTCGACGAACGCCTTCTCGATCACGAAATGGCCGGGCTTGTTGCCGCTGCCTTCGATGAAGTCGCGGCCTTCGAACATCACCTTCAGCTCTTCTAGCATCCCCGGGCTGCCGCACATCATGATGCGGTCGGTGGCGATGTCGAGGGGCGATTGCCCGATATCGTTGAAGATCTGCTCGGAGTTGATGAGGTCGGTGATACGGCCGCGATTCCTGAACGGCTCGCGGGTCACGGTCGGGTAGTAGATCAGCTTGTCCGCGAGCAGTTCGCCGAACAGCTCGTCCTCGCGCAAGGAAGCGACCAGCTTCTCGCCATAGGCGAGCTCGGAGACCTGGCGGCAGCCGTGCACCAGCACGATGGATTCGAACTGGTCATAGACCTCGGGGTCCTTGATCAGGCTCGCGAACGGCGCGAGGCCCGTTCCGGTCGAGAGCAGCATCAGCCGCTTGCCGGGAAGGAGGTTGTCGGTGATCAGCGTGCCGGTCGCCTTGCGGCCGACCAGGATGGTGTCGCCTTCCTTGATCTTCTGCAGACGCGAGGTCAGCGGGCCGTCCTGGACCTTGATCGAGAAGAACTCGAGCTCTTCCTCGTGGTTGGCGCTCGCCATGCTGTAGGCGCGCAGCAGCGGACGGCCGTCGATCTCGAGGCCGATCATCGCGAACTGGCCGTTCTGGAAGCGGAAGCCGGTATCGCGCGTGGCGCGGAAGCTGAACAACGTGTCGGTCCAGTGCTGGACGGAAAGAACCTTCTCTCGGTAAAACGCGCTCATGATTTTCGATATTCCGAATAATTGCGGTTTTAGGGCAAAAGCGTTGCCCGGCCCTGAAACCGGGCGGACACCATTGCCATGGCGGAGGATTTCGCGTGTGTGATCTACGCCATTGAGACCAATAATCAACCTCGTTCCGGATGCAATTGATGCCGGTCAAACCGGCATTTGCGGCGGAATTGGCCATATTGTTAATGAATCTGCTGCCCGGCGCGCGCCGCGGGCAATTTCTTTTCCCTGCAGCGTTCGAATGCAGCACTTAATTTCCATCGCGCTCGCGAGAATTTCATTAAGAATAGCTCTGACTTTCACCCTGGTTCGGCGCCGTTTCCCGCATTTTTGCGGCTTTTGGCGCCAGGAACGTCTGAAACGCGACAGAAGCACATGGCGGCAAGCGACGAGCGAATCTTCGTCCAGGCGATCAGGCGCTATTGCGCGGCGCATGGCATCGCGGTCGATGTCGGGGCCGATGGCTGGCTGATCGCGATGCGCCGGGGTGATGAGCGGCGCTTCGCCTTCGGCTACGACATCGGCCTCAACAGCGCCATCGCCCATCGCCTCGCCAACGACAAATCGGCGACATCAGAGGCGCTGGCGCTGGACGGCGTGCCCTGCATTTCCCATCACCTCCTCCTCAACCCAAAGCTGGGCGTGCACGTCGCCGGTGCCGATTGGCGTCAGCGGATGCTCGCGCTGCTGGCTCAGAATCCGCAAGGCGTGGTGGTGAAGCCGAACGAGGGGACATCGGGGCGCTCGGTGTTCAAGGTGACGACGGCGGCCGAACTCGACCGCGCGGCCAGCGAGGTTTTTTCGATGAGCGCCGGGCTCGTGATCTCGCCCTATGTCGCGATCGAGGACGAGGTCCGCGTGGTGCTGCTCGATGAGGCACCCCTCGTCGTCTACAGCAAGCAGCGCGGCACGGATTGGCGACATAATCTCGATGCCGGCGCAACGCCGGTGCTGCTGGAGGAGGGCGAGGTTCGAACTGCCTGCGTGAAGCTCGCGAGCGATGCCGCGAGCGCGATCGGCATCGCGTTTGCGTCGATCGACGTGGTCCGTGTCGAGGGCGAATGGAAAGTGCTCGAGATCAATTCCGGCGTGATGATGGAAGCGCTGGGCAAGCTGCATCCGCGACTGGTGCAAGCGGCGTATGACGCGGCGCTGAATCAGGTGTTTGGGGGAAAAGCGTAACAGCCGGGCCGGAAGTTCTCACCCTCCCCTGGAGGGGGAGGGTCGCTGTGCATGGAGCGAAGCGGAATGCGCAGCGAGGTGGGGTGATCTCTCCACATGAACACTGCCCGTGTGGAGAGATCACCCCACCCCGCTCGCGCCGCGCGCGATCGACCCTCCCCCTTCAGGGGAGGGTAAGAAAGACCGCCGCTCTAATTATTCGCGCTCGCTGAATCGTCCATCGCCTTGAACGCCTCCTCCAGCTGCAGCGAGATCGGCACGTTCAGACGTTCGCCGGTGGGAAGCCTTGCGGTGAACCATTTGTTGTAGAGCGGGACGAGGTCGCGGTTGGAGCCGAGCTTGCGGAAGGCGCGCTCGACCACGGCCGATAGCTGCGGCTCGCCCTTCCTGAACATGATGCCGTAGGGGTCATAGGACAAATAGTCCCCGACCACCCGAAAATACGCCTGCGCCTTGTGGCGCGCGATCAAGCCGTGGAGCAGGATGTCGTCGGTCGCGAATGCATCAGCCTTGCCGTCGTTCACCATCTGGAACGACTGCTCGTGATCCGGCGCGGTCACGATGTTGAGGCCGAGCGAGAGCTTCTTGTCGACGGCGTGTATCGCCTGCTCGTTCGTCGTACCCTTGGTCACCACGACGGTCCTGCCCTTCAGGTCCGCGATACCGGAAATTGCCGCTCCCTTCGGCACCATCAGCTTGGTGCCGGCGACGAACATCAGCGGCGAGAAAGCGACGCGCTTGCCGCGCTCGGCATTGGCCGTGGTCGAGCCGCATTCCAGGTCGATCTTGTTCTGCAGCACGGCATCGATGCGGTCGTCCGAGGTGACCTTGACGTAGTCGATTCTGAGATTGGGATCGTCGACCTCGACGCCGATCTCCTCGACGATGGCCTCGCAGAGCTCGAGGCTATAGCCGATCGGACGGCCCGACTGGTCGAGGAACGAGAACGGCGGCGAGCTCTCGCGATAGCCGAGCCGCACGGTGCGCGCCGTCTTGATGGCCGACAGCGCCGGGCTGAGCCCTTCGCCGCCGGTCTGCGCGGATGCCGAGGTCGCGAACAAGGAGGTCGCGAGCAACGATGCCGCAAGCAACAAGCCGCCTGAGGTCAGTGACCTCGCCAGTGTATGGCCCATGGTTCGCTCCTATCCATGGCCGGCCATCGCGGGCACTTCGCCCGGTACCATGTCCCCGGGCACGACGTCGCCGGGTCCGAGCTCGTGCTCGGGCCCGAGCTCGCCTTCCCATTTGGCCACGACCGAGGTCGCGAGCGTGTTGCCGATCACGTTGGTGGCGCTGCGACCCATGTCGAGGAAGGTGTCGATGCCCATGATCATCAACAGGCCCGCCTCGGGGATGTTGAACTGCGCCAGCGTCGAGGCGATCACCACGAGCGAGGCGCGCGGCACGCCGGCGACGCCTTTCGAGGTGATCATCAGCGTCGCCAGCATCGCAAGCTGGGTGCCGAGCGGCATGTCGATGTGATAGCTCTGCGCGATGAAGACGGCCGCGAACGTGCAGTACATCATCGTGCCGTCGAGATTGAAGGAATAGCCGAGCGGCAGCACGAAGCTCGAGATCCGCGACGAGGCGCCGAAGCGGTTGAGCGCCTCGAGCGTCTTCGGATAGGCCGCCTCCGAGCTCGCGGTCGAGAAAGCGATCATCAGCGGCTCGCGGACCAGCTTCAAGAGATGGCTGTAGCGCGGCCCGATGACGATGAAGCCGACGATGACCAGGATGGTCCACAGGATCGCCAGCGAGAGATAGAAGCCGCCCATGAACACGACGAGCTTCCAGAGCACCAGCAGGCCGTTCTTCGCCACCGTCGCGGTGATGGCGGCCCACACCGCGAGCGGCGCGAACAGCATCACATAGCTCGTGACCTTGAGCATGATGTGGCCGACGTCGTCGATCATCGCGAGGATCGGCTTCGAACGTTCGGGCATGGAGCCCATCGCCACCGAGAAGAACACCGCGAAGATCACGATCTGCAGGATCTCGTTCTGCGCCATCGCGTCCGCGATCGAGGTCGGGATCAGATGGGTCAGGAATTTCTCGATCGAGAATGCCGACACCGGCAGGCCGGTCGATTGCCCCGCCTGGGGCAGCGTGCCCGGGAAGTTCGCACCGGGCTGCAGCAGGTTCACCATCACGAGGCCGAGCAGCAGCGAGACGAAAGAGGCGCTGATGAACCAGCCCATGGTCTTGGCGAAGATGCGGCCGAGCTTGGAGCCCGAGCCCATATGGGCGATGCCGCCGACCAGGGTCGCGAACACCAGCGGCGCGATGATCATCTTGATCAGGCGCAGGAACATCATGGCGATCAGGTTGATGGAGGACGCCCAGTCGGCGCGGGTGTCGGGCAGGAAGTTGTAGATTGCCGACCCCATGATGATGCCGAGCACCATCGCGGCCAGAATGTATTGCGTGAACCTGTTCGACATCGCTTACCCCCACGTACACCGGCGCTTCATGATGTCGCAGATATCACAACGACGCAACACGCTTTGCGTGTGATCGCGTTTTCAGGATGTTCCCGTTGTGAAATGGAACGCCGCGATCTAGCCTTCATGCAGCGCACAACGCATGCGGCCTGCACGTTTTGTTTGCGGCCGCTGCATCAATAATCGTCAAGACAATCAAAGAGGGAAACGCCATGAGCGGCAACATCAATCATCAGATTCTGCTGGTCGAAAAACCCAGCGGCAAGCTCGGCCCCGAACATTTCAAGATGGTGGAGAGCACGGTGCCGGAGCCGAAGGACGGCGAAGTCCTGCTGCGTGTGCGATACATTTCGCTCGACGCCGCCAACCGCGCCTGGATGCACGGCGCGACCTATCGCTCCGCCGTCGAAGCCAACAGCGTGATGGCTGGCGGCGCCACTGCCGAGGTCGTCAGCTCGAAGGCCGAGGGGCTTGCGGCGGGCGACATCGTGTTCGGTGACACCGGCTGGCAGGAGTTTGCTGCGGTGCCGGCGAAGCATCTCACCAAGATGCCGAAGCTCGAGCCGATGACGCACCTGCTCAGCGTGTTCGGCATCGCCGGACTCACCGCCTATTTCGGCCTGCTGGAGATCGGCAAGCCCAAAGAGGGCGAGACCGTCGTGGTCTCCGCGGCCGCGGGCTCGGTCGGCTCGATCGTCGGCCAGATCGCCAAGATCAAAGGATGTCGCGTGATCGGCATCGCCGGCGGCGCCGACAAGTGCAGCTGGCTGACCTCCGAGCTCGGCTTCGATGCCGCCGTGGACTATAAGGACGGCGCGGTCTTCAAGGCGCTACGTGCAGCTGCACCCAAGGGCATCGACGTCTATTTCGACAATGTCGGCGGCGACATTCTGGAAGCCTGCCTGCCGCAGATGAACAATTACGGCCGCATCGCCTGCTGCGGCGCGATCTCGCAATATGACGGCGCGCCCTCCGCGCACGGTCCGCGCGGCGTGCCGGGCCTGATCGTGGTGAAGCGGCTGGTCATGCAGGGCTTCATCGTGATGGATTACATGAAGGAGAGCCAGCGCGCGCTCGCCGAGCTCCAGGGCTGGGTCAAATCCGGCAAGCTGAAGGTTCAGGAGGACATCATCGATGGCCTCGAGAACACGCCGAAGGCGCTGATCGGATTGCTCGCGGGCGAGAACCGCGGCAAGCGCATGGTCAGGCTCTGACGGCGCAATTGCACCGGCATAATTGACTTGCGGGTGACGTCAAAGCGGCAAATGATGCTGGTTGCGAGGCGTCACTCGCGAAGATTGCGATTGCATTACATTTTAAGAATCGTCGGCGTGACCGACGGGGCAGGAAATCACCAGATGTTCAACACGTTGAAACAGGCATCGACGCGCAAGGCGTTGCTCGCGGCAGCGTTCTTCGCAACTGCAACAGGGGCGGTCGCGCAAGCACCGACCGAGGCCCAGAAGGGCGCCATCCGCTCCGCATGCCGTTCGGATTTCATGGCGCATTGCGCGAGCGTGACGCCCGGCGGCGTGGAAGCGTATCAATGCCTGGCGAAGAACATGTCCAGCCTGTCGGCGGGATGCCAGACCGCGGTTCGCGCCGTCGAACCGGCGAAAACCGAAGCTGCGCCCGCGCCGAAGAGCGAGGCCGCGCCCAAGGCGGAAACGGCGCCAGGCGCACCGAAGGCTGAATCCGCCCCCGCGGCCAAGCCGGCTGCCGCACCCGCGCAGAAGGCCGCTGCCGCCAAGCAGCCGAGCAGCGCGCAGGTTGCTGCGGTCAAGAGCGCGTGCCGCGCCGACTATCCCAAGGTGTGCGCGAGCGTGCCGCCAGGCGGCGCTCCCGCGCTCGAATGCCTGGAGAAGAACAAGGCCAAGGTCTCACCCGCCTGCGAGAAGGCCGTGAGCGCCGCAGCCGGCGGCGGCGCTGCCGCAACGGCGGCGCCCGCGGGTGCGGCTCCCGCAGCAGCAGCCCCCGCGGCGGGAGCCGCGCCGGCGGCAGCGCCAGCCGTGATCGTGTTGCGCCCCTTGCTGCCGCGCGAAGAGCTGTTCATCCTGAGGTCGGCCTGCGGCGCCGACATCCGCACGCTTTGCGCCGGCGTCGCGCCCGGAGGCGGCCGCATCATTCAATGCATTTCCAACAGGGCTGCCTCGCTGTCGCCGGCCTGCAGGGACGTGCTCGCGCCGTTCGCGGCGAGATAACGCGGCACACGCGCCAAAGCGCGCGACAATGACGAACGGCGTGCGCATGAATTTCCGCACGCCTGCAACGACAAATCTTTTGCAGATATCCGATTTCGATCACGACAAGACCGGGAGGACAACATGCGTTCATTGCTGCTGGTTGCTTCTGCGCTCCTCGCCTTCGGAGCGACGATGACGTTCGAGGCCACCGACGCCAATGCGGTGGTGTGCGCCCGTGGCGTCTATCGCGCCGGCTGCGCCGGGCCGAACGCGGCCGTCGTGGTCCGGAAGCCGGTTCCGGTCGTCCGCTGCACCCGGGTGCTGGTGAACGGGGTTTACGTGAAACGCTGCGTCTGACGGTGCGGATGGCCAAGCCGGCGCGGTTTGGCTATGATTCGGACCTGATGATTTCGGACATGCGTAAAAATTGTGTCCGGAGATGCGCTTTGGCGCGCCTGCGCTGGCCGATAATTCCGCTGGCGCGGGACGCCCGAGCACATTAGTCTACCCCTAGATAGTAAGTATACTGTCAATTAGGGAGGCAGACGTTGCGGATCGCCGTGATTGGCGGAGGGCCCGGTGGGCTCTACTTCGCCTATCTCTGGAAGAAGCGTCATCCCGAGGATCAAGTCGACCTGTTCGAACAGAACCCGGCCGACGCGACCTGGGGCTTTGGCGTGGTGTTCTCCGACCAGGCGCTGGAATTCCTGCGTGCCGACGACCCCGAGACGGTCGATGCGATCGCGCCGCACATGGAAAGCTGGCAGAACATCACGCTGAACCTCGGCAGCGACAGCGTCGCCATCGACGGGGTCGGCTTCTCCTCGATCGGGCGGCTCGAGCTGCTCAGGTTCCTGCAGCAGCGCGCGCTCGACGTTGGCGTCACGCCGCGCTTCGACACCCAGATTCATGCCATCGACCAGCTCAACGGCCATGATCTGATCGTCGCCGCCGACGGCTTGAACTCGCTGGTGCGCCGCGCCTTCGAGGGAGATTTCGGCACCTCGCTGTCCTATTCCTCCAACAAGTTCGTCTGGTACGGCACCTCGAAGCGCTTCGACACGCTGTCGCAGACCTTCGTGAAAACAGATCGCGGCGCCTTCAACGCCCATCACTACCGCTACTCGCCCGCCATGAGCACCTTCCTGGTCGAATGCGACCACGCGACCTGGCAGGCCTATGGCTTCGCCTACAAGGACGTCGAGCAGTCGAAGGGCGTCTGCGAAGAGGTGTTCGCGGACACGCTTGGCGGCCATTGCCTCGTCTCCAACAAATCGGTCTGGCGCAACTTTCCCTGGGTCTGGAACGAGCACTGGTCGTTCAAGAACATGGTGCTGATCGGCGATGCCCTGCATTCGGCGCACTTCTCGATCGGCTCGGGCACGCGGCTTGCGATCGAGGACGCCATTGCGCTGGTCAAGGCGCTGGAATCCGATGCGCATCTTGCGACCGCCCTGCACCGCTATCAGGCCGCGCGAAAGCCCGTGGTGCAGAAGCTCGTCAATGCCGCGCGCACCAGCGCCTTCTGGTACGAGCATTTTGCCCAGCACATGCAGCAGGATCTGATGGACTTTGCCTATAGCTACATCACCCGCTCCGGCCGCGTCGACGATGCACGCCTGCGCCATATGTCGCCGGCCTTCATGGCGCGTTACGAGGCTGCCAAGAACGGCGGGGACGAGGCATGAGCAACGAGATTTCCGACCAGGTGCCCGCCGACAGCGAGGGGGCGTGCGAGATCGGCTTTGCCGTTCCTGAAATCTACAACGCCAGTCGCGTGCTGTTCGACAATCTCGCCAAAGGCCGTGGCGGCAGGGTCGCGCTCATGGGTCCGGCAGGCACGCGGACCTATGCCGAGCTCTGCGACGAGGCTTGCCGCTGGGGCAACGGTTTTGCATCGCTCGGCCTGAAGCGCGGCGACCGCGTGCTGCTGTTTCTCGACGACACGCCCGCCTACCCGGCCGCGTTCTTCGGCGCGGTGCGGGCCGGCTTCGTACCGCTCCTGATCAACACGCTGACGCCGCCGGATTTGCTTCAATTCAACCTCGCCGATTCCGGCGCCAGCGTTGCGGTGACGGATGCCAAATTCGCGCCACGCTTCAATGCCGAGGCCTGCAAGGACACGCTCCTGCGCACGTTGATTGTCGCCAATGGCGAGGCGGGCGATCACGCCGCCCCGAGCGCGCTCGCGGCGACGGACTGGCTCAAGCAATTCCCGGCCGAGCTGGCGGAAACCCCGACACATCGCAACGAGATGGCGTTCTGGATGTACTCGTCCGGCTCGACCGGCCGGCCCAAGGGCATCGTGCATCTCCAGCACGACATGGCCTATAGCGAGCTCGCCTTTGCGCAGAACGTGCTGAAGCTGACGCCCGACGACATCTGCTTCTCGGTGCCAAAAATCTTCTTCGCCTATGGCTTCGGCAATTCCGTCACCTTCCCGTTCTCGGCGGGCGCGGCAACGCTGCTGCTGCCGGGCCAGCCGAAACCCGCGGCGATCTTCGCCGCGATCGAGCAGTACAAGCCGACGGTCTTCTTCGGCCTGCCGACGCTCTATACGTCGCTGACCAAAGCCGAAGGCGCTGACAAGACCAACTTCTCGTCGCTGCGCATGTCGCTTTCGGCTGCGGAGGTGCTGTCGGCGGAGGTCTTCAACGGCTGGAAGACGCTCACGGGCCTCGAGATCGTCGAAGGCCTCGGCTCGACCGAGGTGTTGCACATCTATCTCTCCAACCGCCCCGAGCAGAAGAAGCTCGGCGCCGCGGGCCTGCGCGTACCCGGCTACGAGGTCGCGCTGCGCGACAAGGATGGACGCGACGTCGCCGACAACGAGGAAGGTATCTTGTGGGTGCGCGGCGATTCCAACACGCCGCTGTACTGGAACCGGCCGGACAAATCCGCCGAGACGATTCGGCAAGGCGGCTGGATCTACACCGGCGACCGCTTCATCCGCGATGCCGACGGCTTCCACTTCTTCCGCGGCCGCGCCGACGATCTCATCAAGATCTCGGGACAGTGGGTCTACCCGCTCGAGGTCGAGCTGTGTCTCGCCGACCATCCCGATATCCGCGAATGCGCGGTGTTCGCCGCCGAGCTGCCGGACCGGCGAATGACGCTGAAGGCGGTGGTGGTGATGAACAACCGCACGGTCGATGAGGGCGCGGCGACGCGCAAGCTGCAGGACTATGTGAAGGGCAAGCTGCTTCCTTACAAATATCCGCGCGAGGTGATCTTCACCGACGAGCTGCCGAAGACGGGCACGGGGAAGATCGACCGGCAGGCGTTGCTGCGGATGTGAAGCGAGGACGGTGACACACGCACCGCAATCGTAGGGTGGGCAAAGCGGAGCGTGCCCACGACTTCCGATCGTTGGAGAGAGGTGGTGGGCACGGCGCAAGGGCGCCTTTGTCCCCCTACGAAATCTGAGTGTCGGGCGCGACCATCGCCCCACATCCCCTCACCCCGCCTTCCCCAGATGCTCCAGCGCATCCTCGGCCCGCAGCGGCACGCGTGAGGCCTCGTTGTTGAGATCGACGAGCTGCACCAAAAGCCCCATCAACTCCTTGCGGTCGGCGGGCTTGAGCGGCTCCAGCATGCGCGCCTGGGCGCGTTCGACGGCGGGGATGATCTCGCGCAGGATCGCGGCGCCGGATTTGGTCAGATAGAGCAGCTTGATCCGCTTGTCCTCGGGGGCCGGCTTGCGCTCGACATAGTCCTTGGCCTGGAGACGCTCGATCACGCTGCCAAGCGTGGAGCGGTCAAAGGCGATCACCGCCGATAGCCGCGTCGCGTCGATGCCGGGATGGGTGTGGATCGCGATCAGCGCCGCATATTGCACCGGGGTCAGATCGAACGCCTTGCACTCCTCCATGAAGATCGAGACCGCGATCTGCTGCATGCGCCGGAACAGATAGCCCGGCGCGGCATAGACCGCGTCGATCGTGATCGGCGGAGGCGGCTTACTCGGCATCGGGCTGCTTCTCCGGTGCGGCATTGGCAAACGCGGCGAGCGCCTTTGCGGCCGCCTCTGCCGCGAGCAGACGCGGATAGGCCGACACATCGACGCCGAAACGGCGCGCATTGGCGAGCTGCGGCACCAGGCAGAGATCGGCGAGCGTCGGCGCATCGCCGAAGCAGAACGGCCCCGGCTCGTCCCTGATCAGCGTCTCGCAAGCCGACAACCCTTCGCGGTTGACCCAGGCGGCCCAGTCCTGGACCTTTTCTTCGGGCAGACCGAGCTCGCGCAGCCGCGCCAGCACTTTCAGGTTCTGCACCGGATGGGTGTCGCAGGCGATCGCCAGCGCGAACGCCCTCACCTTGGCGCGCCGCAGCGGGTCCTTCGGCAGCAGCGGCGGATTGGGGTGGGTCTCGTCGAGCCATTCGATGATCGCGACCGATTGCGTCAGCACCGCGCCGCCGTCCTCCAGCGCCGGCACCAGGCCTTGCGGGTTGATGGCGAGATAGGCGGGCGCGCATTGCTCGCCCTTGCGCAAATGATGCGGCAGGTGCTCGGCACCGAGGCCCTTGAGGTTCAGCGCGATCCGCACCCGATAGGCAGCGCTGGAGCGGAAATAGCCGTGCAGCTTCATCGGAACCCTCCCGTTTTCTCGTTGCTTGTACGTCGTTCGTCACGTTGACGCTAACCAGATTGGCAGTATACTGTCAATTTAGAAACGAGCAGGAGGCGCGCCATGGAAGCGGTGACCAAGACGCCGGAACGCGAGGCGTTCTACAAGAAGATCGACGGCGAGAATCTCACCGCGCTTTGGACGGTGATGAGCGACCTGATCACGCCGGAGCCGAAGAGCGCCTGCCGGCCGCACCTCTGGAAATTCGAAATCATCCGCGACTACATGACGGAAGCCGGCAAGCTGATCACCGCCAAGGAAGCCGAGCGGCGCGTGCTGGTGCTGGAGAATCCCGGCCTGCGCGGCCAGTCCAAGATCACGACCTCGCTCTATGCCGGCGTGCAGATGGTGGTGCCCGGCGACGTCGCGCCAGCGCACCGGCACAGCCAGTCGGCGCTGCGCTTCGTGCTCGAAGGCAAGGGTGCGCATACCGCCGTTGACGGCGAGCGCACCGCGATGGAGCCAGGCGACTTCATCATCACGCCATCGATGACCTGGCACGATCATTCCAACGAGACCGATCAGCCGATGTTCTGGCTGGATGGTCTCGACATTCCGCTGGTGCAGTTCTTCGATTGCTCTTTTGCGGAAGGATCGAAAGAAGACCAGCAGAAGATTACGAGACCGGCCGGCGACAGCTTTGCCCGCTACGGCCACAACCTGCTGCCGGTCGACGTCAAGCGGAGCTCGAAGACCTCGCCGATCTTCAGCTATCCCTATGCCTACACGCGCGAGGCGCTGGAGAAGGCCCGCACGAGCCAGGAGTGGGACGCATGTCACGGGCTGAAGCTGAAATTCAGCAACCCCGAGACCGGCGATTTCGCGATGCCGACCATCGGTACCTTCATCCAGCTGCTGCCCAAGGGTTTCAAGACCGCGCGCTATCGCGCGACCGATGCGACGGTGTTTTGCCCGATCGAAGGCCGCGGCCGCAGCCGCATCGGCGATGCCGTCTTTGAATGGGGTCCGCGCGATCTGTTCGTGGTGCCGAGCTGGCAATGGGTGACGCACGAGGCGGATGACGATGCCGTGCTGTTCAGCTTCTCGGATCGGCCGGTACAGCAGAAGCTGGATCTGTTCCGGGAGGATCGCGGCAACGCGTGACGGTCACGCTGTCGGACAAATACTCAACTGTCGTCCCGGCGAACGCCGGGACCCATAACCACAGGGGGTAGTTTGGCGAAGACTTGCAGTTATCCAGCCGGTACGAAGACCGCCCACACTCGATAGATCACGCGGTATGGGTCCCGGCGTTCGCCGGGACGGCGGTGGAGGTGTGGCGCATCTGCACCCCGCATCATTGCGGACGCGGCTACCGCCAGTGCAGCAGCCTAAGCTCCAGCCAATTGATCACCTTCCCCACCGCCAGCCCGAACACCGATAGGATCACCACGCCCGCGAGCAGCTGATCGGTCTGCATCAGATTACCGGCCTGGAGCACGAAGGCGCCGATGCCGTATTGAGCGCCGATCATCTCGGCGCTGACGACGAGCAGCAACGCCACGGATGCCGTGATGCGGAAGCCGGCGAGGATCGCGGGCAGCGCACCGGGCCAGACCACCTTGCGCACGATGGTTGCGAAGGGAACGTTGAAACTCTGCGCCATGCGGATGAGATTGCGCGGCACCGCGTCGACGCCGCTATAGACCGAGATCGCGGTCGAGAAGAACACGCCCAAAGCAATGGTCGCGATCTTCGGCTCTTCGCCGATGCCGAGCCAGAGGATCAACAACGGCAGCAGCGCGATCTTCGGGATCGGGAACAGCGCCGAGATGAAGGTGATGCCGACGCTGCGCGCGAGCCGCGACAGGCCGATGGCGAAACCGATGGCGACGCCGGCCGCCGTCCCCAACAGCCAGCCGACGCCGATGCGCAGCAGCGAGGCCGACAGATGCTGCCAGAGCGCGCCTGAGATCGCGAGCTGATAGATCGCGCGCGCGATCGCCGATGGCGCAGGCAGAAACAGGGGATTGACGAGGCCGGTGCTGCCCGCCGCCTGCCAGATCGCGATGACGAAAGCGAGCGCGATCCAGCCGCCGAAGCGGCTCGACGCGGGCACGAAGCCGGCGCCGCGGAAGCGGACGCGCCGCGTCGCGCCGTCCTTCGCAGTGTCAGTCGCCGCGCGATCAAGCATGCTGGACCTCGCGCTCGGCATCGATGGCTTCGTTGCGGATCAGCGACCAGATCTGGTTCTGCAGCGCCAGTAGTTTTTCGCGCGCCGCGGCGTCACCGCGTTCAGTGCGCGTCATCGGCACGGTCACGACCTCGCGGATGCGGCCGGGCCGCCGCGACAGTACCACGATGCGATCGGCCAGCCGCGCAGCCTCTTCGAGATTATGGGTGACATAGACCGCGCCCATGCCGCCATCGGCGAGCAGGCGGACGAAATCCTCCATCAGGAGTTCGCGGGTCTGCGAATCCAGTGCCGACAGCGGTTCGTCCATCAGCAGGATGGCGGGCTTCACCGCCAGCGCGCGCGAGATGCCGACACGCTGGCGCATGCCGCCAGAGAGCTGCTTTGGATAGGTTGTGCGGAAGTCGGTCAGGCCCGTCCGGCGCAAGGCGTCGTCGACCAGCGCGCGGCGCTGTGTGGCCGAGAGCTGGGTGTGCAGCAAAGGGAATTCGACATTCTGCTCCACGCTCGCCCAGGGCAGCAGCGCGAAATCCTGGAACACGAAGGTCAGCGGATTGAGGCTGTCCGCCGGTGGCGCGCCGCGCAGCTCGGGCGCGCCTGATGTCGGCTGCAGCAGGCCACCGAGTATAGACAGGAGCGTGCTCTTGCCGCAGCCGGACGGCCCGACGATCGCCACCACCTCGCCGGCGCTGACGGTGAAGGAGACATCGTCGAGCACGGCGAGGTCGCCGAAGCGGTGGGAGATGTGGTTGGCGATCAGGTCCATGGGGAACCTTCAACTCTCAACCCGTCATCCTGAGGTGCGAGCATTGCGATGCGTTTGCATCGCGATGAGAGCCTCGAAGGATGAACGGCCGAGGCGCATCCGGGCCGTACGCCCTTCGAGGCCCACCTTGCGGCACGCCGCAAGGTGGGCACCTCAGGGTGACGGGGATAGTTGGGAGTACGGGGCATCAATCCGCCTTCACAAATTCCTTGGCGATGATCGCATTCGCGTCAAAGCCCTTGTCGGCGAAGCCCTGCTCCTGCAGCCATTTGATCTGGTTGTCGACGTTCTTCACGTCCAGCTTGCCGTCGGGATCGATATAGGCGCAATTGCCGACCACCTGCTCGACCGGGAGATTGGTGTACTTTGCGATGATCTCCAGCAGTGGCTTGGTCTTGTCGTTGATCGGGGCGACGCCGTTCTTCATCGCGGCGAGGATGACGTCGTGATATTCGCGGTCGGCCTTGGCGAGCGCGCCGAGCAGCTTCGTCACCAGCGCCTTGTTGGTCAGCGTCTTCGGCGAGGCGAACACCGCACCCAGTTGCCAGGGCGTCTCGTCGCCGACCCACCCTAAGAATTTGGCGCCGCCTTCGTCCGTGAGCTTTCGCGCGGTCGAGATCGGCAGCAGCGCCGCATCGACAGTCTCGCCCTTGAGCGCGGCGGCGGCGTTCGACAGCGATTGCAGCGGCACGATCTTCACGTCCGCAAGCTTGAAGCCGTATTTGTCGGCGAGCAGGCCGAGCGAATAGTGGAAGGAGGAGCCGACCTGCGTCATCGCCACGCGCTTGCCGGCGAGGTCCTTCGGCGTCTTCAGCCCGGCCGCGTAGGCGTTGTTGCTGGCGAAATAGCCGATCAGGGGATAGCCGGCCTTCTCGCGGCTCATGCCGCCGATCACCTTCAGCACGCCCTTGCCGGCGAGATTATAGAGACCGGCGGTGAAGGCGGTGATGCCGAAATCGACGTCGCCCGAGGTCGTGGCGACCGCGATCGGCTGCGCCGCGTCGAAGAATTTCAGCTCGACCTCGAGGCCGGCCTCGCGAAAATAGCCCTTGTCCTGCGCGATGAAGACAGGCGCTGAGGACGACAGACGGAGCACGCCGATCTTGGCCTTCAGCGCATCCTCGGCGTGGGCTGTACCCATGGCCATGATCGCCAGAAGACTGGCTGCCGCGAGTCGCGCAATTCCGATCATCCCGTTTCCTCCGCCGTCGTTTATCTTGCAGTCCGTTACAGGCCCTCGGGCACCGGCTGGTCCCGTCCGATGAAGGCACCCTGTTGTTTCAACGTTTCCTGCAATTTTTCAACCGGGATGTCACGCGGGATCCGGTTTCCGGAGAGCGCCAGCGCGGCGGCGGAACCGGCCGCCTCGCCCATCACGAAACAGGCACCGGAGACCCGCGCCGCGGACTGGCCCTCATGGGTCATGGAGGCGCAGCGGCCGGCGACCAGGAGGTTGTCCACGCCTTCGGGCACCAGCATCCGGTACGGCAACTCGTTATAGCCGCGCGATTCCGGGATCGGCGGGAAGGTGAAGACGACGTCGCCGGGCACATGGGCCTCGATCGGCCAGCCATTGATGCCGATGGAATCCTCGAAGGAGGCGCAGCCGAGCACGTCCTCGCCGCTGAGCTGGTAGCCGCCCTTGATGCGGCGGGTCTCGCGGATGCCGAGCTGCGGCGGCAAGTCGACGATGTAGGATTTTTCAAAGCCCGGCACGGTGCGCAGGAATTCGAAGGCGGCGAGCGCCTGCTTGCGACCCTCGATCTCGCCGCGGGTGAGATCGTCAGGCTCGACGCCGTTGATGGCATGGCCGTCCTCGCGCGCCACTTGCGTAAAGTTCACCCGCCATTCGATGCCGGATTTTTGCGGCCGCACGATCGCGCTTTTCCGCGGAAATTTATGCGTGCCGGTCGCGATGGCCTCTTCCATCAATTGCGGGATAGTGCGCCAGGCGTCGCCGGCCTTGTCAGGATCGATGCCATTGAGGCGGAGCATCATCGAGGGGTACATCGGATGGCCATGCGCGTCACCGATCTCGAACGGCGCGCCGGCCCAGACGGCGAGATCGCCGTCGCCGGAGCAATCAATGAAGATTTCTGATCGCACCGCCTGCCGGCCGGCCTTGGTCTCGACCATCAGCGCGTCGATGCGGCTGTTGTCGCCCATCACGACGCCGGCGCCGAGCGCGTGGAAGAGGATGTGCACCTTGTGGCTGGCGAGAAGCTGATCGGCCGCGATCTTGTAGGCCGCGGTGTCGTAGGCCTGCGCAAAAACCTTACCCAGGATCAGATGCGGGGTGTTCAGGCCATTGAGCCGATCGATCCGCGCCAGCAGCTCGGACGCCATGCCCTGCACGAGGCGATGGGCCTGGCCGTAGACATTGCCATGCAGACCGCAAAAATTTGTGACGCCGGCCGCGGTGCCCATGCCGCCGAGGAAGCCGTAGCGTTCGATCAGCAGCGTCTTCCGCCCGGCGCGCGCGGCTGAGGCCGCGGCGACGATGCCGGCGGGGCCGCCGCCGAGCACGACGACTTCATATTCGCCATAGAGCGGCACCTGTCGTGCCGGTTCTTCGATCGTCATGGCCCGCATGGCGCGTCCCTTCCCAAATTCCTTTGCTTGGGAGCGACTATGAATTAGCGCGCACCGAGGTACAATCCACCAGAATAAGTGATCAGCTTTCGCGAATCGAGAAAGGTCTACATGGACATCCTGGTGAACCTGCAAGCCTTCCTCGCCACCGCCGATGCGGCCGGCTTCTCGGCCGCCGCGCGAAAGCTCGGCGTCTCGACCTCGGTGGTGGCAAAGCGCGTCACGCAGCTGGAGGCGCGGATCGGCACGGCGCTGTTTCACCGCTCGACCCGGCAGTTGCGGCTGACCGAGGCCGGACAGCGCTATGTGCATCGCGCACGCGGCGTGGTGACCGATGCGACCGACCTGCTCTCACGCATGGGCGAGAAAGGCCACGATCTCGTCGATCATCTGCGCATCAAGGCACCGACCTCGCTGACCGTCGCTCGACTCGCGGACGCCTT
The DNA here is from genome assembly GCF_054863005.1 of Bradyrhizobium sp. 25ACV. Classification (NCBI taxonomy): domain Bacteria; kingdom Pseudomonadati; phylum Pseudomonadota; class Alphaproteobacteria; order Hyphomicrobiales; family Nitrobacteraceae; genus Bradyrhizobium; species Bradyrhizobium sp. 25ACV. Next base: position 407,691 of record NZ_JAVAYO010000007.1, read on the forward strand.
CAGCGCGTTCCAGACCCAGAACCCGAAGCTGAAGCTCGATATCGTGCTGATCGATCGCCCGGTCGATCCCGTCACGGAAGGCTTCGACATCGCCATCGGCGCCTTCCCGCATTCGTTCGGCGGCGTCGTCGACGAGCCGCTTTGCGCGCTGAAGCGGCTGCTCTGCGCCTCGCCCGCCTATTTGAAGAAGCACGGCACGCCAAAGCACCCGCGCGATCTCGTCGAGCATCGCTGCCTCAGCTTTCTGCCGACCGGCCCGGAATGGATCTTCGACGGACCGCGCGGCCGCATCAGCATCCAGGTCAGCCCGCTGCTCTCCTCCAACGAGGGACACGTGCTGGCGCGCAGCGCCATCGCCGGCAACGGCATTGCGTTGCTCTCGCATTATCTCGTGGCCGATGCCTTGCGCGCCGGCACGCTCAAGCCGGTGCTGCGCGACTTTCCGATTCCGGAGCTGTGGGTGAAAGCCGCGATCCCCGAGCGGCGGCGCAATGCCGCCGCGGTACAGGCGCTGCTGACACTGCTGAAAACGTCGCTGGCGCCGGCGCTGTGAGCAACGTCGAATGTGGATGGTCGTAGCCCGCATGGAGCGCAGCGGAATGCGGGAACGTCCGCCCCGGATTGCGCTTCGCTCCATCCGGGCTACACACGTGCCACAAGACGGTTGCTTGCAAATGACGGACCTGACAGAAGTGCCGCCATGGATTCGACGCTTTTGAAATTCGCCCTGCCCGCCCTCATCGCGCTCGCGCTCTCGGCGCCTCCCGCCGCAGCCGTGGAGCAAAACTGCCGCTTCATCCAGGCCAAGCCCGAGCGCGAGGCTTGCTACAAGCGGCAGGAGGACGAGCTCGCCGCGAAGCGCAAGCCCGTTGCGCCTGCCAATGACGGTCAGACACTCGAAACGCTGCGCCAGATGCGGCAGGACGACGACGCCGTCTATCGCAGCATCAACAACATCTGCCGCGGTTGCTGACGTTCAACCTTTCCCACCACCCCAATTCCCTGCCCGCTTCTCGGCGAACGACGCCAGCCCTTCTGCAGCCTCCGCGCTCTGGCGCTTGAGAGAATGCAGGTGCACGAGCCGGGCATACGCCGCATCGTCCACCGCCATTCCGCCGAACGAGCTCTCCAGCGCGAGCTTCTTGGTTTCAGCCATCGCCTCCGGCCCGTTGGCGAGCAATTGCTCGACGACCTTGGCGCCGGCGGCTTCGAGTTCGGCGAGCGGCACCACCTCATGGACGAGGCCGATGCGGCGGGCGTCCTCGGCGCCGAAACGCTCGCCGGTCAGCGCGTAGCGGCGGACCTGGCGCACGCCGATGGCATCGCAGAGCTGCGGGATGATGATCGCCGCGGTCAGGCCCCAGCGCACCTCGGTGATCGAGAACAGGGCGTTGTCCGCGGCAATCACGACGTCGCAGCCTGCGATCACGCCGGTGCCGCCGCCGAAGCAGCCGCCCTGCACCAGCGCGACCGTCGGGATCGGCAGCGTGTTGAGCCGTTGCACGGCCTCGAAGGTGGCGCGCGAGGCGGCCTCGTTCGCCTCTGCCGATTGCGGCCGCACGCCATTGATCCATTTCAGGTCGGCGCCGGCCTGGAAATGCTTGCCGTTACCCCTCAGCACGACGACGCGAAGGTTTGGCTTTTTGCCGAGATCGTCCATCGCCGCCAGCACGCCCGCGATCAGCGCGCCGTCATAGGCGTTGTTGACTTCCGGCCGGTTCAACGTGACGGTCGCAACCCCACGCTCATCGAGGGTCCACAGGACGGCGTTGGCGGTCATCGGCGATCCTCCGGTTGTTTGCCGCGCACTATGGCCGAGGCCGCGCGCCTTGATCCATATCTTTCCGGCGTAGGGCAGCCGCGTCCATCGCATGGCGGCTTGTGTCATGCTGCCGCCTGATGGCACCAAGGGATCAGGGACGGGATCAACATGCGCATCTGCATTTTCGGCGCGGGCGCCGTCGGCAGCCACATTGCGGTACGGCTGGCGCGCGCCGGCCATGAGGTCTCTTGCGTGATGCGAGGCGCGCATCTGGAGGCGGTGCGTGCGGGCGGACTTAAGCTGCGGGTCGGCGATTCCGAGGTTTCCGCCAAGGTGAACGCATCAGGCGATCCGGCCCAGCTCGGTCCGCAGGACGTCGTGATCTCGACGCTGAAGGCGACCACGCTGACGGGACTGGTCTCCAGCATCAAGCCGCTGCTGCAAGACGACACCGCCATCGTGTTCGCGCAGAACGGCATTCCCTGGTGGTACGGTATCGGCCTGCCGCCGCGGCATCCGACACCGCCAGACATTTCCTTCCTCGACCCCGGCGGACGCCTGCGCGCCTGCATCCCGAAGGAGCGGATCATCGGCGGCGTCGTCTTCTCCTCCAACGAGGTGACCGCGCCCGGAGTGGTGCAGAACCTGACGCCGGACCGCAACCGCCTCCTGATCGGCGAATGCGACGACCGCAATTGCGAGCGCATCACCAAGCTGCGCAACGTGTTCAACGACGCGCGGCTGGAATCACCGCCGGTCGCGGAAATCCGCGAGGCGATCTGGTCAAAGCTGCTGACCAACATGTCGCTGTCGGTGCTGTGCCTGCTCACCGGCCAGACCGCACGAGGCGTGCGCGACGACGCCGCCTTTGCGGAGGTCATCCCGCGCATGCTGAACGAGGCCAACGACATCGCGCAGCATTTCATCCCCGAGGTCAAGCGCGTGACGCGCAGTGGACCCGCTCCCAATCACAAGCCCTCGCTGCTGCAGGATTACGAGCTTGGCCGCGCCATGGAGATCGACGTGCTGGTCAAGGCGCCCGCCGCCTTCGCGCGCACCGCCGGCCTGTCGACGCCGACGCTCGACCTGATCGCCGCGCTCGCGATCCAGAAGGCGCGTGATAAGGGGCTTTACTCCGCCTGAGCTCAGGCGAGTTTGTCGATCCAGGCCGAGAGCGTGTCGAGCACCTCGGTCAGCGCCTCGTCGTTGCTGCGGCCCGACTTCTTCAGCACCGCGAAGGAGTGATCGCCGCCTTCAACCTCATGCAGCGTCGCCTTCGGGCCGAGCTTCTCGACGACAGGCTTGAGGTAGGCGAGATCAGCAAGCCCGTCGCGCGTGCCTTGCAGGAACAGCATGGGGATGGCGATGTCCGCGAGATGCTCGGCCCGCTCGGCCGACGGCTTCTTGGCCGCGTGCAAGGGAAAGCCGAGGAAGGCGAGCCCTTTGACATCGGGGAGCGGAGACTTCGACTGCGCCTGCGAGGTCATGCGGCCGCCGAATGATTTGCCACCGGCGACGAGCTTCAATCCCGGGCACAACCGCGCCGCCTCCGCGACGGCCGCGCGGATGGCGGCGTGCGCGACTGCCGGCTGGTCCGGACGCCCCAGCTTCTTCTCCATGTACAGGAAATTGAAGCGGAACGTCGCGATGCCGCGGCCCGCGAGACCCTCCGCGACCTTCTCCATGAAGGAATGACGCATGTCGGCGCCTGCGCCATGCGCCATCACGTAGCAGGCGCGCGCATGGTCCGGCTGCGTCAGGATCGCTGAGACAGTGCCGATGCGCTCGATGTCGAGCTTGAGCTCTTGAGTTTTGACAGCCAAAATCACGACCCTGGCAGGCGCATTTCCGGCCGCCTTGATAGCGTCGCTGGCGCAGCCTGAAAACACAATAATTGCCGCGCCCGGCTGGCCTACCAAGCCGGAACGCCGCACCAAACGAGGTAACGATGTCCTACCGCTCCTCCTGGATGACCGACGAGCTCGAGATCTTCCGCGACCAGTTCCGGAAATACCTCGCCAAGGACCTGGCCCCGCATGCCGAGAAATGGCGCGAGCAGAAGATGGTCGACCGCTTCGCCTGGCGCGGCCTCGGCGAGATGGGCGCGCTGCTGGCGAGCGTGCCGGAGGAATATGGCGGGCTGGGCGCCACCTTCGCCTATGACGCCGCCGTGCTGGACGATCTCGAAAGCACGGTGCCGGAGATGACGACCGGCGTCTCCGTGCACAGCGCCATCGTCGCGCATTACATCCTCAATTACGGCTCGGAGGAGCAGAAGAAGCGCTGGCTGCCGAAGATGGCCTCAGGCGAGATGGTCGGCGCCATCGCCATGACCGAGCCCGGCACCGGCTCCGATCTGCAAGCCGTGAAGACCACGGCGAAGAAACAGGGCAATTCCTACGTCATCAACGGCCAGAAGACGTTCATCACCAACGGCCAGGCCGCCGATCTCGTCATCGTGGTCGCGCGCACCGGCGACGCCGGCGCCAAGGGCATTTCGCTGATCGTGGTGGAGACCGCGGGCGCGGACGGCTACAAGCGCGGCCGCAACCTCGACAAGATCGGCCTGCACGCCTCCGACACCTCCGAGCTGTTCTTCGACAACGTCACCGTGCCGCCCGAGAACTTGCTCGGCAAGGAGGAAGGCCAGGGTTTTGTCCAGCTGATGCAGCAATTGCCGCAGGAGCGCCTTGCGCTCGCAGTCGGCGCCGTCGCCTCGATGGAGCGCGCGGTCAAGCTCACCACCGCCTACACCAAGGAGCGGAAGGCGTTCGGCAAGCCGCTGATGGATTTCCAGAACACCGCCTTCAAGCTCGCCGAGCGCAAGACCGAAGCCATGATTGCGCGCGTCTTCGTCGACTGGTGCATCGAGCGCCTGGTCGCCGGGGATCTCGACACCGTCACGGCGTCGATGGCGAAATACTGGTGCTCGGAGAAGCAGGTCGAGACCGCCGACGAATGCCTTCAGCTGTTCGGCGGCTACGGCTACATGCAGGAATACCCGATCTCGCGCATCTTCATCGATTCCCGCATCCAGAAGATCTATGGCGGCACCAACGAGATCATGAAGCTGTTGATCGCGAGGTCGCTATGAAGGGCCTCACCGACGCGGAGGGATATTTGGGGCTCGGATAGGCCGCGAACAGGCGCAGCACGCCAACGGCGCAAGCGCCTCTTGCCCAAAGGCTCGGCCTAGATCAATCTGGTCAAGCGGCCCGGGCTTGTCATACGATGCCAAGGTGAATTTTGGACGCGATCGTGATCGACAATGGCGCCGCTCACGAAAGGTCAGGAGACAAGCGAATGGTTCACGTCTCGCGCCGGAAACTCCTTCAGCTCGCTGCGGTTGCCCCGTCCGCCCTTTCCGCCGCCTGGACGTCGCCCGCATCCGCCGCGGGCGGAAAGAAGACCCTGACCGCGGTGATGCAATCGGACCTTCGCGTCACTGATCCCGGCTTCACGACGGCCATCATCACCCGCGACCATGGCTACATGGTCTACGATACGCTGCTGGGCATCGATTCCAGCTTCAAGGTGCGGCCGCAGATGGCGGACTGGACCGTGTCCGCGGACAAGCTGACCTACACCTTCACCCTGCGCGACGGCCTCAAATGGCATGACGGAGCGCCGGTGACGGCGGAGGATTGCGTCGCCTCGCTGAAGCGCTGGGGCACGAGCGTCGACGGCATGGCGCGCAAGCTGATGGATTTCACGGCAGGCATCGAAGCCGCAGACGCCAAAACGATCGTCCTGAAACTGAACGAGCCCTATGGCATGGTGCTGGAGACGATCGCCAAGCCGTCGGCCGTTGTCGCCTTCATGATGCCGAAGCGGTTGGCCGAGACCCCGATCACCAAGCAGATTCCGGAGCAGATCGGCTCCGGCCCATTCAAGTTCGTCGCGAGCGAATTCCAGCCTGGCGTGAAAGCCATCTACGAAAAGAATACCGACTATGTGCCGCGCAAGGAGCCGGCCGAATGGACATCGGGCGGCAAGGTGGTCAAGGTCGACCGTGTCGAGTGGATCACGATGCCGGATGCGCAGACCGCGCTTAACGCGCTGCAGTCCGGCGATGTCGATTTCGTTGAAACGCCGCCGTTCGACATGCTGCCCACGCTCGAGTCCAATCCGGACATCACTGTTTCCATCCTGAACAAATTCGGCTTCCAGTCGTTCGGCCGGATGAACTTCCTGCATCCGCCGTTCGACAATGTGAAGATCCGCCGCGCCGCGCTGCTCGCGATCAACCAGAAGGACGTACTCGACGCCCAGATCGGCAATCCCAAATATTACAAGTTCTGCGGCGCGTTCTTCATCTGCGATACGCCGCTGGCCAGCGACGCCGGCGGCGAGACCCTGATCAAGGGCAACGGCATGGCGGACGCGAAGAAGGCGTTGGCCGAGTCCGGCTATGACGGCACGCCCGTGGTGATCCTGGCGCCCGGCGACCAGATCCTGCTGAAAGCGCAGCCGATCGTGATCGCACAACTTTTGCGCGAGGCCGGCTTCAAGGTCGACCTTCAGGCGATGGATTGGCAGACCTTGGTCACCCGCCGCGCCAACCAGAAGTCGCCAAAGGAGGGCGGCTGGAACATGTTCTTCACCTACCAGGGCGCCGCCGACTCCTTGAACCCGCTGGTCAACGTCCCGATGGGCGGCAAGGGCACGAGCGGTGGCTGGTACGGCTGGTCCGAGGACCCCAAGCTCGAGCAGCTGCGCGACGCCTTCGCCCGCGCCACCTCGCCGGAACAGCAGAAGAAGATCGCATTCGAGATCCAGAAGGAAGCCTACGACCAGGTGATCTACGTCCCGCTCGGCCAATTCCAGGCGCCGAGCGCATGGCGCAAATCATTGACCGGCGTGATCGACGGCCCGGCAACGCCGATGTTCTGGAATGTCGACAAGACCGACTAGGCTCTTAAGGACTCCCACCACTGGTGGGATGCGAAGCTCAATTCGGATGCCACCAGCGTCCGCCGATGACGACACCCTCGGACACGATCTTGCGGTCGCCGATCAGGTGCTCGCCGACGACGTCCTCGTAGTCGAACTGGCCTTGCTTGACCGTAACAAGCGTGGCGTCGCCGACGCAGCCGGGCTTGAGGCTGCCGAGCTCGGGACGCCGCAGCGCCATCGCCGCGTTCACCGTCGAGGCCGCGATCACGTCGGACAGCTCCATTCCCATGCACAAGAACTTCGACATCGTCGTGACCTGGTCGAAGGTGGGGCCGTCGATGCAGAGCTGGTGGATGTCGGAGGAGATGGTGTCCGGATAGAAGCCGTTGGCGAGCATCGCGCGCGCGGTTTTGAACGCGAATGAGCCCTTGCCGTGGCCGATGTCGAACAGCACGCCGCGTTCGCGCGCGTCCAGCACCGCCTTCTTCACCGTGCCTTGCGCGGTCGCCGGCGTGTTCGGGAAGGGCCGGAACGCATGGGTCAGCACGTCGCCGGGACGCAGACGAGCCAGCACCTCCTCATAGCTCGGCGGCGGATGGTCGATATGCGCCATCAGGGGCATGCCGACCTCGTTGGCAACCTCGAGCGCGATGTCGAGCGGCACCGCCCCCGACGTGCCCGAGGAGTGCAAGCCGACGCGCACCTTGATGCCGACGATGAGATCGCGGTTGGCATCGGCCACCTTGGCCGCCTCGATCGGATTCATCAGCCGCAACTCCTCGCTCTCGCCGACCATGATCCGGTGCGAGAAGCCGAAGATGCCGGCATGGGAAACGTGCAAATAAGCGAGGATGCGGACCTGGCTCGGCTCGATCACATGCTTGCGGAAGCCGGCGAAATTACCGGGCCCGGCGCTGCCGGTGTCGACCGCTGTGGTGACGCCGGAGAGCCGGCAGAATTCTTCGGCATCGATACCGAGCGAGGTGCCGCCCCAATAGACATGGGTGTGCAGATCGATCAGTCCCGGCGTCACGATGAGCTGCGAGACGTCGCGCACCTCCGTGCCCGGATCGGCCTTGAGGGCGCCGCCGATCGCCGCCACCTTGCCGCCGGCAAAGGCGACGTCGGTCACGGCATCGAGCTTCTGGGAGGGGTCGATCACCCGCCCCCCGCGCAGGATCAAGTCGAAAGGCATCGCGGTCTCCGGATGAGGCAGTGAGGTGCCGGCGGCATGGCAGCCGGGCCAGCGAGGAAGGAAGCCGTTCGCTTCTAGCAATTTTCACGCCGAATGGCGCGGCAAACCGTAACGGTGGCCCATGAAAAATGGGGATCCCGGGAAGTTTCGAACTTCCGACCTACGGTTTAGGAAGCCGTGGGCGGGGGATCACCCCGCCATCGAACTTCAGTCGTAGCCTTATCGGAGGATCCCCCAAGGGATCCTCCGAGGCAGTTTTGTCGAGTACCAGCTTGTGCTGACTGACCCGTCTCCTACGCGAAGTGGAAGTCGTGGCTGTTCAGCTTGTCGAGCTGCGTGTTCTTCAGCGTGAGGGTGTCGCTCCCCGTCGCGATCACGACGTCGTGGCCTGACTGGGCCGCATGGGAGAGAACGCTCGCAAAGCTGTC
>NZ_JAVAYO010000075.1:0-277 GCF_054863005.1 Bradyrhizobium sp. 25ACV
GTTGTGGTGCGCGATCAGCTCCGCCAGCCGGGCCAGCTCGGTTGCGGCGGTATCATCGGTCGTGGGGAGGGGCGCGGTCATGGCAGGCGGGGTAGCGGACTGCGCCAACCCGGATCAAGCGCGATTGGGTGGCCCACCCAGAACCGTTCGTGCTGAGCCTGTCGAAGCACCGGGCTGCGCAGGCGTCGGTACAGCGGCGCACAGCCCTTCGACATGCTCAGGGCGAACGGCCAAGAAGAGTCCGCTAATCGTCTTCGCTGGCGCCCATCTCGGCGAG
>NZ_JAVAYO010000076.1:0-277 GCF_054863005.1 Bradyrhizobium sp. 25ACV
CTCAGAAGTAGAGGTGCCCCTCCCGCGGATAGCGAGCGTGACGAGCGATCGCGATATGGTCCACCGACTCGAAAGCCTGGGCAGCGCCGAGCGCCGCGAGCACCGCGTCGATCGCGTCACCGCCGGGGTTTCGCATCATGACTCGGCGATCGCGGTCGCTGATCAGGACGAGGTCAGCCAATCCGGCCACGATGGCGCGACGAACGACACGCCGGCGCCGCGTTAGGGGCCCGCCGGCGGGCTGCTTGTAGTTCTGATGAGGCAGGCCGAGCCGCTT
>NZ_JAVAYO010000077.1:0-276 GCF_054863005.1 Bradyrhizobium sp. 25ACV
GCGGCGCAGCCGGCTTCTCGCTGACCCTTGGCCGATCACGGTCAGGGAGCCAGACCCATGCTGCATGTCCTTCAATCCGCCGCGCGCCCGGCATCTGACGCGGTCCTCCGGGCGATGTTCGCCGCTCGCAAGTCGGTCTTCGTCGACCTGCTCAAATGGGACGTTCCCGTCCTCGACGGCGCCTATGAGGTCGACCAGTTCGACGACGTCCACGCCACCTATCTGATCCTCGCAGGGCCGGACGACACGCATCTCGGATCGGCCCGGCTGCTGCCG
>NZ_JAVAYO010000078.1:0-276 GCF_054863005.1 Bradyrhizobium sp. 25ACV
GTGAGAACTGGGGCCTCTTCGCCGCTAAGTTCGGCTCGCTCGACGCGCTCAAGGAGACGATGGCGCGTATCAAGCCGATCCGGCATGCCGCCTCGCACCCGCGTGTCCTCGCGCTTGAGGACCTGATCATGCTGTCGGCCGATGGCCGGAGGTTATTGCGCTGGATCGGACGCGAGCATTGAGCCTCCGGACAGCCACGGCCGGGCAACTCGAGCAAGCGGTGTCGACGACGTCCGATGGAACGCCATCGGTCGCATCCTCGACCTCTACTCGCTC
>NZ_JAVAYO010000079.1:0-276 GCF_054863005.1 Bradyrhizobium sp. 25ACV
TTGACGAAGCCCTGAACAGATTGGCGCCTGTTGAGCCACAGCAGCAGGCACAGCTCCAGCCCCAGCAGGCCAAACTCGCTGGAATGGGCCAGCTTGCGCAGCCAATGGTCATTCTGGGGGTCAAGCTGCACACCCACAGTCTCCAGGGCCGCGCAGATCTCCGCCAGCAGGCCCCGGCTCAGCTCCTGAGACAACGTCCGGGGCAGCAGAGAGTTGCCCCAGATACAGGCCAGGGGCAGAAGTACCAGCCTAACCAGGACGATATTGCAAGGGACA
>NZ_JAVAYO010000080.1:0-276 GCF_054863005.1 Bradyrhizobium sp. 25ACV
GTCGACGGCGGAAGCTTTCGGGTCACCCTCCGGCGCCAGGGGAACCTCGTTAGCGACGAGTGCACCCGCTGCGGGCTCTGCTCCGAGGCCTGCCCGGTCGTCCTTCCGAACGAGTTCGATTCGGCAATGGCGAGCCGTAAGGCGATCTACACGCCGTTCCCGCAGGCCGTCCCCGGACCGTACTTCCTGTCGGTCGCGGATTGCGTCAACGAGCCTCCGATCGTTCTCCCCTGCTCCCGGTGCATGGACGTCTGCCCACCGAAGGCGATCTCGTGG
>NZ_JAVAYO010000081.1:0-275 GCF_054863005.1 Bradyrhizobium sp. 25ACV
CGGATGGTTCTTCACTGCCTCAAGCGCCTTTTGCGCCGATGCGATATCGAAAGCTATCTCCGTCGGGTGAACTTCCAGCGCAAACTTCACGCCCTGGCTCTTGAAAACATTCAGAATTGGCGTAAACCGTTTCGCGAAATCCTTATACCCCGCCTTAATCATATCCGCTGAAACCGGCGGGAAGGAATAAACATAGTGCCATATCGAGCTGCCGGTAAATCCATTAACGACCTTTACGCCGAGTTTCTTCGCCGCCTTTGCCGTATCGCAAAGTT
>NZ_JAVAYO010000082.1:0-275 GCF_054863005.1 Bradyrhizobium sp. 25ACV
GAGATGCGGAGTTTGTTGCCGATCACATCACCGAGCGATTGAGCGTGTCGCGCATCGAGGCGCGCGAAGTCGCCTAACACGCGGCGCGAGGGGCCTGCACTCAAATGGCAGTCGGCCACGACCTAGCTGGAATAGCCGCGTTCCAGCGCGTGACGCTGCTGGTAGCGGTCCAGCGCCAGATGGACGAGGCGCGTCAGCAGCTCGCCGTAGGGCACGCCTGAGGCTTCCATCATCTTCGGATACATGCTGATCGAGGTGAACCCGGGCATGGTGTT
>NZ_JAVAYO010000083.1:0-275 GCF_054863005.1 Bradyrhizobium sp. 25ACV
TGCGTAAATTTCAAAGTTCTTTGTTTGTCTTGCTGTTTTCACAGCACTTGTTGAACCTTTAATTGTGACATTGACTGTCTGCGGCACACCAGTGACGACATACTTCTCGTCATCATAATACGCTTTAACAGGAATGTCCGTTAAGGTTGCTTCATCTGTTGTCGATGTTGGGAAAAAGGATTCACCGATTTTTTTCGGCGTGGGCGCTTGCGCTGAATTGACTGCACCATACAGCAATAAAGCGAAGACCAATGCAAGAAACTTAACGGCCCAGC
>NZ_JAVAYO010000084.1:0-275 GCF_054863005.1 Bradyrhizobium sp. 25ACV
GAAAATCCTGAAACCGGAACGGCTATCTACCCGCCCTTAGATAGGGGCATTTAGGGTAGTACCTTCGCCCATATTTTTTTGACCATCCCGATCGAGACCGCATCGCGTTTGCGTTCAGCCGCTGGCTGGGGCGCCAAGTGCTCGATGGTCAGGCTACTTGCAGCCTCCAATAGGGAAGGGCACCGTCGAGGCAAATTCACCCTTCTCGAATTTTACCTCCGCGGTCGTGTACTTAGCGAAGTATGCTCGAATCGCTGCCTGCTGCCGGGCAGTCG